>CBIHRX010000044.1:0-29911 GCA_966212555.1 uncultured Massilia sp.
CGATCGAAGAGGTCGAGAACGCCAAGTTCGACAAGGTCCTTGCACAGGAAGTAGTGTGGATCCGCAAGGGCGTGGAAGCGCGCCGCACCCGCAACGAAGGCCGCGTGCGCCGCCTGGAAGACCTGCGCCTGCAGCGCGCCGCGCGCCGCGACCAGCAGGGCCAGGTGCGTATCGACGTCGCGACCGGCGAGCGCTCCGGCAAGATCGTGGCGGAACTGGAAAACATTTCGAAGTCGTATGGCGAGAAAGTGATCGTCAAAAACTTTACCGGCACGATCATGCGTGGCGACAAGGTCGGCTTGATCGGGCCGAACGGCGCGGGCAAGACGACGCTGCTGAAAATTATCCTTGGCGAAGAGACGGTGGACAGCGGCAACGTCAAGCTGGGCACGCGCCTGAACGTCGCTTACTTCGACCAGATGCGCGCGCAACTGAACGAGGAAGCGACGCTGGCCGATACGATCGCACCGGGCAGCGACTGGGTCGAGATCAACGGCCAGCGCAAGCACGTGATGAGCTACCTGGGCGACTTCCTGTTCGCGCCCGAGCGTGCGCGTTCGCCCGTGAAATCGCTGTCCGGCGGCGAGCGCAACCGCCTGCTGCTGGCGCGCCTGTTCGCCAAGCCCGCCAACTGCCTCGTGCTCGACGAACCGACCAACGACCTCGACATCGACACGCTCGAATTGCTGGAAGAACTGTTGACGGATTACACGGGCACCGTGTTCCTCGTCAGCCACGACCGCACATTCCTCGACAACGTCGTCACGCAAGTCATCGTGTCCGAAGGGCAGGGGACGTGGCGCGAATACGTGGGCGGCTACAGCGACTGGGAACGCGTGAAAGCGGCCCCGGCGCCCGCGTCCGCGGTAGCACAAAAGGCCGCGCCGGCGAAAGCGCAGGATATGTCATCCAACGCACAGAACGCGCCCGGCAAGAAGGTAAAGTTGAGTTACAAGGAGCAGCGAGAGCTGGAGGAGTTGCCGCAGCTTATCGCCAGCCTTGAAGACGAGCAGTCGGCCATCACGGCACAGCTGAATGCGCCCGACTTCTACAAGACCAATCCCGCTGACGCGCGCCGGATGAACGCGCGTTACGCGGAAATCGAGGAGCTTCTGCTCGACGCGCTGGAGCGTTGGGAAGGCCTCGAAGCGCGCGCGCGGGGAGACTAGCCCATGCGTTAGCGCATCGCAGAGCGCGGGCCAGGTGCCCGCTGACGGAGAGACATGACTGAGCATGACGACCGCTACGCCGTGCCTGCCACGGCAGCCATCCCCGCCGACGCTCCCATGTTCAACCGCGCGGCCTGGCTCCGCATCCTGCCCTTCGCCGCCTACCTGGCCTTCATCGTCATCGGCGACGTGCTGGAACGCCTGGGTGTGCCGCAGGACGCCCTGCGCTGGCTGTACCCCGCCAAGATCGCCCTCGTGGCCCTGTTGCTGGCGCTGTTCTGGCGCCAGTACCAAGAACTTTCCCGCTTTCACCTCACACCGTTGCAGCTGCTCTCCGCGCTGGCGACGGGCGTGCTCGTGCTCGTCCTGTGGATCAGCCTGGACGCCGGCTGGATGGTCGTCGGTTCCCCATCCGGCTTCGATCCGCGCGTCGACGGCCGCATCGACTGGCTGCTCGTCGCGATCCGCATCGCCGGCGCCGCGCTCGTCGTGCCCGTCATGGAAGAGTTGTTCTGGCGCTCTTTCCTGATGCGGTGGGTGGATGCGGCCGATTTCGAATCGGTTGAGCCCTCTCAACTCACCATCAAAAGCTTCGTCATCACTGTCGTGCTGTTCGGCTTCGAACATAACCTCTGGCTAGCCGGGATCGTTGCCGGCGCGGCCTACAGCCTGCTGTACATGCGTCACCGCAACTTGTGGTCGCCGATCCTGGCACATGCCGTCACCAACGGCCTGCTGGGCGTGTGGGTGGTTCGGACCGGCAGTTGGTCTTACTGGTAAGCCGTCCGCCATTAACTTCAAGAAAAAGACAAACAATCATGCTGAATCTCCGCGTGCGTCCCCTTGCCCTGTTGCTCTGCACCCTGTTCACCTTGCCGGCAGGTGCCGGTCCCAGCGATGCGCTCCACCTCTATGCCGGCGTCGGCTACGGCCACGACGACAACCTGCTGCGCGTGCCGGAAGGCCAGCCCGGCTTCGACGGCACGCGTGCCGACTCGTGGTGGATGCGAGAGGGTGGATTGATCTTCGATAAGACCTACAGCCGGCAGCGGATTTCCATCGTGGCCAAGCTGTCCAAGTACGACTTCGACCACTTCAAACAGCTGAATTACGATGGCAAGGACTTGCAGGCCACCTGGTTCTGGCAACTCGGCAACCACCTCGAAGGCAAGGTCGGCACCACGTACCAGCAGGTGCTGGCGCCTTACACCGATTTCCAGAGCAACGAGCGCAACCTGCGCCGCAGCCGCTCGCACTTCGCGGAAGGCGCGTGGCGCTTCCACTCGTCCTGGCGCGTGCGCACGGGCTTCCAGCGCGACAAGTACGACTACGAGCTGTTCGCCCAGCGCTACAACAACCGCACGGAGGATGCGAGCGAGGTCGAGCTCGACTACCTGCCCAGCAGCGGCAGCACGGTCGGCCTCGTGGCGCGGCGGGTCAAGGGCAAGTATCCCTATCCGCGTCCCGTGGGTCCGAACCTTCTCAACGATAACTTCACGCAGGACGAGCTGAAGGCACGCGTGCTGTGGATCGCAACGGGCTCCACGACGTTCGACGCACTGGTCGGCTACACGCGGCGCGACCAGCCGTCGTTCGGCACGGGCAAGACGAGCGGCGTGGCCGGCAAGGTCAAGGCCACGTACCAGCCGCGCGGCAAGATGACGTACCGGGCCGCCGTCTGGCGCGACTTCGCACCGCTGGAGAGCACGGTCGTCAGCTACACGCTGAACAAGGGCGCCAGCGTGGGCGCGCAATGGGATGCGACGGCCAAGATCAAGGTGAATGCCGACGCCGTCTACGAGCGCCGCAACTACAACGCGCGCGACACGTTCGCCGGCACGGGCGACATCCGCGATTCCATCCGCACGCAGAGCCTGTCCGCCACGTGGACGCCGCGGCCGACCATCCAGGTATCGGCCGGGCTGGCGCACCAGGCGCGCAGCGGATCGCCCGTGCTCGGCACGGGCAGCTTCAAGTCGAACAGCGTGACGCTGTCGGCCAATGCGCAGTTCTGATCGCGCAGTTCCTGATCATTTTTATGACCGTCAATGACATACCGCTGATCACGTTCTTCCAGCGCGTACTCGATCCGCTGATCATCATGGGCACGCTATACCTGTCGGCGCTGCTGTTCCATGAGCCGTTCTCGGGCTACCTGCTGGTGCTGATGGTGCTGGCCTTCTTCATTTCCTCGGCCGTGTACCAGCACGTCGATCCGTACCGCACGTGGCGCAGCGGCCGCATGTGGGCCTATGCGCGCGATACGATCTTCGGCTGGTGCGTGACGATCGCCGTGCTGATGTTCCTCGGCTCGTCCAGCGGCCTCAAATATTATTACGACGAGCGCGTGCTGCTGGCCTGGGCCGTCGCCACGCCGCTAATCCTGCTGGGCAGCCACATCGCCGTGCGCCTGGCCAACCGGCCCGGCACGAGCAAGGAAGTGCGGTCGGTGGTGGTGGTCGGCGTCAACGACGTGGGTTTGAAATTCGCCGGCATCTGCGACCGCCATCCGAACCTGTTCATGCAGGTGCGCGGCTTCTTCGACGACCGCGACGGCGAACGGCGCCCGGCCGAGCTGCCGCACCCGATGCTGGGCAAGACGGGCGACCTGGCGCAGTACGTGCGCAACAACGGCATCAAGATGATCTTCATCAGCCAGCCGATCTCCGCGCAACCGCGCATCCGCAAGCTCATCGACGAATTGCAGGACACGACCGCGTCCGTCTATTTCCTGCCGGACGTGTACATCTTCGACCTGATGCAGGCGCGCTTCGACAACGTGGGCGGCATGCCCGTGATCGCGATCTGCGAGACGCCGTTCATGGGCCTGAACAGCATGATCAAGCGCACCTCCGACATCGTGTTGTCGGGGCTCATCCTGCTGCTGCTGGCGCCGCTGATGCTCGCGATCGCCGTGGCCGTCAAGATGAGTTCGCGGGGCCCCGTGATCTTCCGCCAGCGCCGCTACGGCCTGTATGGCGAAGAGATCATCGTCTACAAGTTCCGCTCGATGAAGGTGATGGAAAACGGCGATGCCGTCGTGCAGGCGCGCAAGGACGACGATCGCGTGACGCCCATCGGCGGCTTCCTGCGCCGCACGTCGCTCGACGAGCTGCCGCAATTCATCAACGTGCTGCAAGGCAGGATGAGCATCGTCGGGCCGCGTCCGCACGCGGTCGCGCACAACGAGCAATACCGCAAGCTGATCAAGGGATACATGCTGCGCCATAAGGTCAAACCGGGCATTACCGGTTGGGCGCAGGTCAATGGGCTGCGTGGCGAAACTGCCACGCTGGACAAGATGGAAGCGCGCATCCAGTACGACCTCGATTACCTGCGCAACTGGTCGTTGTGGCTGGATCTGTGGATCGTCCTCAAGACCGTGAAAGTGGTGCTGACGCGCGAGAATGCGTTTTGAAGCATGGACATGTGGGGACGCTTAGGTCCCGCTTAAAGGGGCAGATTCAATCGGATTGCCGCTTGCGGCGCCCGATGGGCTGCGTGAGAATAATTGCTGAGATTGCAATTTTTTATTGATTTTGCATAACAATTCACCAGGACAACAGCCAATGAAGAAAGCGTTGATCACGGGTGTCACCGGCCAGGACGGTTCCTATCTCGCGGAACTGTTGCTGTCGAAGGGTTACGAAGTGCACGGCATCAAGCGGCGCGCATCGCTCTTCAATACGGAGCGGATCGATCACATCTACCAGGACCCGCACGTCGAGGACAATCATTTCCACCTCCATTACGGCGACCTGTCCGACACGTCGAACCTCAACCGCATCATGTGCGAAGTCCGTCCCGACGAGGTCTACAACCTCGGTGCGATGAGCCACGTGGCCGTGTCGTTCGAATCGCCGGAATACACGGCCGACGTCGATGCCATCGGCACCTTGCGCCTGCTGGAAGCGATCCGCTTCCTCGGCCTGGAAAAGACGACGCGCTTCTACCAGGCCTCGACGTCGGAGTTGTACGGGCTCGTCCAGGAAACGCCGCAGCGCGAGACGACGCCGTTCTATCCGCGCAGCCCGTATGCCGTCGCCAAGCTGTACGCCTACTGGATCACGGTCAATTACCGCGAAGCGTATGGCCTGTATGCGTGCAACGGCATCCTGTTCAACCACGAGTCGCCACGGCGCGGCGAGACCTTTGTCACGCGCAAGATCACGCGCGGCCTCGCCAACATCTCGCAAGGCCTGGAGCAGCAACTGTTCCTCGGTAACCTCGACGCACTGCGCGACTGGGGCCATGCGCGCGACTATGTCGAGATGCAATGGCTGATGCTGCAGCAGGACACGCCGGAAGACTACGTCATCGCGACGGGCCGCCAGTATTCCGTGCGGCACTTCGTCGAGGTGGCGGCGCGCGAGCTCGGCATCGAGATCGCGTGGCAGGGCGAGGGCGTGCACGAACGCGGCGTGGTCGCCGCCATTCGCGGCGACAAGGCGCCCGGCGTCGTGGTGGGCCAACCGATCGTCGCCGTCGACCCGCAATACTTCCGTCCGACGGAAGTCGAGACGCTGCTCGGCGATCCGGGCAAGGCGCGCCGGCGGCTGGGCTGGGAGCCCCGGACCTCTTTCGAAGCGATGGTACAGGAGATGGTGGCGCACGACCTCGAGACGGCGCGTCGCCACAAGCTCCTCGCATCGCATGGCTACAACGTTGCAATTTCACTGGAGTGAACGTTGAATACTCAACCCCGCATCTACGTGGCCGGCCATAACGGGCTGGTCGGTTCGGCCATCGTGCGCGTGCTGCGCGCGCAAGGCCACACGAACATCGTCACGCGCAGCCACGCGGAACTCGAACTGACCGACCAGGCCCAGGTCCGCGAGTTCTTCCGCAACGAGCGCATCGACCAGGTCTACCTGGCGGCCGCCAAGGTCGGCGGCATCCACGCGAACAACACGTATCCGGCCGAGTTCATCTACGACAACATGATGGTGCAGGCGAACGTCGTGCACGAAGCGTGGCGCAACGGCGTGAACAAGCTGCTGTTCCTTGGCTCGTCGTGCATCTACCCGCGTCTCGCCCAGCAGCCCATCAAGGAAGAGTACCTGATGAGCGGCATGCTGGAGCCGACCAACGAGCCGTATGCGATGGCGAAGATTGCCGGCATTAAACTGTGCGAAAGCTACAACCGCCAGTACGGCACGGATTACCGCAGCGTCATGCCGACGAATCTGTACGGTCCCGGCGACAACTATCACCCTGAAAACAGCCACGTGATCCCCGCCCTCATGCGGCGCTTCCACGAAGCGAAGCTGGCCGCCGCACCCGAGGTCGTGATCTGGGGCAGCGGCAAGCCGATGCGCGAATTCCTGTACGTCGACGACATGGCGGAAGCGAGCGTGTACGTGATGAATCTCGACCATGCCACGTACGCGTCGTATACCGACCCGATGCATTCGCACATCAACGTGGGTACCGGGGAAGACGTCACCATCGCCGAGCTGGCCCATCTCGTCGGCGAGGTCGTCGGCTACCGCGGCCGCATCGCGTTCGACCCCGGCAAGCCGGACGGCACGCCGCGCAAGCTGCTCGACGTGTCCAAGCTGAAATCCCTCGGGTGGCAGGCGCGCACGCCGCTGCCGGAAGGATTGCGGCACGCGTACGCGGCCTTCGTCGAGCTGATGGCCGACCAGGAAAAGCGCGTGGCCGCCTGAGGCTTTGCAGGGATCCGTACGGCAGAGTGTTAATTGACGAACAGATACCGAGTCGTGCGGCTCCCAGAATGAGCAGGCTGTAACGAGCGTCTTACCCATCCACCCAGGAAACCAATTGAACAACAACCACGTGGCTGCCATCATGAACACATCCTCCCCTACGACTCCGAAGCGCGTGCTGTGCGCCGCGCTGATCCTGGTTGCGGCAACCTTGAGCGCGTGCGGCGACAAGGCGAAAGAAAAGAAACCCGGTCAGGCGCTGGCGAGCGTGAATGGGGAAGAGGTCACGGTACTCCAGCTCAACGAAGAATTGCAGCGCGCGGGCGTCTCCGCCGCCCAGCAGGATGCCGCCAGCAAGCAGTTGCTGCAGGCATTGATCGACCGCCAGTTGCTGCAGGAAGCGGCGGCGAAGGAAAACCTCGACCGCGACCCCAAGGTCATGCAGGCGATCGACCGCGCCAGGTCGCTGATCATCGCGCAGGCCTATTTGCAGAAGCGGGTCGGCAACGTGGCGAAGCCGGCGCCGGCGGAAGTCGAGGATTACTACAACAAGCATCCCGAATTCTTTTCCAACCGTAAGCAGTTCAGCATGAACGAACTCGTGATCTCCGCCAACGACCTGACACAAGAGCTGCGCAGCGCGGCCGACAGCGCGAAGTCGCTGGAAGAGGTCGCGGTATGGCTGGACACGCACAAGATCAAGTACGGCCGCAACCAGGTCACGCGTTCGACGGCGGACGTGCCGCCGCAACTGTCGTCCAAGCTGCTGGGCATGCCCAAGGGCCAGCTCTTCGTCGTCAAGGAAGGGCCGCGCGCGATGTTCATCTCGGTCGCCGAAGTCAAGGATGCGCCGGTCTCGCTGCAGGTCGCGTCGAACCAGATCGAACAATTCCTCGTGAACCGCAAGAACAAGGAACTGGCCGCGGCCGAGCTGCAGCGCCTGCGTTCCACCGCCAAGATCGAGTACCTGAACAAATCGATGATGCCCGATCCCAAGGCGGCGCCCACCGCGCCGGCCGGCGCCGGCCCGACGAGCGCGGTGGCGAACGCCGATCCCGCGGCGCCCGCCGTCACGCCCGCGTCCGGTACGCCGGCCGCAGAGAACGCGCCGGCCGAGAACGGATCCGGAACCGACAAGGCAGCGCTGGACCGCGGCGTCGCCGGACTGAAGTAATCCCAACACTTGACGAACAAGAAGGAGTGAACATGAAACGACTCGTACACTGGATGATTGCGGCAGCCCTCACGCTCAGCGCCGGCATGGCGGGTGCGGCGGCAATCCTGCTGGGCCCGGGCGACGTGGTCAAGGCATCGGTCTACGGCAGCCCCGACCTCGCGATCGAAACGAGGGTCTCGGAAAGCGGCACCATGACGTTCCCGCTGCTGGGCGAAGTGCAGGTCGGCGGCCTGACGACGCAACAGGCGGAAAAGAAGATCGGCGGCCTGCTCGAGAAGGGCGGCTACCTCAAGAAGGCCCAGGTCAACCTGTTGATCACCACGCTGGCGAGCCAGCAGGTGTCGGTGCTGGGCCAGGTCAACCGTCCGGGCCGCTATCCGGTCGACGGTCCGCGCAAGGTGCTCGACCTGCTGGCGCTCGCCGGCGGCATCGGCCCGGAAGGCGGCGACATGGTCAGCCTGGTGCGCACCCGCAACGGTGTCACCACGCGCGAAACCATCGACGTCGTCGACATGGTGCGCAAGGGCGAGCTGAACCGCGATTACGAAGTCGCCGGCGGCGACATCATCTTCGTCGAGCGCGCGCCGCGTGCCTACATCACGGGCGAGGTGCAGCGTCCGGGGCCGTTCCGCCTGGAACGCGCGATGACCGTCCAGCAGGCCCTGTCGGCCGGCGGCGGCCTGACCCAGCGCGGCACGCAACACGGCCTGCGCATCACGCGCCGCGATGCGAACGGTGCGCAGCACACGATCGAAGCGAAGGGTGATGACATGGTCCAGGTCGACGACGTCATCACGGTCAAAGAGTCCTGGTTCTAAAGCAGGTAGCTTCGGTTTTTGATCCACTCCGTTTTAAAGGTTCATCATGAACGTCCATCAATTCCTGCTGATCTTGCTTGCACGGAAGAAGATCATCCTGACGACCCTGCTGGTCACGGTCGCGCTGGCCCTCGGGTTCAGCCTGATCCAGGCCAAGACGTACAAGGCAACGGCATCCGTTCTGTTGAACTACAAAGGCGTGGATCCATTGACCGGGCTGACGATGCCGGGGCAGCTGCTGCCGGGCTATATGGCGACGCAGATCGACATCATCAGCAGCAAGAACGTGGCGCTGCGGGTCGTCGACGCGCTGCACCTGGCCAACAGTCCGGCGGTCGTCGAGCAGTTCAAGGATGCGACCGAGGGCAAGGGCTCGGTGCGCGACTGGCTGGCCGACCTGCTGCTGAAGAAACTCGAGATCGTGCCGTCGCGCGAATCGTCCGTCGTCGAGATCAGCTTCAAGGGCGCGGACCCCGCGTTCGCGGCCGCGGTGGCGAATGCGTTCGCCGACGAGTACCAGAAAATCACCGTCCAGCTGAAGACCGACCCGGCCAAGAAGACCGCGTCGTACTTCAATGAACAGACGAAACAGTTGCGCGACAACGTCGAGGCCGCGCAGGCCCGCCTGTCCAAGTACCAGCAGGAAAAGGGCATCGTCAGCCTCGACAACAACCGCGTGGACGTCGAACTGGCCCGCCTGAACGACCTGTCCGCCCAGTTGGTGGCGGCGCAGACGGCCGCGATGGAAGGTAACTCGCGCCAGGCAGCCGCCGGTTCCGCGCTGACGTCGCCGGACGTGGCGAACAACGCACTGATCCAGACGATGCGCGCCAACGTGGCCCAGGCGCGCGGCAAGTTCGCCGACACGGCCCAGCGCTACGGCCGCAATCACCCGCAATACCAGGCCGCCAAGGCCGAGCTCGACAAGGTCCAGGGCGAGCTGAACGCCGCGCTGGGCACCGTGTCGCGCAGCGTGGGCGCGAATGCCCAGGTGCTGCGCCAGCGCGAGACGGAATTGCGTGAAGCGGTGGCCCAGCAAAAGGCGAAGGTGCTGGAAATGAACCGCGCCCGCGACGAACTGGGCGTGCTGCTGAAAGACCTCGACAGCGCCCAGCGCGCATTCGATTCCGCGTCGCAACGCTTCTCGCAGACGCGCATCGAAGCGCAATCCGAGCAATCCGACATCTCGCTGCTGAACCCGGCCGTGGCCCCGACCGAACCGTCGGGCCCGCGCGTGCTGCTGAACACGCTGATCGCGTTCCTGCTGGGCACCATCCTCGGCGTCGGCCTGGCCCTGCTGCTGGAACTGCTGAACCGTCCGGTGCGTTCGGCCAGCGACGTCAAGGACATGCTGGGCATCCCCGTGCTGGGCACGATCGAATGGAAGTCGCCGCGTGGACGGACGGGTGGCATTCGTTCCCTGATGACGCCGCGCCGCCTGCTCCGTCTTAACTGATCCTGGACTTCAACATGAACTCTCCGATTTTCAACACGCTCCCTGCCGGCCCCGGCCCGGAAACGAGCATGGGCGCCTTGCTGCTCGATTCGGGCAAGCTCAAGCCGGAAGACGCCGAACGCGTGCTGCGCATGCAGAAGGAGACCGGCATCCGCTTCGGCGAAGCGGCCGTGCGCCTGGGCCTGGTCAGCGAGGACGACATCCAGCAGGTGCTGGCGCGCCAGTTCTCGTATCCGTATCTGCAGAAGGGCCAGGCCGGCCTGTCGCCCAAGCTGCTGGCCGCCTACGATCCGTTCTGCCCGCAGGTCGAGTCGCTGCGCGCCATCCGCAGCCAGCTGATGCTGCGCTGGTTCGCGCGCGGGCGCCGGGCGCTGGCCATCGTCGGCGTGGATCCGGAAGACGGGGCAGCGCTATTCACATCGAACCTGGCGGTCGTGTTTTCCCAGCTGGGCGAGCAGACCCTGCTCGTGGATGCGAACCTGCGCGCCCCGCGCCAGCAGGATGCGTTCGCGCTCAAGCCGCGCCAGGGCCTGTCCGACCTGCTGGCCGGCCGTGCCGACCTCGACGTGATCGCGCGGGTGCCGTCGTTCGTCGACCTGTCGATCATGCCGGCCGGCACGCTGCCGCCGAACCCGGGCGAATTGCTGGCGCGCGAAGGCTTCCGCAACCTGAACACGCAGCTGGAAAGCCGCTACGACGTCGTGCTGTACGACGTGCCGCCGTTCCAGCTCGGCATGGATTCCGTCGCGGTGGCGAGCCGCGCGGGCGGCGCGCTGCTGGTCACGCGCAAGAACTACACGCGGATCTCGCACATCGGCCGCGCCGCCGAGCAACTCGTCGACGCCGGCTGCGAAGTCCTCGGGTCGGTGGTGATGGAGTTCTGACATGGACACCGGAGCACGCGCCAGCACCGTACGGCAGCATGCGCCGGACCTGCGTGCGCTGCGCGGGGTCCTGCCCGAATGGTGGCCGGTCTTCCTGGGCCTCGCGATCCTGTTCGTCCCCACGTTCTACGACCTGTTCACCGGCGCCTGGGTCGGGGAAGAGCAGGGCCACGGGCCGATCATCTTCGGCCTCGCGCTGTGGCTCATCTATCGCAAATGGCCGGACGTGCTCGAGGCGACGACGCCCCCGCGCACCGGCTGGGCCGGCTGGCCCATCCTCGCCGTCGGCCTCATGGCCCACCTGCTGGGCCGCTCGCAGAACATCCTGATGCTGCAGATCGTCGCGATCATCCTCGTGATGGCGGCCGTGCTGCTCGTCAAGCGGGGCGGCCGCGCGCTGCGCGTGCTGTGGTTCCCGTTCTTCTTCATGCTGTTCATGGTGCCGCTGCCCAGCGAGTTCGTCGCCGCGGTGACGATGCCGATGAAGATGGCCGTGTCCTGGGCCACCGAGCACCTGCTGTTCGCGTTCGGCTACCCGATCAGCCGCTCCGGCGTGATCCTGCAAATCGGCCAGTACCAGCTGCTCGTGGCGGACGCATGCGCCGGCCTGCAGACCCTGCTGACCCTGGAAGCGCTGGGCCTGTTCTACCTGAACCTGATGCGCCACCCGTCCGCGTTCCGCAACATCGGCCTGGCCCTGTTCATCATCCCGATCTCGTTTTCCGCCAACGTCATCCGCGTCATCGTGCTCACGTTGATCACGTATTACTTCGGCGACGCGGCGGGGCAGGGCTTCCTGCACGGCTTCGCCGGCATGGTCCTGTTCGTCACGGCGCTCGTGCTGATCCTGTCCATCGACTCCGCGCTGCAGTGGTGGATCCGCCGGAGGGAGGCCGCATGAACCGCAAATTCATGGCGAGCGTGATCCTGGGCCTGGCAATGGCGGGCACGTCCGCGCTGACGGGCGCGCTCACGCCGAAGCAGAAGGTGGCCGCCGTCCAGGAACGGTTCGACCTCGACGCGATGATCCCGAAACGCTTCGGCAACTGGACGGTCGACAATTCCGTCGTGCCGCTGACGCCCGACGAGACGCAGAAGGAACTCATCGCCACCCTGTACGACCAGACGCTGGCGCGCACCTACGTCAACGATGCCGGCCAGCGCGTGATGCTGTCGATCGCGTACGGCGGCGACCAGAGCAAGCAGCTGCAGCTGCACCTGCCCGAGGTCTGCTACGTGGCGCAGGGCTTCGACATGGTGCAGGATCACAAGGCCGAACTGCCCACGCATTACGGCAGCGTGCCCGTGAAACGCCTCGTCGCGCGCCAGAACGCGCGCAACGAACCGATCACGTACTGGGTGACGGTCGGCGACAAGGCCGTGATGTCCGGCCTGGGCCAGAAATACCAGCGCTTCCTGTACGGCCTGACGGGCAAGATCCCCGACGGCATGCTCGTGCGCGTATCGACCATCGAGGCCGACGAACACAGCGCCTACCGCGTGCAGGACCGCTTCGTGAACCAGATGCTGGACGCCATGTCGCCCCATGACCGCACCAAGCTGCTGGGCGCCTCCACAAACAAGGGTTGACGGTCGATGCAGAACTTTCTCCTGTACTTCTACACGTCGCTGCCGTTCATCGCCGTCGTGGTGCTGGCCATCATGGCCGTGGCCGGGATGGGCGTCGGCATGGTGTGGCCGCGCTTTCTCGCCTACGTCTACATCGCCGTGTTCTTCTTCAAGAATTCGACGAGCTACGGCTCGCTGGCCGCGGCGGCCGCGCCGGGCATCTACAGCCGCGGCTCCGGCGTGCTGTTCTTCCCGCTGCTGCTGTGGTGCATGGCCGGGGCCTGGTGCTGCGCGCGCGTGTCGGCCAGCTTCCAGCGCTATCCCGCGCCGGCGTGCAACCTGCGGCCGTGGTTCCTCGCCTGGGTGCTGCTGCTGGGCGGCCACGTGGCCGTGGCGCTGTTCTCCAACGTGACCCTGGCGGAAGCGCTGGCGCCGTCCGGCTTTTCCAACATCGTCTGGATGGCGCCGCTCGTGTCGCTGATGCTGCTGTCGTTCCGCACCCGCGAGCACGCGGTCGAACTGTCGCGCTTCATCATGCTGGCGGGCCTCGGGCGCGCCCTGTTCGGCCTCGCGCGCTGGGCCTTCCTCGGCGGCGACCCGAACAACGTGTACGCCAACATGAACGCCATCAAGATCAAGCTGACGTTCTTCGACATCAACGACAGCCTGCTGTGCACGATCGCGTTCGCCATCGCCGCCGTCAACCTGTTCCAGGTGGTGAAAAACAAGCGCTCGCTGTTCTGGACGGCAATCGACTGGGCGACGCTCATCACGACGGCCGCGTGCATCGTGCTGTCGTACCGCCGCAGCGCGTGGATCGGCTTCGTGCTGGCCTTCCTGATCATCATGATGCGCTTCCCGCTGCAGCGCCGCATCCACATGATGGCGCTCGGCGCGCCCGTCCTCGGGGCCGGGCTGCTGTACGCGGCGTTCAAGCGCCTGGGGCATACGAAAGGCGCCGCCGGCGGCTTCTCCAGCCTGTTCTACGACATGGAATCGAAGCGGTTCGGCGCCGAAAGCGAGCGCGTACTCGAACTGAAATTCGCGCTGGCCGATTTCATCTCGCACCCGCTCACGGGCATCGGCACGTGGGGCCGCTACACGGGCTACCAGCACATCTCGTGGCAGGCGGGGCAGGACGGCGGCCTGTTCCTGCACAGCGGCGTGCTGCACATCGCCCTGAAGGCGGGGCTGCCCGGCCTGATCCTGCTGATCGGTACGATCTGGGCATTCACCCGCTTCGCGCGCCACGCGCTGCGCACCTTGCCGCCCGAGCTGCTGGGCCTGGCGACGGCCGGCGCCGCGGGCCTCGCGTTCATGCTGCCCGACCTGCTCGTCGGCACGCCGTTCCCGCAGGTGCGCACGACGCAGATGCTGGCGATCTGCCTCGCGCTGCCGTACGTGGCGATGGCCGTCGCGAGCGCGCAGCCGGCCGCGCAGCCCGTCGAGACCCGCAAGCGCCGCCACGTCAACCTGGTGCCGGCGCACGTATGAACCTCAGCCTCGTCCGCAACGCCTTCTCGAACCTGCTGGGCGCCGTGATCCCCGCGCTGGTGGCGCTGGGCACCGTGCCGCTCGTCGTGCAAGGTCTGGGCGATGCGAACTATGGCGTGTACTCGCTCGTGACGGCGATCGTCGGCTATTTCGCCGTCATCGACATCAACGTCACGGCCGGGTCCGTGAAATACATCGCGGAATTCAACGCCCACAAGGACCAGGAACGCATCGACGAGACCGTGTTCTTCGGCCTGTCCGTCTATTCCCTGCTGGGCCTCGTGGGCGGGCTCGGCCTGTTCATCGGCGCCCATTTCTTCGTCACCCGCGTGTTCTCCGTGCCGGCCGCGCTGGAACACGAGGCGGTCGCGACGTTGAAGCTGGCGGCGCTCGGCTTCTTCCTCGGCCAGTTGCAGAGTTACCTGCAGAGCGTGCCGCAATCGCTGATGCGCTACGACATCGCGAGCCGCATCGAAATGCTGTTCGGTACGGGCGTGCCGCTGCTGACGGTGGCCGTGCTGATGCTGGGCTATGGCTTGTTCGAAGTGATCCTGCTGCGCGTGATCACGAGCGCGATCAATTGCGCCGTGCTGTGGCGCTGCATCCGGCGCCTGTTGCCGGCGCTGCGCTACCGGACGCCCGGCGCGGCGATCCGCAGGGAATTGCTGGGCTTTTCCACGTACTCGTTCCTGAGCCGCTTCGCGACGCTCTCGTACGCGTATGCGGACAAGCTCATCATCGGCGCCCTCGTCGGCGTCACGGGGCTCGCGTATTTCACCGTCGCGTCCACGCTCGCGAACCGCATCCTCAGTCTCACGTACCGGCTGTCCGGGGTGTTCTTCCCGGCCGCGAGCGCGCTGGCGGCGCGAGGCGAGCTGGAGCGCCTGAACCGGCTGTACCTGAAGGCGAGCCGCTACGTCGTGTTCATCAACGCCTCCGTCCTCGTGCTCGTCGCCGTGTTTTCGTACCAGATCCTGTATTACTGGATGAATCCGCAGTTCGCGCGGGCGGGGCAGGTCGTGCTCGCCGTGATGGCGCTGTCGCAATTCATCGACTCGCTGACGAGCCTGCCGTCGCTCGTGAACGACGGCATGGGCCACCCGCGCTTCTCCGGCATGTTCGCGCTGGCGCGCGCCGCGTTCGGCCTGCTCGTCGTCTACCTGGGCGTGGCCGGCTGGGGCATCGATGGCGCCGCGTGGGGGCATCTGATCGCGTCGGTGCTGCTGACGTGCGCCTTCCTCGTCGCCGTGCACGGCCGCACCGTGCCCGCGCGGCTGGGCGAGCTCGTCCGTAAAGCCTATCTGCCCAGCGTGGCGGGCGTGGCCGTCGTCGCGGTCGTCGCCAACGCGGGCAACCGGCTGTTCGACGGCGGCCCGGTCGACCTGGTCCTGCTCGTGCTGCTGACGGCGGGCCTGCTGCTCGCGTACGGCAGCCTGTTCGTGATCGACAAGGACGACAAGAGCATGGCGTGGACGAGGGTGAAAGGGTTGTTATCGATGAGGAAAGCGGCTTGAAGGTCTTGATGGTTTCGGAAGACTTGCCGGGCACGCAAGTGGGCGGGCTGGGCAAGCATGTCGTGACGTTGTCGAACGCGCTGCTGGAGCTGGGCCACGAGGTCGACATCATGGGACGCAGCGACCGGTTCCACGGCGGCAGCGCGGCCGAGATCGGTTTTAAGGGCCGCGTGCTGCCCGGGTTCGATTTTTCCCGGCCGGGCTGGAAAGAATCGCAGCTGGGCTTCTTCAATCCCGTCAAGCGGCCGTGGTTCGCGCGCGGCATCGCACGCGCGCTGCTGCGCGAGGCCGCGAAGTACGACGTCGTGCACTACCACGGCCACCTGCCGATGGCGGGGCGCTACGTGCCGCGGAGCGTCAACTTCGTGCAGACGCGCCACGACCAGGGCAGCGAATGCGTGATCCACCTGCGCTTCAAGCAGGAACACGTGTGCACGACGCTCGACGCGCGCGATTGCGCCGCCTGCATCCACCCGGCGCCGAACGCGGTGCGGCGCGAGATGTCCGGGCTGGCCGTGCGCCGCTACCGGTCCGAGACGGCGGAAGCGTTCTCGCGCCACAAGACGATCTTCGTGTCGGACTTCCTGCGCCAGGCGTTCCTGCGCGCCGTGCCGGACGCGGACCTGTCGCGCGCGCGTGTGATCCACAATTTCATCCGCTACCCGTATTTGCGCGAGCGGGCCGCGGGGCCCGGCGAGGTGCAGGCGGGGGAGGTCCTGCTCGTCGGCCGCAACGACGCCGGCCAGGGCTTCGGCGAATTACTCGCGCAGGTGCAAGGCTGGCTGCCGCGGCATGCGCGCGTCAGCATCATCGGCGACGGCCCGCTGCGGGGCCAGTTGGAGAGCCGCTACGCGGGACCGCAGGTGCGCTTCCTCGGCTGGCTGCCGTACGACGAGGTGATCCGCATGTCGGCGCGCAGCCACGTGCTCGTGATCCCGTCCGTGTGGGAAGAGCCGTGCGGCACCACGGTGCTGGAAGCGCTGGCGCTCGGCAAGCAGTGCGTCGCGCTGGCACGGGGCGGCACGCCGGAGCTGGCGGCCTACCAGTATTACGACGGCCAGCTGCAGCTGGCCGAGACCATGCCGCGGCTCGTGGAGCGGCTGGCCCACACCCTGGGCCGTGCGCCGGTGACGATGCCGCTGCCCGATGCCTTCCCGATGGACGTGTTCCACGCCATTCCCCAGATCCTGGACTTTTATCACGAGTGAATGATGACTACACCGACCTTCTCGATCGTCACCTGCACCTGGAACAGCGCCGCTACCCTGGCCGACACCCTTGCGTCCGTCCAACGGCAGACTTGCCGGGACGTCGAGCACATCTTCGTCGACGGCGGTTCCACCGACGGCACCCTGGAGATGATCGCGGCGTACCCGGGCCGCAAGCGCGTGCTGCGCGACGTGGGCGGCGGCATCAGCCGCGCCATGAACCAGGGCATCGAGGCGGCCACGGGCGAATACGTGGCGCACCTGCATTCCGACGATTACTACGCCAGCGACGACGTGCTGGAGACCGTCGCGCAGTGCTTCGCCAGCGAGCGCGTGGACTGGGTGTTCGGCACCGTGCAGGTGCTGAAGGATGGGCAGCTGATCCCGCCGTACCGGATGGTGCCGTTCAGCTATCACGCGTTCGCCGCCGGCCGGGCGTCCGTGCCTCATCCGGCCGTCTTCATCCGCCGCAGCGCGTTCGGCCGCGTGGGCATGTTCGACGAGAAGCTGAAATACGCGATGGACATCGATTTGTGGCTGCGCCTGGGCAAGGTGGCGCGGCCGGCCACGATAGCCCGGCCGCTGACCGTGTTCCGCGACCACGCGGGCAGCGTCTCGTCCGCCAACAAGATCAAGGCGCGCCAGGAAGAGTTCCAGGTCCGCCGCCGTTACCTGAAACAGGCGCCGCTCGCGTTCGGCATCTATTGCCTGCGCTACGCCAAGCGCATGCGCGCGCTGCGCGCCGAGGCGGCGCAGGGTGCCGGTGCGCCCGTAATGCAATCGTAATGTGTTCCGAATTAATTAAATATCATAATTGTCGAAGTGATTAAATCCTTGGCGATTCAATAAACCTTGACGATTTAATTGCACAGTTTTCAAAAAGTCTTTTCTGTAGAAAAACGGAGTTTATTTGCCTGGAAATATTACTGTTGATTAGAGGTTCATAAGACCGTTGGATTTGTGTTCCGGACGAGAATATATTTGATTTCTAAGGGAAATTTTCCTCGGGAAATTTTTTTTGGGGTATTATTTCTCGTATCGAACAACGCTCATTTGCATCAGCAGAGCGTTTCAAGCAAATCGAGCCCAGACCTCTGTCGACGGGCTGACCCTCTAGTCATCCAGTTAATATTTCTCGGAGCAAGTACATGAAATTTCAACGGAAGGGCATTGCTGCCGTCGTCGCTCTGTCGTCGTTGTTGATGTCGTTCAGCGCGCACGCCGACTGGGCCCAATCCACCGATCCCCTGATCGTCCAGCCCGCGCCGGCCAACGGCGCCGTGCAGGCGCAGAACCCGCCGGGGTTTGCCTGGGCGCGTCATCCGACCGGGCCGGCCAGCTACGAGATCGAGATCACCCCGAATGGCGGCTCGCCCGTGAAGGCGACGGTCGACCGCAACTGGTACCTGCCGACCAAGGCACTGGCACTGGGCAATTACACGTGGCGCGTGCGTCCGGCCGGTTCCACCGAATGGTCGACCGCGCGCGCGTTCGCGATCACGAGCAAGTCGACCGTGTTCGAAGTGCCCGACAACGCCGCCCTGCGTTCGCGCATCCTGAGCAAGGCGCGTCCCCGTTCGCTGGCCCCGTCCTTCACCGCCTATTCGACGTGGAGCTCGGCCAGGAAGAGCGACCTGGACCCGTACGTCAGCCGCCTGATCAACGAAGTCAAGCTGCAGACGACGGCGCTGCCCGACCTGTCGGACGCGCGCTGGCCGATCGTGATCTCGACGCCGCTGACGGCGCAGATGGCGGCGCAGCAGACCGACGTGCGTAACCGCATCAACGAATCGTCGCGCCAGCTGGAAGCGGCCGCCGTGCTGTGGCGCCTGAAGAAGGACCCGGTCCACCTGGCCGAAGCGCTCAAGCGCGGCGATCAGCTGGCATCGCTGAACCCGACCGGCCCCACCAGCTACGCCAACCAGGACCAGGCCACGCGCCAGATCGCGCTGTCGCTGCTGAAGGGCATGGACCTGCTGAACGGCGACCTGGATGCGACCCGCAAGGCGAGGTGGCTCGCCGTCGTCAAGACGCGCGTGACCGAAATGTACGGCTACATCGCGGGCGACAACGGCCGCCTCGACCAGTACCCGTTCGATTCGCACGGCAACACGCTGATGATCTACATGGCGCTGATCTCGACCCTGGCGCTGGGCGACATCCCGGAAGCGCAGACGTGGTTCGACTTCACGTTCCGCGCCTACGTGAACACCCCGTCGCCGTGGTCGGGTTCGGAAGGCGGCTATGCCAACGGCACCGCCTACGCCGAGTACGCGGCCGGCTACATGACCGCGCTGTGGGACCCGATCGTCCAGGCGACCGGCGTGAACCTGTACGCCAAGCCGTGGACCCTGGGCTTCCTCGACTTCGCGACGCAATTCACGCCGCCGGGCTCGAAGATCCACGCGTTTGGCGACGGTTCCGAGACGAAGCCGGACCCGCGCGTGTTCCGCGCCTTCGCCAACCGCATGGTGTCGCCGCGTGCCGCCTGGTACGTGGCCAACCTGCCGGGCCTCGAGGATTCGCTGTCCGTGGTCGAAGCGCCGTACCCGATGCCGGTGACCGGCACGACGCTGAAGATCCCGCCGTCGAATTCGGCCTACTACCCGAGCACCGGCTGGGTGGCGATGCACAGCGATATCGGCTCGACCGGCCGCACGTCGTTCTACTTCAAGTCCAGCCCGTACGGCTCGTTCAACCACAGCCACGGCGACCAGAACGGCCTGTTGCTGTCCGTGGCCGGCCAGCCGCTGCTGGTCAAGGCCGGCTGGTACGACTGGTACGGTTCGCCGCTGTGGACCGACTGGTATCACCAGACCAAGTCGCAGAACGCGGTCACGTTCGACGGCGGCAAGGGCCAGGTGGTCGGCGGCTACCGCGAGCAGCTGCAGCGCAACGGCCGCATCGCCGGTTTCTCGGCCCAGTCGACCTACGACTACGCCGAAGGCGACGCGACCCCGTCGTACGGCGGGCAGCTGACGATGGCCAAGCGCCAGATCTGGTACCTGCACGGCCAGAACGCCATGGTCGTGCGCGACAAGCTGCAGGCGGTCGTCGCCCACACCTACGAGTGGAACTTCCACGCGCCGGTGGCGATGACGGTCGAGAGCCCGTCGAGCGTGAAGATCGCGGCGGGCGGCCAGTCGGTGTGCCTGCGCGACCTGAACGGCAATGCGCCGTTCGCCAAGTGGACCGGTCCGGCGCCCAAGTCCGGCGTGACCGAAGACCATGGCGCGTTCTACCTGAAGAACGACGGCAAGTCGGTGGCCGAGTTCCTCGTGCTGGTCGACGTCGGCTGCAAGCGTCCCGCCACGAAGATCGCCACGTCGGGCACGACCCGCACGCTGACCGTCGGTGCGCAGTCCGTGAACCTGAACTGACCCGGGCGTATCGTCACCGGAGTCGTCATCGTGCCGTGCTACACTCGGCGCGATGACGACACAGGTATTCCTGATCCAGGCACACAAGGACCTGGGCCAGCTCAATGCGCTGGTCGAGCAGCTGCGCGACGACGATTTTCGCGTGGTCGTGAACCTCGACCGCAAGTGCGCGCTCGACGCCGCCGCCGTGCACCCGTCCGCGCGGCTCGTGCAAGACCGTGTCGACGTCCACTGGGGCACGTTCAGCCAGGTGCAGGCCGTGCTCAACTCGCTGGCGCAGATCGTGGCCGAGGTGCCCGATTTCGACAAGGTCGTCTTCCTGTCCGCCCAGGATTTTCCGCTGCTGTCGAATGCGCGCCTGAAAGACGCGCTGGCGCGCCACGTTCACCATGAGCTGCTGGACACGGTCGCCATCGGCAACGAGCCGGGCCAGTGGGCCGCCGGCTACCGCTACCAGTATTTCCATCGCGACGACGGCCCGCGCCTGCTGCGCACCGCGTGCCGCATCGCCAACCGCGCGATGCGCGCGACGGGCATCCTGCGCCGCCTGCCGGGCGGGATGCGGCCGTACGGCGGCTCGTCGTGGTGGGCGCTGTCGCGCGCATGCGTGCAGGACATCCTCGCGCGCGTCGCACGCGACCCCGGCCTCGTGCGCTTCTTCCGCCGCTGCGCCTGTCCGGACGAGATGTTCTTCCAGACCCTCGTGATGAATTCGCCGTTCGCGCCCCGCGTGCTGGGCCAGAACTTCCGCTACGTGCAGTGGCCCGAGCACGGCGCCCGCAATCCCAAGATCCTCGACGAGGGCGACTTCGAGCGCATCGCCGCGTCGCGCGCCCATTTCTGCCGCAAGATCGACAGCGCGGCCAGCGCCGCACTGCTGCCGCGCCTGCTCGCGCTGCGCGCGGCCTGAACGTTCAGCCCGGGCGCATCCGTTCCATGGCGGCCTGGACGCGGGCCGCGCGCTCGTCGACCAGCGCGCGTTCGGCCGCGGCGGCGGCGTCGATGCGCGCCATCTGGCGCCGCAATTCTTCCAGCGCGGCGGCGTCGGCGAAGACCGGGACGTCGGCGTCCGGTTCGAGTTCGCGGCCTTCCCGCGCCAGGCGGCAGATGATGCGGGCGGCGTCGATCCACTCCGCGCGGGCGGCCAGCCCGCGTTGCTGCGCGTCCAGGTTGAACTGCAGCGACGCGGCCAGCTGGCGCAGCGCGTCCGCGCGCTCGTCTTCGGCCACCTCGGCCAGCGCGGCGGCGTACTGGCGGTTTCCTTCTACGACAAATTGCTTCCAGGCGGCCAGGTGGCTCGCCATGAGTGCTTCGAGCGCATCGACCGTCGCGAGCGACGCCGCGATGCCCTCGAACGAGGACAGCCGGGAATCGTCCAGGACCCGTTCCAGCTGGAGATCGGCCTGCTTCGCCGCGTAGGCTTGCGCCAGCGTCACGGCGCCCTGTTGCAGCTGCAGCGCTACCTGCGCCAGCCGCTGATGTGGAGTGAATGTCGTCATGGCCGCAAGGATAACCGGTCCGGTGCCGGGCCGGCGGGCCCGGGCGCTTAAGACTCGCGCAATTGTGCGCGCTGACGAGTAAGCTAGAATCGGATTCCATGCGTTGTTCATAAGGCAAGGAATCCATGCGCTCCATCCTCTTTGTCGTCCGCGATCCATTGCCCCCCATCCGCGCCGACGTGCGCACCCTGTTCGGAACCGAGATGCCCCGCTACGGCGTGGCGACGGAGCTGGTGGGGCAGGGCGGCAGCGGCGACGCTTCGCCGTGGCCGGCCGGCGGCATGCACGTCGTCGGCTCGCTGCGCAGCCGCTTCGCCAGCGTGTGCGCGCCGCTGTGGGACTTGCTGGGCCTCGTGCGCGCGCTGCGCCACGGCCGGCCCGACTGCATCCAGGTGCGCGACAAGATCGCCAGCGGCGTGCTGGGCCGCATCGCCGCCGCGCTGCTGGGCGTGCCGTTCCTGTACTGGATGTCGTTCCCCATCGTGGAAGGCTTCGAGGTCCGGCGCGACGACATCGGCGCGTCCGGGCGCGGCTTGAAGTGGATGGGACATGCGCTGCGCGCGTGGGCGTCGCGCGTGGCTATCTACCGCATCGTGCTGCCCGGCGCGCGCCACGTGTTCGTGCAGAGCGATGCGATGGCCGACTGGCTCGCGGCGAAAGGGTTCGACCGTTCCAGGATGACGGCCGTGCCGATGGGCGTGGACGCGACCTTGTTCGACCGCGCCCGCGTGGCGCCCGTCGACGATCCGCGCCTGGACGGCCGCCGCGTCGTGCTGTACCTGGGCCGCATCGCGCGTTCGCGCCGCTCCGACTTCCTGCTCGACGTGGCCGACGAGCTGCGCGCAAACAACCCCGACGTGCTGCTCGTGATCGCCGGCGACGCCCCGTCCGACGACGAGATGGCGTGGATGCGCCGCGAGATCGCGCGGCGCGGCCTCGACGCCCACGTGCTGCTGACGGGCTGGCTGCCCCAGCGCACGGCGCTCGGCTACGCCGTGCGGGCCGAGGTGGGCCTGTCGCCGATCCCGCTCGGCACGCTGTTCGACGTGTCGTCGCCCACGAAGCTGGTGGAATACCTGGCGCTCGGCATCCCCAGCGTCGCCAACGATATCCCCGACCAGAAGCTCGTCATCGACGAGAGCGGGGCCGGCCTGTGCGTGCCGATGGAAGCGGCGCCGTTCGCCGCCGCCGTCCTGCAATTGTTAAATGACCGCGCCCTTGCTGCAGAGTTCGCGTTACGTGGCCCACCGTACGTAACGAGCCATCGCACGTATGATATTCTTGGTAACAATGTTGCAAAAATTTACAAGAACATCCTGACGGAGCCGAAGTAACAATGTCGATGTGGACCTACTCGCTGAAGTGTTCGCTGCGTTCGCTCGTGCGCGAAGTGGTCCGCAACGTCTGGGGCAGGGCATTCGTCTATCCCGGTCTCGCCGCGAACGAACGCTCGCGCGAGGCGCTGTCCGCGTACGTCACGCGGCGCGCCCGCCAGGTCGGCGTGCCGCTGGACGGCGACGGCACCGTGCTGCCGCGGCTGTCCCCCGGCAGCCCCATGCTGACGAAGGCCGAGGTGCGCCAGCATCCGGAACAGCTCGTGCGCCCGCGCGGCCCCGGCTCGTGGATCCGCACGACCATCAAGACGAGCGGCACGTCCGGCTCGCCGCTGACCATCGTGCAGTCGCTCGGCAACCTCGTGCGCGAGGAAGGTTTCGTGCACCGCCAGCTGCAATGGATAGGCTGGGCCAAAGGCCAGCCGCGCGCGTGGATCCGCGGCGACATCGTCTGCCCGGATCATCCGCGGGACGGCCGCTACTGGTGCCGCGACTGGGTGGGCAACATGCTCATGATGTCCTCGTATCACCTGTCGAACGAGACGATCGGCCGCTACATCGACGAGCTGGAACGCTTCGACCCCGTCGTCATCCACGCGTACCCGTCGTCGATCGCGGCGCTGGCCGCCTGGCTGAATGCGGCCGGCCGCACCTATCGCGGCCGCGCCCTGCGCGGCGTGATGACGTCGTCCGAGACGCTGGAACCCGCCGTGCGCGCGGCCGTGGAGCAGGCGTTCGGCGTGAAGGTGTTCGACTGGTACGGCCAGGCCGAGCGCGTGGCCGCCATCGGCACGTGCGAGGAGGGGCGTTACCACGTGCTCACGGATTATTCCGGCGTCGCCCTGCTGGAGACCGACGGGGATGCCTGCGAACTGGTCGGCACGTCGCTGAACAATGCCGCGATGCCGCTCGTGCGCTACCGGACGGGCGATACCGTGATCCCGGACGGCGACGCTTGCCCCTGCGGCCGGGTGTTCCCGACGATCAAGGCCGTGATCGGGCGCCAGGAAAAGATCGTCACCTTGCCGGACGGCCGCATCATCGCGCGCCTGGACCGCATCTTCCAGGGCCACGACCGGCACCTCGTCGAAGGCCAGGTGCTGTACCGCGGCGACGGCGAATTCGTGCTGCGCGTCGTGACGGCCGACGGGTTTGCCGATGCGGACGAGCGGGCGCTCGTCGACAAGTTCCTGCTGCGCGTGCCCGGCGTGAAGGTCCGGGTGGAACGGGTGGCGGCGATTCCGCGCGGACCGAACGGCAAGTTCGAGTTCATCGCGATCGAGAGTTGAAGCGTGCGCACAGCGGGAAAATCATGATGTATTATCGAAATATTGTCCAATTTATAAGGGCCTGAGCGTTGGAACGACCAGCACAGATGCGGACGAAGGCCCCACCGCGGGTCCTGATGGTCGGCACCGCGCTCGAAGGCAGGGGCGGGGTGGCGGCGGTCGTCTCCGTGTTGCGCCGTCATGGCTTGTTCGAGCGCGAGTCGGTGCGCTACGTGGCCACGCACCGCGACGGCTCGGCCCTGGTGAAGGCGCGCGGCGCGGTGGCCGGGTTCTGGCAGACGCTCGCCGCCTGCGTGGGCCGCCATCCGGACGTCGTCCACGTGCACGCGGCGTCGCACGCGAGTTTCCTGCGCAAGTCGCTCGTGCTGCTGGTCGCGCGCCTGGCCGGCTGCAAGACCATTTTCCACCTGCACGGCGGCGGTTTCCGCCAGTTCGCCGGCGAGGAATCCGGCCCGCTGCTGCAGCGCTGGATCCGGCATACGCTGGAAGCGAGCTCGCTCGTGATCACCTTGTCGGAAAGCTGGGCCCAGTTCGTGCACGCCTTCGCGCCGCGCGCCCGCGTGGCCGTCGTGCCGAATTCCGTGCCGCTGCCGGCGCTGCCGGCGGTCGATGCCGCCGTGCCCGGCCGCATCCTGTTCCTCGGCCGGCTGGAAGCGGCCAAGGGCGTGGCCGAATTGCTGGGAGCAGGCGCGCGTCTCGTGCGCGAAGCGGAAGGCCCGACCCCGCTGCGCCTCGTGTTCGGCGGCGAAGGCGACGCGCAAGGCTTGCGCCGGCGTGCGGCCGAGCTGGGCATCGCCGACCGCATCGAACTGCTGGGCTGGGTCGGCCCCGAGGCGCGCGACGCCGAGCTGGCGAAGGCCAGCGTGTTCTGCCTGCCTTCCCACGCGGAAGGCTTGCCGATGTCGATGCTGGAAGCGATGGCTGCGCGCAAGGCCGTCGTCGCGACACATGTGGGAGGTATTCCTGAAACCCTGCGCGACGGCGACAACGGCCTGCTGGTGCCGCCGCGCGACGAACAGGCGCTTGCCAGGGCGCTTGCAAGACTCCTGGGCGACACCGCCCTGCGCGACCGGCTGGCGGAACGTGCGCGCGCAACCATCGAACAACAATACTCAACCGAGGTGGTGTGCGGACAGCTGTCCGCCATCTACCGTGAACTGGCGGGGACACGATGATGAGCGAAGCGACAGGGATGGTCTGGCTGGTCAACCGATTGCGCTGCATGTCCGTGGCCGAGGTCGGCTATCGGATCCAGCAGGCGGCCGTCACGCGCGTGGCGAAGCGCATGCGCGCCCGTGCCGCGCCGCCGCTGCCCCGCGCCCGCACGTTCGCTGTCCACGGGGCGCCCACCTTGTCGCAGGCCGAGCGCGACGCGCTGCTGGCCGACGCCGACAGCATCTGCGCCGGCCACGTCGTCCTGTTCGCCAACCGGCGCTTCGACGTCGGCATGCCGCCCGTGTGGAACCGCGACCCGGACAGCGGCGTCGTGGGGCCAAGCATCTACGCGGGCGACATCACGATCACGAACCGCGAACAGGTCGGCGACATCAAGCACGTGTGGGAACTGAACCGCCACCTGCATCTCGTGCGCCTGGCGCAGGCGTGGGCCGCGACGAACGATGTCGCCTGGCTGCACGCGCTGCAGGCGCAGCTGCGCAGCTGGCTCGACCAGTGTCCGCCGCTCGTCGGCCCCAATTGGACGAGCTCGCTGGAACTGGGCATCCGCCTCATCAACTGGGGGCTCGTGTGGCAGCTGGTCGGCGGCGAAGGCAGCGGCCTGTTCGCGGGCGAGGAGGGCCAGCGCCTGCGCGCCGACTGGCTCGACAGCATCCACGCCCACTGCAGCGCGATCGCGCGGCATCTGTCTCGCCATTCGTCGGCGAACAATCATTTGATCGGCGAACTGGCCGGCCTGTACGTGGGCGCGTCGATCTGGCCGTGCTGGAAGGCATCGGGCGCATGGCTGGAACAGGCCCGGCGCGAACTGGAGCATGAGGCGCAGGCGCAATTCTCGCGCGACGGCGTGAACCGCGAACAGGCGTTCGCGTACCACATCTTCTCGTCCGAATTCCTGTTCGTGGCGGGTCTCGTCGGCCAGGCCTGCGACCACCCGTTCTCGCGCGCCTACTGGACCGCCTTGCTGCGCGCGCTGCGTTTCCTGCGCTCCGTGCGCGACGTGGGCGGCAACGTGCCGATGGTGGGCGACGCGGACGACGGCATCGTGTTCCGGCTGGACGCTCCCGGCAGCGACCGTGCCGAACAATTGCTGGCGCTGGGCGACGCCGTGCTGCGCCGCATGCCGTCCGAACACCCGGGCGTGCGCTGGCTGCTGCACGCCTTGCCCGGCAAGCGGCCGGAAGCGGATCCGCACGAATCGGAGACGGGCTGGGCCTTCTCGGACGGCGGCTACCTGCTGTTCGGTTCGCACTTCGGCGAGCCCAATGAAATCAAGGGCATGGTCGACTGCGGCCCGCTGGGCTATCTCGGCATCGCCGCGCACGGCCACGCGGACGCGCTGGCGCTGACCCTGTCGGTCGGCGGGGAAGAGTGCCTCGTCGATCCCGGCACGTATTCGTACTGGCAGGAACACAAATGGCGCGACTACTTCCGCGGCACGTCGGCGCACAACACGGTGCGCATCGACGGGCTCGACCAGTCGGTGTCCGGCGGGCGCTTCATGTGGCTGAAAAAGGCGCGGGCGTCCATCGAGCGCATGCCGCAATCGCCCCACGAATTCGATTTCCGCGGCGCGCACGACGGCTACGAGCGGCTGGCGGATCCGGTGCGTCACATGCGGAGCGTCCGGTTCGACGCGGCCAGCGCGACCCTCACCGTGCGCGACGAGATCGCTGCCAAGAAACATCACCAGGTCGAGCTGTTCTGGCATTTCGCGCCCGGCCTGGACGTGCGGCTGAACAGCGCCGGCCTGCACGTGCGGGGCAAACGCTTCGCGCTGCAGATGCATGCGCATGGCGCGGACCTGAAGCTGGAACTGGTGCGCGGTAACGAAAATCCGCCGCTCGGCTGGTACTCGCGCTGCTATGAAAGCAGGCAGCCGTGCGACGTTCTGAAGATCAGCACCGTATCGTCCGCCGTTCCGGTCGAGTGCAAGTTTACAATAACGTTTTTCTAACAGCGTTTTTCCATAACAAAAGGGATTGTTTCAAATGCTCATCTATCTGGTCGCAGGTGCCCGCCCCAACTTCATGAAGATCGCTCCCATCGTGCGCGCGCTGCAGGCGCGTGCGGATGCGCCGGCGTTCAAGATCATCCACACGGGGCAGCACTACGACCGCGAGATGAACGACGTGTTCTTCGAAGAACTGGGCATCCCGCAGCCGGACGTGTTCATGGCCGCCGGCGGCGGCAGCCACGCCCAGCAGACGGCGAAAATCATGATCGGCTTCGAGGAACTGTGCCAGGGCGAGCGCCCGGATGCGGTGCTGGTCGTGGGCGACGTGAATTCCACGCTCGCGTGTTCGATCGTCGCCAAGAAACTGAACATCCCCGTCGCCCACGTCGAAGCCGGCCTGCGCAGCGGCGACATGACGATGCCCGAGGAAATCAACCGCCTCGTCACGGACAGCATCTCGGACTGGTTCTTCGTCACGGAACCGGCCGCGCTGGAACACCTGCGCCGCGAAGGCAAGAACGACGACGCGATCCACTACGTCGGCCACGTGATGGTCGACAACGTGCTGTACCAGGCCGACAAGCTGGGCGGCGCCGACACGGCCGCGTTCGAGACGAGCGCGTGGAAGGCCGAGCGCAAGAACGCCGGCCAGCGCTACGGCGTCGTCACGCTGCACCGTCCCAGCAACGTGGACGATGCCGCCACGTTCACGCGCATCGCCGGCGCGCTGAAGGAAATCGCGGCCGACCTGCCGCTGATCTTCCCCGTGCACCCGCGCACCCGCGCGAACATCGAGAAATTCGGCATCGACCTGGGCCCGAACGTCACCCTGGCCGGTCCGCAGGCGTACATGGCCTTCCTGAACCTGTGGAAGGACGCGGCCGTGGTGCTGACGGACAGCGGCGGCCTGCAGGAAGAAACGACGGCGCTGGGCGTGCCCTGCGTCACCATCCGCGAGAACACGGAACGTCCCGTGACCGTGGACGAAGGTTCGAACGTGCTGGCCGGCACCGACCCGGCAGCAATCCTCCTCGAAGCGCGCAAGATCCTGCGCGGCGAGGGCAAGCAGGGCCGCCGGCCGCACCTGTGGGACGGCAAGGCGGCGGAACGCATCGTGGACGTCCTGACGAAGGAAATCCGCGGGCAAGGCTAACCATGAGGTAGACACATGAACGAGCGCATCACGCTGATGGGGTGCTCCATCGACAACCTGACGATGGAAGAGACATTGCAGACGGTCGAGGGGTTCATCCATAGCGGACGGCCCCACCAGCACGTGGTGGTCAACGTGGACAAGCTGGTCAAGGCCAGCCGCGACCCGGACCTGCGCCGGATCATCAACGACTGCGCGCTCGTGAACGTGGACGGCATGCCGGTCGTGTGGGCGTCGCGCCTGCTGGGCCGGCCGCTGAAGGAGCGGGTCGCGGGCTGCGACCTGTTCGAGGCGCTGATGCGGCGCGCGGGCGAGAAGGGCTGGCGCGTGTTCCTGCTCGGTGCGAAAGAGGAAGTGGTGAGCAAGGTGGCGGCCACGTACCGGCACAGGTATCCGAACCTGGTGCTGGCCGGCTACCGCAACGGTTACTGGAAGGGGGAGGCGGAAGAAGCGGACGTGGTCGAGCAGATCCGCGCCGCGCGTCCCGACCTGTTGTTCGTGGCGATCAGTTCGCCGAAAAAAGAGCAGTTCCTCGGCCGCTGGCAGGCCGAGATGAAGGTGCCGTTCGCCATGGGCGTGGGCGGGACCTTCGACGTGGCGATCGGACACGTCAAGCGCGCGCCGCTCTGGATGCAGAAGTCCGGGCTGGAATGGTTCTACCGTTTCCTGCAGGAGCCGCGCCGTATGTTCCGAAGATATTTTATCGAGGACATGGCCTTCATCTGGCTGTTCCTCAAGGAGTTGAAGTTGAAGGGCGCACGATAGCGTCCACGAGGTTGCAGTACACCAAAACACCAGACAGGGATGGCGCGGAGGGAGTCTCCGCGCCGACAACATAACGATGCGCGCCGGCTCCAGAAAAGAGAACGGGGTCACGGCGGCAGCAACACTTTACAGAAAGAAGAGCATTCATGAAGATTCTCGTTACTGGCGGCATGGGTTACATCGGTTCGCACACCGTCGTGGAACTGCAGAACGCCGGCCACGACGTGGTCGTGTACGACAACCTGTACAACGCGGTGCGTTCCGTGCAAGACCGTGTGCAAAAGATCACCGGCAAGCCGTTCGACTTCGTCGAAGGCGACCTCCGCGCCCGCGCGGGCAGGGAAGCCGGCGTGTCGGCCCCCCAGAACGATGCCGTGATCCACTTCGCCGGCCTGAAGGC
>CBIHRX010000045.1:0-29812 GCA_966212555.1 uncultured Massilia sp.
GAAGCGGCGCTGCGCCGCCATGTCGGGCATGTCTGGTTGAAGGGTATCACGGTGTCTCCTCGATGATTGTTATTGGTTTACTCTTTGTCCATCGTTGTCATTCTGGTGCCAAAACGTCGTCCAGGCGGTAGCGCCCGCCCTCGAAGCGCAGCGGGATCGGGTCGCTGACCTCGCCGACGAAGCGTCCATCCGGCCCCGCATCGAGGAAGGCCATCAGGCAGTCCCGGCCCGTCACCGGATCGCGCAGGATCTTGCCCGCGTAGCGCCTGCACGGTACCGCGCCGTCGAGGAAGCCTTCGGCCGGACGCCATGGCCCGAGCGGGTGGTCCGCCACGAGGTAGTGCGTGCCGGAGACCCCGCCGTCCAGGCTCGCGCGCTGCGCTTCGGACCAGTGGTCGCGCACGTTGCAGAAGGTGCAGAACCATCGCCCGTCGCGCTCGAACACCTGCGGCACTTCCAGCTGGCCGTAATGGCCGCCCTCGTACACGGGCGCCGTCGCTTCCCAGTGCACGAGGTCGGGCGAAACGGCGTGGCCGATGACGCCGCGCTCGTATCTGGGTCCGTCGTTGCGGCGCGCCGTGAAGAACATGTGATAGACGCCGTCGATCCTGTGCGGCAGCACCCACGGATCGCGCAGGGCGCGGTCGTGCCAGCGCCCTTCCGCATGTTCCTCGTAATAGCGCTCGTCGAGATCGAGCGCGAGACCGTCGCCGACGCGGGTCCACGGGCCGTCGAGACTGTCCGACGTCGCGTGGCCGATGCGCTGGCGCAGGCCGTTCTCGGCACGGCAGGTGCCCGTGTAGAACAGGTGAAAGCAGCCTTCCGCATGGATCACGGAACCGGTCCACGTCGTGAAGTCGTCCCACGCGGGTCGCGGGGAGGGCTGGAACACGGTGCCGCGGTAATCCCAGTCTCTCAGGTCGCGCGACACGGCGTGGCCGATGGAGACGTTCCAGTGGCGCAGGTCCGGATCGCCGATGGCGCGGTCGGCCTGCAGCATGAACAGGTGCTGCGCGTCGCCTTCCGCGTAGTGCCAGAAGTCCCAGATGTATTTGTCGTCGAGTTTGAGTGTCATGATGATGATTCGATTCAGCCCTTGATGCCGGCACCCGCCACCGAGGCGACGAACTGGCGCTGGAACGCGAGGAATACGGCGAGTACGGGCAGCGTGACCACGGACGCATACGCCATGATCTGCCCCCATGAATTGGAACGCCCGAAGAATTGCTGGATGCCCGGCTGCACGGGACGTGCCGCCTCGCCCTGCACGACCATGATCGGCCACAGGTACTGGTTCCAGGCGGCGATGAACAGCACGATCGCGGCCGTCGCGATCGCCGGGCGGCTGTTGGGGAGGATGATCCGGAAGAACAGGGTCCACGGACCGGCGCCGTCCATCCTGGCCGCTTCGTCCAGTTCGCGCGGGATGTCGCGGAAAAACTGGTAGAACAGGAACACGCAGAACGCATTGGCGAGGAACGGGACGATCTGCACGTGCAGGCTGTTGAACCAGCCGATGTGCCACGTAGGCGCGCCCTGTTCGATGCCGGGCCAGGGCAGGCGCGCGACCAGCGACAGCAAGGGAATCGCGATGACTTCGAACGGGACGATCATCAGCGCGACCACCATCGCGAGCACCGCGCGACGGCCGCGCCAGCGCATGCGGCTGAGGGAAAACGCGAGCATGCTGTTGACCAGCACGCCGCCCACGACGACGAACGTCGCGATGATCGCCGAATTCAGCAGGAACAGCGGCAGGTTGCTGCGCTCGAAGATGGCCGCGTAGTTCGCCAGCGACCATCCGGCATCCGGAACGAACGCGGCCCAGCCGGCGAGGTTGGCGAAGATGGCGTCGTCGCGCTTGAACGACGATGCGAACATGAACAGCAGCGGCGCCGCGAACACGACGCCGAGCAGGCACATGACGGCGAACAGGAAGGCGTTGCGGAGGAACGGCGTCATTCTTTCCCCCCACGTGCGACGAGGACGCGCTGCAGTACGGAGACCAGCAGGACGATGCCGAAGAAGACCATGGCGATGGTCGAGCCATACCCGATGTCCTGCTGGCGGAAACCGGTGCGCACGGCGTGGTACACGACGGTCGTCGTCGAATCGAGCGGTCCGCCTTGCGTCATCACGTCGACCTGGGTGAACAGGCCGAACGCCAGCAGCAAAGTCGACACGGCGACGAAGACGATCGTGTTGCGCAGGCCCGGCAAGGTGACGTGCACGAAGCGCTGCCACGCGTTGGCGCCCATCAGCGTGGCGGCCTCGTACAGCTCCGGCGAGATCGACTGGAGGCCGGCCAGGAACACGAGCATCTGGAAACCCGCGCCCTGCCAGGCCGACATGATGGCGATGGCCGGCAGCGCATGGCGGGGCTCGCCCAGCCAGTCCGGCCCGACGTTCGGATCGCCCGTCACGGCGCGCAGCAGCTCGTTGATCATGCCGCGGTCGGTGTTCAGCATGAACGACCAGACGATCGAGGCCACGACCATCGACGTGACGACGGGCGCGAAGTACACGGTACGGAAAAAGATGCGTCCCGCGATGCGCCGGTTCACCAGGAGCGCCAGACCGAGCGCGACGCCGCATTGCAGCGGCAGCACCAGCAGCGCGAACAGGAAGGTGTTGATGAGGGAGCGGTAGAACAGCGGATCCGTCGCCGCCAGCACGAACCGGTGGTCGCCGAACTGGGCCTGCCACGCCGGCCGGTACGCGGCCAGGCCCGGCCGCGCGCGGCGTGTCTGGCGCCACGTCGGGAAGCGCACGCCCTCCTCGTCGCGGACCACTGCCCCGGCGGCATCGCGCAGCGGTTCCACCTCGACCACTTGCAGCGCCAGCAGGCGCTCGTAGTTCTCCAGTCCGACATAGCGGGTCGGCTCCGGCGACACCAGCCGGTGATTGGTGAACGTGGCGCCCGCCGCGAGCAGCAGCGGCAACAGGATGAAGACGCCGAACAGCAGCAGCGCCGGACCGGCGAAGCCGGCGATCGCCAACGGATTGTCGCGGCCCGGTAGCGTCTTCATTGGCGCGCCACCGCGTTGCGCCGCGCGAAACCATAGCCGTCGTTGCGGGCAATATCGTGTTCGATTGTTTCGACCGCCTCGTCCATCGCCTCGGCGGCATCCTTGCCGGCGCGCAGGTCGGCCATGGCTTTTTCGAACGCCGCGGAGATCGCCGGGTAGGCCGGCGTCGCGGGACGCGGCGCCGCATAGCGCGTGGCGAAGTCGAAATAGATGCGCCAGGCGCCGCCCGGCCGGTAGTGTTCCGTGAGCGCCGCGGCGTCGGCCGTGACGGGAACCAGGCCGGTCATGCGCGAGAACTCGGCCATCTCCCTGGCGGACAGCACGTGCGCGAGAAACGCCGCGGCGCCCGCCGGGTAGGGACAGCTGTTCGATACCGCCCATTGCCACGACGCCGCGCCGACCCGCGGGCCATGGCCGAAATCGGGCGGCGGCATCACGACGAGGTCGTCGCCGAAACGTTCGCTGTAGTCGCGCGCCTTCCATGAGCCGGTGTACTGGATCAGCGACCGCCCCTGTTCGAAGCTCTTCTCGTCGGCGGGATTGCGTTCGGCGAGCCGGTCACGGAACAGGCGGCCGTAGTAGCGGGCGACGCCCACGGCCGCATCGCCGTTGAGGACGCCGTCGACGCGCAGGTAGCTGCCGCGGTCGATCAGGTCCGCCCCGGCGCTCTCGAGCCAGGGAGAAAAGGCATAGCTGAACCACTCGCCCGTCGCCTTGCCGTTCAGGTCGATCGGATAGCGGTAATGGCCCGACCGCTTGACGTGCAGGAGGATGTCGTAGAGCTCGCGCGCCGAGTACGGTTGTTCGATGGTCGCGACGCGGATGCCCTCCGCCGCGAGCCTGGATCGGCGCGCGAACAGCGCCAGCACGACGTCGAACTGGCCCACGCTGTAGAGCCGGCCCTGGTACGTGCCACGCCCGCCCGGCAGCAGCGGTTGCACCACCGCCGCCGGCAGCAGGCGGTCGAGCGGACGGATGGTGCCCGCCCACGCGAAGTTCGGCACGGCCGGCTGGTCGATCGCCATCACGCACGGCAGGTGTCCGACGAGGGACGCCGCCGTGATCGACTCCGTGTACGTGCCCTGCGGGATCGTCTCCACGACGACTTTCCACTTGTCCTGGGCGCGGTTGAACCGGTCGACCATGTTCCGGCTCGCGATCATTTCGGCGTCGCCGGTATCGTGGCGCCACACCGTGATCGCGACGGGGGCCGCCACGGCATGTGCGGTCACCATGGCGAGTGCCGGAAGCAGCGCCCGCTGCATCACTTGCCCGCCTTCCCTGCCCGCGGCGCCGCCACGGTGCCGCGCAGCACGGCGCGGCATGGCACACGCACGATGCCCGGTGCCGGATCCGTGCCGAGCGCCCGGCGCGCGGCGAGCGCGCCGATCTCGCGGTACGGCAGGGTAACCGTCGTCAGGCCGGGATCCGACGCTTCCGACAGCAGGCGGAAGTCGTCGAAGCCGACGACGGACACGTCTTCCGGCACCCGCAGGCCACGCCTCTGCAGGAGGAAAATCACCCGGATCGCCATCTTGTCGTTACCGCACAGGATGGCCGTCGGACGTTCGGCGCTCGCGAACAGCCCCTCGATCGTCGTTTTCAATTGCGCGAACTCGTCGTCGGCGCCGGGCGTGGCGCCATGCAGCAGCCAGGCTTCGTTCGGCTGCACCCCGTGGTCGCGCATCGCGCGGCGAAAGCCCTGCATGCGCAGGCGCGTCGCCACCATGCCCTCGATCAGCTGCAGGAACGCGATCTTGCGGTGGCCGGTGCGCAACACGGTGTCCGCCGCCGCGTAGCCGCCGCCCTCGTCATCCGGAATGACCTCCGCGAACCGGGGCGCCGCTTCGAAGCAGTTCGCGAGCACGGCCGGCGTCCGGCCCAGCGTGTCGGTGACCGTCACCGGGCGGTGGAACGTGGTGGCGAAGATGATCGCCTCGACACGGCGGGTGCGCATGTCGGCGACAAGGCGGCTGGCGACGTGCGCCTGTCCGCCCGTCTCGCCGATGATGAGCATCTTGCCCTGCTCTTCGCAGACGGACTGGATGCCCTTGATGATCTCGGACGAATCGGGCGTCGTGGTGAGCTGGTCCGCGATGACGGCCACGAGATCGGTCGGGCGCCCACGCAGCATGCGCGCGGCGGCGGACGGCGCGAAATCGAGTGCCTGCATGGCATGCTCGATCCGCTTGCGCGTCTTTTCCGACACGCTGCTCGCATCGTTGAGCACGCGCGACACGGTCTTGATCGATACGCCGGCTTTTTCGGCGACATCGTGGATGGTCGACACCTTGTCTCCTGTGGCCCTGCGGGCCTTCTAACTGGCCAATGCGGGTGTCTCGTGAGGGTCACCACAAATTGTCCAACGTTGTCATTCCAGCGCATGCTATCGGCTTTTCGCATCGGGGTCAACAATTTCAAGCGCTTGATGTAGCCGGAGGTCACATGGCTTATCATGATCGCCATCCCGAGCACCCTATCCGCAATTCGACATGCACGAGTTTTACAACCGCACACTGATCGTTTTCTTGTGCATGCTGGCCGCAAGTGCTTTCCTGGTTTTTTTCTGCATCGATCGCAGCCATGTATCGACGCCCCTGCAGGACTCGAGCGACCGCGCCGTGTCCTGGCATATCCGGCCCGATACCGATGCGATCGAAAACGGCAAATCCGTCCTCGAGATTCGCGAAACGAGCCCGGCGCTGCGTTATGCATTCACCATGTCGCCCCTTGCGCAGCATCCGCATGCCGCGGTCGATCTGATGTTCGACGATGGCCATGGCAAGCAGGTATGGCACGACTTGACGAAATATGCGACGACATCGTTCATCGTGAAATGCGTGCCCGCCAATACACTCACCTTGACGATCCCGACATTCGACCCGACGATTTCCCGGCGCGACGACATGCTGAGTTATCGCATCATGTCGGCTTTTTTCAAATGCAATGAAAAGCCGTCGCGGATCGTGATCGACCTGACCCGCATGGAAACGCAGCAATGGTGGTTCGACATGTTTAAAATGGATTTGTCGAGCCATCATTACCGGCTCGACCAGGTACCCAAATTCGCATTCGGCAGCACCGAACAAAGTCCGATGAACACGCATTCCGAAGTCGACATTCGCGAACTCCAGCTGAATGGCCGCGATTACCGTTATCCGATCGGTGCCGCCATTGTTCTCGCCGTCGGCTGGACCGTATTCGGCATATGGTTTTTCCGTGCCCATGCCCGCGCCCTCGTGGCCGATCTCAATTCCCGGATGCACAGGGATATGCCGCTGATCGCTTACCAGCAATTATCGATGGAACCGCACCGCGACAAGGAAAAGGCGGCGATCCTGCGGCATATGGCAATGCATTATACGAACCCGGACATTGATGTCGAAACAGTGGCGCGGGAAGTCGGCGTTACGCGCGGCAAGATCAACGACGTATTGAAGAATGAATTCGGCTTCACGTTCAGCGGTTATCTGAATAAATTGCGGCTGACCGAGGCGGCGCGGCTGTTGGCCGAAAAGGATTCGGCCACCGTGGCGGAGATCGCCTATTCGGTCGGGTACAGCAACGTTTCGTACTTCAACAAGCTGTTCAAGGAAGAGTACGGCTCCACGCCGAAGGCGTTCCGCGCCGTCGCGCGCCCCTAGCGGTCTAACACTTTTGGCGGAAAACCTTCAACTTTCCCCGTTGTTGAAGGTTTTCCCGAGACGGCGTTAATGTCGGCTACCCGTCCGGCCTAGCATGTTGCCCGAGACAAATCGCCGCGACGGTTCGCGGCGGTACGACAACCACAGTCAGGCACATGACATCCAACTCCATCGCAGCGGCGCTGTTCTGCGCACTTTCCCTTTGCACGATCCACAGCCAGGCACAGGAACGCCATATCGACGTCGACGTCAACCGGCTGCAAGGCCCGTTGAATAAAACGTTCAACATGGCCGTCGGCGCCGGGCGCGCCAACGAAGGCCTGCGCGCCGATTGGCAGCAACAATTGGCCGAGATTAAACGCGATGCCGGTTTCCGGTATATCCGCATGCACGGGCTGCTCAGCGACGACATGGGTGTCTATCGCGTCGATGCACGCGGCAATGAACTCTATAATTTTCAATACATCGATGCGCTTTACGATTACCTGCTGAGCATCGGCATCAAACCGTTCGTCGAATTGGGATTCATGCCGGCGGCAATGGCCAGCGGCGAAAAAACCATTTTCTGGTGGCGCGGCAACGTGACGCCGCCGCGCAGTTATGAAAAATGGGGGAAACTCGTCAAGGCCCTGACCGACCACTGGACCGAACGTTATGGTGCCGACGAGGTCGCGACCTGGTATTTCGAAGTCTGGAACGAGCCGAATCTCGACGGGTTCTGGGCCGGTACGCAGCAGGACTATTTCAAGCTGTATACGGCGGCGGCACAGGCCATCAAGAGCGTGAATCCGAAATACAAGGTAGGCGGGCCGGCGACGGCGGGGGCCGCCTGGATTCCGGAAATGATCGATTACTGCCATCGCAACAACGTGCCGCTCGATTTCGTCAGCACCCACACGTATGGCGTCAACCAGGGTTATCTGGACGAATACGGCAGTACCGGCACCGTACTCAGCCAGGACAGCGGCGCGATCAGCAACGATGTCGAAAAGAATAAAAAGGAAATCGCCGCCTCGGCAATGCCGAACCTGGAATTGCATTACACGGAATGGAGTTCGTCCTATACCCCGGCCGATCCGACCCATGACAGCTATCACCAGGCCGCCTATATTCTCCAGAAACTGAAACAGGTCGGCAATAGCGCGCAATCGATGTCGTATTGGGTATTCACCGACGTTTTCGAGGAGCCGGGTCCGCGGTTCGAAGCCTTCCACGGCGGATTCGGACTGATGAACACGCAGGGCATCAAGAAACCGGCGTATTTCGCCTATCAATTCCTGAACCGCCTCGCGCCGAACGAACTGAAGAATACGGACAGGCAATCCATCGCGGCGACGGACGGCAAGGGCAATGTCCAGGTCCTGCTGTGGGATTACACGTACACGCTGCCGCCGCAGACGAACAACCAGCAGTACTTCGTCCGCGACCTGCCGGCAAAGGGCAAGGGCAAGGTCGACGTCGACCTGAAGGGCCTCCAGCCGGGCAGCTACACCCTCGCCACGTCGCAGGTCGGCTACCGGCAGAACGACGCGTTCACGGCCTATGTCGGCATGGGGTCGCCCAGGCAGCTCACGATCCGGCAGGTCAAGGACCTGAAGGCGGCCGCCACCGGCAAGCCCTCGCAGCAGAAGCAGGTGCGCGTCGGCGCGGATGGCCGGCTGCACGTGTCGCTGCCGCTGCGCGAGAATGACGTCTACCTGCTCGAACTGAACCGCAAACGCTGACGAACGACCCATGCATCACACCAGGACCGCACGACCATGACTTCCTCATCACGCCGTAACGCATTCAAATTGCTGGCAGCCGGCGCCGCCGGCCTGCCGTTCGCCACGGGATCCGCTGCCGCCGCGCCGCGCTGGGGCCGCGGCATCGAAGGCCAGCGCAAGGCCGACCGCGGCGACGGCACCTACGTCAACCCGATCATCGCCGGCGACCACCCGGACCCGACCATCCTCAAGGACGGCAAGGACTATTACATGACCTTCTCGTCCTTCTTCTCGTACCCGGGCATCGTGATCTGGCATTCGACGGACCTGGTGAACTGGGCGCCGGTCGGCCCCGCCCTGAAGAAGCCGCTGGGCACGATCTGGGCGCTCGACCTGTGCAAGCACAATGGCCGCTACTTCATCTACATCCCGGCCGCGCCAGACGGCAAGCCCTGGTCGATCTATGCCATCTGGGCCGACCGCATCGAGGGACCGTGGAGCGATCCGGTCGACCTCAAGATCGAAGGCTGCATCGACCCCGGCCACGTCGTGGGCGAGGACGGCAAGCGCTACCTGTTCGTCAACGGCATCCGCCGCATCCGCCTCACGGACGACGGCCTCGCGACCGACGGCGCCGTCGAACCCGCGTATCAACCGTGGCGCTATCCGGAAGACTGGGTCACGGAGAACTTCGCGCCCGAAGGCCCGAAACTGCTGCGCCACGGCGAGTATTTTTATCTGATCACGGCGGTGGGCGGCACGGCCGGCCCGGTGACGGGGCATATGGTGATCGCGGCACGGTCGAAATCCATCCACGGCCCGTGGGAGCATTGCCCGCATAATCCGCTCGTGCGCACCACGAGCACCGGCGAACCGTGGTGGTCGCGCGGCCACGCGTCGCTCGTGGAGGGACCGGCCGGCGACTGGTGGATGGTCTACCACGGCTACGAAAACGGCTACCGCACGCTGGGCCGCCAGACGCTGCTGGAACCGATGGAATGGACGGCCGACGGCTGGTTCCGCGCCAGGGGCGGCGACCTCTCGAAGCCCTTGCCGAAGCCGCGCGGCGGCAAGGCCGGCCCGAACGGCTTTGCCTTGTCCGACGACTTCACGAAGGACCGTTTCGGCGTGCAATGGTCGTTCCACGACCCGGCACCGGACGAGATGACGCGCGTGCGCTTCGCGCACGGCGGCCTGGAAATCCAGGGCAAGGGGTCGATGCCGGCCGACAGCACGCCGCTCACGTGCGGCGTCGGCGACCGCTCGTACGAAGCCGAGATCACGCTCGACCTCGTTGGCCCGGCCGAAGGCGGGCTGCTCCTGTACTACAACCCGAAAGCGTTCGTCGGCGTCGGTTTTACGCCGGACACGATCAAGACGTACCAGTACGCCGAGGAGCAGACATGGGCGCGGCGCAAGCAGGACGTGTCCAGCGTGCGCGTGCGCATCACGAACGACGCGCACGTGGTGACCTTCCGTTACTCGTTCGACGGCGGAAAGACATGGACCCTGCACGGCACGCGCATGGAAGTGTCGGGGATCCACCATAACGTGTTCGGCGGCTTCCTGAGCCTGAAAGTGGGCGTGTACGCGGCGGGTAAAGGGACCGTGCGCCTGCGCGATTTCCGCTACCGCGCATTGGCCGGTCAACAGTGAGGCGCCAGTGAAACGTCCAGCTGCCGGCCACCCTGCCCGGCCGACCATGAACGATGTCGCGGCGCTCGCGGGGGTGTCGCCGATCACGGTCTCGCGCGTCATGAACGACAATGGCCGCGTCGACGCACGGACCCGGTCCAGGGTCGATGCCGCCATGGCGTCCTTGCGCTACGCGCCCAACCACGAAGCGCGCAAGCTGGCGGGCCGCAAGGCGATCCGCATCGGATTCCTCTACGGCAGCCGCTTCGCCGGCGACCTGGGTCAATTCCTGATCGGGCTGTCGAACCAGGCCAACGTGGAAAGCGTGCAAGTGCTGGTCGAACGGTGCGAATCCGCCGACGAGGAAGCCACCCGGCTCGCTTCCCTGATCGCAGCCGGCGTGGACGGCATCATCCTGACGCCGCTGGCGGACACGCCTGACGCGCTCGCCGTCGTGGCCGCGGCCGATATCCCGGCCGTCGCGGTCGATTGCGGCCCGTCCGACCGGCGCGTCGGCACGGTCGGCATCGACGACGACGCGGCCGCCTACCAGATGACGCGCCACCTGTTGTCCCTCGGCCACCGACGCATCGGTGTCATGGCGGGTTCGCCGGGCGACGTCACGGTCGCCCGGCGTCTGGCCGGCCACCGGTTCGCGATGGACGCGATGGGCGTCGCCCGCGACGATGCCCTGCTGGCGGCCGGAACGTCGTCCTATCGCTGCGCTCTGGAGGCGGCGGGACGTCTGCTGGCCCTGGCCAACCCGCCGACCGCGATCTTCGCGACCGGCGACGACCTGGCGGCGGCGGCCATCGCCGCAGCGCAGCGCCTCGGGCTCGATATCCCGGGCGACCTCACCGTCACGGGCTTCGGCGACGGCATGCTTGCCACGACGATCTGGCCCGCACTGACCACGATACGCCAGCCCAGCGCCCAGATGGCGCGTGCCGCCGTCCGTTCGCTGGTACGCAACGTGTACCGGATGCAGCGGGGCGTGGAGCGCGCGCCCGAACACGTGCGCATCGGATTCGAACTGGTGCGCCGCCAGTCGGATGCCGCGCCGCGCGTGCGGCCGCAGCAGTCGTGGGAGACGGCGGCATGAGGCGGGGACGTGCTCAGCCGGCGGGGAACACGCGGCCGCGCCCCGCCTGCCTGGCCTCGTACATCCGCTGATCCGCCATCTTGATCAAGTCCGCGGCCGAGGTGGCTTGCTCCCGCAGGGTTTCCCGCACGTCGAGACCGACGCGCGACTTGAACCACGGGCGGTCCCGGCCGACCAGGCGGGTGACCTGGTCGAAGACGGCTGCGGGCGTGCGCTTGACTTGGTGTTAATAAATCATCGCTTGGAAACGTCCGGCTCTACTTTACCAGGGCCCCGTGCGCGAGGACGCCGTCCACGTCTTCCGGTGCCGCCGGTTTCAGCAGGTGGTCGTCGAACCCGGCCGCGCGCGACCGCGCCCGGTCTTCCGCGGCGCCCCATCCCGTCAGCGCGACCAGGCGCGCGCCACCCGTCGCGGCGGACGCGCGCAGCGTCCGCGCCACCTGGTAGCCGTCCATGCCGGGCATGCCGATATCGAGGAACGCCAGCTCCGGCCGGAAATCCGCCGCGATGTCGACCGCGGCACGCCCGTCATGGGCGACGCGCACGTCGTGCCCCTTCGCGCGCAGCAGCTGGGCCAGGGTGTCGGCCGCATCGACGTTGTCGTCGGCGACGAGGATCCGCAGCCGCCGCCCGGTGCGCGGCGCGGCGGACAGGGCCTGCGGGGCCTGGACCGGCACGCCGCCGGCGCCGGCAAGCGGCAACCGCACGACGAAGGTACTGCCCTGCCCGACACCCGGGCTCGTCGCGATCACGCTGCCGCCATGCAGCGTGACGAGGTGCCGGACCAGCGACAGGCCGATGCCGAGGCCGCCCCTGGAAATGCCGATGCTCTGCGGCGCCTGCGCGAACATCGCGAACACGCTGTCGAGCGCGTCCGCGGCGATCCCGATCCCCGTGTCGCTGACGCGGATCCGCGCCATGTTTCCGTCGGCCACGACGTCGACGCCGATCCGCCCGTTGCGGGGCGTGTACTTCGCCGCGTTCGACAGCAGGTTGCTGAGCACCTGGCTGATGCGCACGGCGTCGACGTCCATCCACAGCGGCGCCTCCGGCGTGTTCACCGTGAGCGCATGGCCGGCCGCCTCGATCAGGGGAAGACTGGTCTCGACGGCGCTGGCGATCACGCCCTGCAGGTCGACGCGCTCGACCTGCAGCACCACCTTGCCGCTCGAGATGCGCGCCACGTCCAGCAAGTCGTTGATGAGGTGCACCATGTGTCCCACCTGGCGCTCCATGGTGCCGCGCACCTTTTCCATCAGCACCCGGTTGTCGCCGCCGACGCGCAGCAGTTCGAGCGCATTGCGGATGGGCGCCAGCGGATTGCGCAATTCATGGGCCAGCGTGGCGAGGAATTCGGACTTGCGGCGGTCGGCGTCGCGCAGCGCTTCCGTGGACCTGACGCGCTCGATGTGGGCCCAGCAGCGGTCGACGACGGCTTCCACGAGCACGACCTCGTCCGCCGTCCACGCGCGCGGCTGCTGCTGGTGCACCGCCATCATCGCCACCAGCCGGTCCTGCCGCACGAGCGGGCAGCAAATGATGCCCTTGATGCCGATCCGGTTGAACATGTCGGAACCGTCTTCCGGGGCCAGCTCGCGGTCCACGTCGTCGATCACGAGGGTGCGCCCGACCCGCAGGTTCGACGCGGCCCGCGCGCCGAACAGGTCGAGCGAATAGACGCCCGCCGTGCTGATCGCGCCGTCCACGCGCCAGTCGTGGCGGATCGTGAACCGGTCGTTGTCGGGTTCTAGGTCCGCATACGCCACGCGCGTCACGCCCAGGAACTCGCCCAGCAGCCGCGTGCTGTGTTCCATGATCGTCTTCGGATCGGTCGCCACGCGCGTCGCCTCGCCGATCGCGTCCAGCAGGCGCAGGCGTTCCTCGACCTGGCGGCGCTCGGTGATGTCGACCCAGTTGGCGGCGATGAACAGCACGCCGCCCTGCTCGTCGAGCACCGGCGCGACGAACAGGTCCGCGAACCGCATGCCGCCGCCGGCGACGGCGTACGGCAATTCATGACGGGACACGCGGCCCTCCCGCGCGGCCGCGATGGCCTGGGCGATCTGCCCGTCCTGGTGTCCCGGCGGACGCCACCAGGGGCCCTGGTCGAACGGCAGGCCGACGACGCGTTCGCGGACGTAGCCGCAGCCCTCGGCCGCGGTCCGGTTGACTTCCAGCAGCCGGCCGTCGGGCGCCATCAGGGCGGCGAAGTGGATGCCTTGTTCGAAGAACGTCTGGAACTTGGCGTTGGCCTGCGCCGCCGCCAGGGCGTTCTGCGCCAGCGCGGACATGGCGGCTTCGGTCTCCTTGCGGCGCGTGACGTCCAGCGTCGTGCCGATCAGCCGCAGCGGCCGTCCGTTTCCGTCGCGCAGCACCCTGCCGCGGGTGACGATCCAGCGCACCCGGCCGTCCGGACCGACGGTGCGGTACTCCGTCCGGTACCGGTCGTCGTCCGGCGGCGCCGCCAGCAGGGCCCGGCTTTCGGCCACGATGCGGTCGCGGTCATCCCCGTGCAGCGCCTGCAGCAGCATGGCGGACGCAATGGCGCCGTCCGGCGGCAGGCCGAAGTGCACGCGCATGCGCGCATCGCAGCCGACGGTGCCGTCCGGCAGATCGTAGTCGAACATCCCCAGTTCGGCGCTGTCCGCGGCGATACTCAGTTTCTCGACGCTGGTCGCCAGCGCGGCCAGCGCCGCGTCGCGCTCGCGCTCGACGCGCACCTTCTGCGTGGTCTCGTTGCAGACGCAGAGGACGCCGGCGACGCGGCCGGTCTCGCCGCGCACCGGACTGGTGGAGAAGCTGGCATGGATCTGTTCGGGATAGCCGTTGCGCGTGAGCGTGAACGCATGGTCCTCGAACCAGACCGATCCGCCGTTCACGGTCGCGTCCAGCATCGGGCCGACCTGCTCCCACACCTCGGACCAGACCTCCCTGAACGGACGGCCCAGCACGCCGGCGGGATCGGCCGCTTTCGCCCCGAGGATGTCGCGGTAGCCGTCGTTGTAGAGGAGCAGGAGGTCGTCGCCCCAGGCGAGGTACATCGGGTGGCGCGCGGTGAGCATCATGCTCGTCGCCGTGCGCAGGGACTGCGGCCACGACGCGAGCGCCCCCAGCGGCGTCGCGGCCCAGTCGAACGCCCGCACGACGGCGCCCATGGCACCGCCGCCTGACGCGAACGCGAGATCGGGGTTGTAATACGCAGAGTCGTGGGGATCTTGCATCGGTGCCTGAGTGTCCATCGTTATAGACATGATATGCTCGCCTGGCCTTTTGCCGCGCACGACCGCATATTGTCCTCAATCGAGACGCCGATGCCGAATCCGCTTCCCCGCGCCGTGCCCGATGCCGGCCGGTACCGCGCGATCGCGCGCGAACTGCCGCATGGCGCGGTCTTCGTGGTGGACCGGGCACTGCGCTACGTCCTGGCCGACGGTGCGGAACTGAAACAGGCCGGCTTCGTCCCGCAGGATTTCGAAGGAAAGACCATCCGCGAGGTGGTTCCGCCCGAACTGGCCGATCAATACGAGCACGATTACCGCACGGTCCTGGACGGCGGCACGTTCGCGCGCGAGCACGAGGTGAACGCGCGCCGCTACCGTTCGTACGGCGTGCCGCTGACGAACGGGCGCGGCGAGGCAGCCCTGGCGCTGGTCGTGTCGTACGGCGTGAGCGAACATGCGGACCCGCACATGCACCGGATCATCGCATTGCTGGCGCACGAACTGCGCAATCCCCTGTCGACGCTGAGCACCGGCTTCGGCCTGCTGGACAAAACCGTGTCCGATCCGCGCGTGCCCTCGACAGCGGAGACGCTCGCGCGATCCTGCGCGTCGAGGACAACGGCGACGGCATGTCCGAGGCCGTGCAGGCGCGCCTGTTCGAACTCTTCGTCCAGGGCGCCGACCACGCGACTGCGCCGAGGAATCAGGACAGCGGGCTGGGTGTCGGCCTGTGGATCGTGAGGCACTTCGTCGACGCGCATGGGGGCGACATCGCAGTCGCCAGCCCTAGCGAAGGACACGGCAGTACGTTCACGGTCACGCTGCCGGCGATATCAGGCCTGATAGAGGGAAATCGAGAGGCGAGGACGTGAGTCGAACACGTCTGAACGGCTTTGCAAGCCGTCGCATAACCGCTTTGCTACCTCGCCGAAAAGAATCTTACGTGGGTATCCAGGATGGGTATCTGTGCCATATCAAGCGAACGCACCGCCGCGGTGCGGCACTTTCCGGCCGGATTCCGGTCAAACGTGCTTCCAGCCCTGCTCCGGAGGCATCGCATCATGAACATCCTGTCCGACATTCCGCCGAGCGAACAGCGGCGCGAGGCCAGCACATGGCAGGGCGGCCCGCGGCCGCGCTATCCCGAGGCCAGCGTCGAGCATGCGCACGTCGACCTCGCGCTGAACGCCGCGCTGGGGCGCCTGACCGGCTACGTGTCGCCGGGCGCGCTGGCCGGCGCGTGGCACGACTGGGCCACCCACCTGCTCCTGTCGCCCGCCAAGCAGATGGAGCTGGGCGTGCAGGCCATCAGCAACATGCAGCGCTGGCTGCAGTACAGCGCCAGCGCCATGTTCGGCACGCCGGCCGAGCCCGTGCAGCCGCTGGCCCAGGACAAGCGCTTCAACGATCCGCTCTGGCATGCGTGGCCGTGGAACCAGCTGAGCCAGGGCTTTCTGCTCACGCAGCAATGGTGGCACCGGGCGACCAGCGACGTGCGGGGCGTGTCGTCGCACCATGGCGACGTGGTCACGTTCGTCGCGCGCCAGCTGCTCGACGGTGTCGCGCCGTCGAACTTCATCGCCACCAACCCGGTCGCGCAGCAGGTCACGCTCGCCAGCGGCGGGCAGAACCTCCTGCACGGCATGGCCCGCGCCGGCACCGACATGCGCCGCGCGCTGGCCGGCACCTCGGCGCCCGTCAGCTTCCGGCCCGGGCGCGACGTCGCGATCACACCCGGCAAGGTCGTCATGGAAAACCACCTCGTCGAGCTGCTGCGCTACGATCCCGTCACGCCGCAGGTCCACGCGGTGCCCCTGCTGATCGTGCCGGCGTGGATCATGAAGTACTACATCCTCGACCTCTCCCCGCACAACTCGCTCGTCCGCTACCTCGTCGAGCACGGGCATACGGTGTACATGATCTCGTGGAAGAATCCGCAGGCCGACGACCGCGACCTGTCGCTGGACGATTACCGCCGCCACGGCATCATGGAATCGCTGGACATGGTCGTGCGCGAGACGGGCGCCCCGCAGGTCAACGCCTGCGGCTATTGTCTGGGCGGCACCCTGCTGGCGATCGCGGCGGCGGCAATGGCGCGCGACGGCGACGAGCGCCTGGCCAGCATGACCTTGCTGGCGGCGCAGGTCGACTTCACGGAGCCGGGCGAGCTGTCACTGTTCATCGACGAAAGCCAGGTCAGCTTCCTGGAAGCCGTGATGTGGCAACAGGGCTACCTGGACACGCGCCAGATGGCGGGCGCCTTCCAGCTGCTGCGTTCGAACGACCTGATCTGGTCGCGCCGCCTGCGCCACTACCTGCTCGACATCCCCGACAAGGACAACGACCTGGCCTCGTGGAACGCGGACGCCACGCGCATGCCCTGCCGCATGCATTCACAATACCTGCGCAACCTGTTCCTGCAAAACAGCCTGGCCAGCTCGCGCTACCTCGTGAACGGGCGGCCCGTGGCGCTGACGGACATCCACATTCCCATCCTCGCGGTGGGCACGATGACGGATCACGTGGCGCCGTGGCGCTCGGTCTACAAGGTCATCCCGCTGAGCGATACGTCGGTGACGTTCCTGCTGACGTCGGGCGGCCACAACGCGGGCGTCGTGTCGCCGCCGGGCACGCCCAACCGCAGCTACCAGATGAGTACGCACGAGCATGATGCGCCGTACACGGATCCCGACAGTTGGCAGGCCGAGACGCGCGTGCGGGAAGGCAGTTGGTGGCCGGCATGGGAGCATTGGCTGACGCGGCTGGCCGGTCCGTGGGTGGCCCCTCCCCCGCAAGGCCGCAGCGTGCGCGATGCGCCCGGCCACTACGTCCTGGAGCCGTGAACCTTCAACCCGGCAGCACGATGCCCGCCGTGCCGGGGCAGACGGGGCGGGCGAATTCGCGCGACACGTCGAGGCAGCCGCCGTCCGCGTACACACCGCGCGTATCTCGCAGGCGCGACATGCGCGCGAACACGGCCGCGAGCGCGGCCGGGCTGGCGGCCGTTTCCGCCACGCGCGCGGCGACGATCGCCTCGTTCATCCGCAAGTCGCCGGCCGCATCGACGTACGTGCCGTCGCGCCAGTGGTAGATCTCCAGGCATTTGGCCACCAGGCTGTAGGGACGGTCGCGCTGCCAGAAATTGCTGAACAAGCCGTTGCCGAGATAGATGACCCAGGAACCTTCGTAACCGGACGCGTCCGACGACGAGGCATCCGGATTGCGGAACCACACGCGGTCGCCCGGCACGTACCAGCGCGGCGGCAGCGGCGCGTCGAACGAACCGTATTCGACGAGGAACACGTCGTGGAAGGCACCCGACTGGATCGCGGACGTTTCCCACTGCCGCTGCAAGGCCGCAAGCAGCGGCGGGTTGGTCCGTTCGAGTTCGCGCGCGATCCCGAGCAGCATCACGTATTCCGTAGCGCGGTAGCAGGAAAACGCGTACATGCGCCCGTCCCCCGCGTCGGGCTGCAAGGCGAGCGTGAGGGCCTCGACCAGCGGCTGTCCGGGCAGGACCGTGAAGCCGCGGTCTTCGTCGTAGGTCCAGTGGCTGGCCGGGCGGTCCGCTTCGGCCGTGCCGAACGCGAGCTGGGTGGCGCGCGCGGCCACGACGATGTTGCGCCGGATCGCGACCGCCGCCAGGAATTCGGCGGCGCTCGCAAAGCGGAGGGGGCGCGGCGCAGCCAGCAGCGCCAGCACGATCTCGCGTTCCAGGTGGACCATGTTCGCGGCGGTGTCGAGGCCGAGATCGCGGCACAGGTTCAGGGTGTCGCCCTCGTCCACGAGCGCATGCGCGGCCTCGGCCGACAGCGCGAAGCCGCAGCCGGGATCGGAGGATGCGAGATAGGGTCGCAGGCCGAGTTCGTCGAGCTTGTCGAAGACCTGGCGGTGCTGCAAGGGATCGTCCGGGAGCAGGTCCAGGCCGCCGGCATGCGATGGGATGAGTTCCTGCGGGACGAGTTCCGGATAAGCGGCGAGTTTCACGGGACGACAGCCTCAATAAGGGGACGACGGACAGGGCAATAAATGCTTCCGATATGCAATGAAAACGGTACGCCGCAAACCTGAAGCGAAAATTAAAAACAGGCTCGTCGAACATTACAGGTTGGAAAGGCCAGCCTGTCGGGCGTATTGACACATCGCTTGACTTCCCTCAAACCCGTGTATTGATTACACCGTGTATCAAGTCTCTTGTTCCCAGGCGCATTTATTCCCGCCGCATGCCTCCGTATAGTTTCCTTCCCTCAGCATCAAGCGCTGACCATTCAACGAACAAGGAAACTCGCATGACACTGATCTTCGTAGGCGATCCGATGTGCTCCTGGTGCTACGGCTTCGGCAAGGAACTGGCCGGACTGCTGGCGCTGCATCCCGGCCTCGCGCTCGACATCGTCGTCGGCGGTGTGCGCGCCGGCGCCACCGACGTCCTGGACGATGCAGGCAAACAGTTCCGCCTCGGCCACTGGGCCCGCGTCGAAGCCGCCAGCGGCCTGCCGTTCAACCGGGAAGCGCTACACGCGCGCCAGGGCTTCATCTACGACACCGAGCCGATCTGCCGTGCCGTCGTCGCCGCGCGCCGGCTGGCGCCGCAGGCGGACCTGCTGGCCGTGTTCCGCGCGCTGCAGGTGGCGTTCTACGTGGACGGGCTCGACACGACGGACGGCCGCATTCTCGCCACGGTCGTGGCCGCCGCCTTGCGCGCGCAAGGTCTCGATATCGCAACCGCCGCTGCGCACGCGGCCTGGCGTGCGCCGGACACCGTCGCCGCCACACAGGCCGATTTCCGCCGCGCGCGCGACCTCGGCGTACGCAGTTTCCCCGCCCTGCTGCTCGAGACGCCGGACGGTATCCGGGAAGTCACCCCGGGCTATGCGCACACGGCCGCGCTGGACGCGCGCCTGCGCACGCTGCTGGACAGGTACGCCGTCAGCAACTGAGGGGTCAGGCGCGCAGCAGCGCCTCCAGCACGGCGCGATCGGTATCCCGGTGCAGCAGGCCGTGCGCCTGCGCCGGCGTGACGAGGTGGACGGCTTGCGATTCCCACCCCATCTGCGCGGGATGGCCGCCGGTCCGGCGCGCGATGTAAAAGCGTGTAAATGTCTGCGTACGCGGGAAGTCGCCCAGCCAGGCCACCGGTTCCGCGAGCAGCCCGGACTCTTCCCATACCTCGCGGATGGCCGTCGCCCGCAGCGACAGGCCGGGTTCGACGCGCCCCTTCGGAAACGTGACCGCATAGCCGCCGAAGCCGTTCGACGGCGCCACGAGCCAGATGCGGCCGTCGGCCTCGCGCACGACGGCACCGGCCGCCGCCTGCCTGGCGGCAGGATGAACGGCGGCTCATCGACCTGCGCGGCACGCCGGCACGCGGCGTCGACGATGTCGCGCGAGCATGGCACGAGCGGCACGCCGGCCGGCGCGCCGGCGCACACGCTCCCCGGCACGAACGTCACCGCAGCCTGCGGATCGGCCAGGGCCTCGAGGTTCGCTGGGCACGACGGCGCGTGCAGGCGGACCTTGCGGCCGTGCTCGTCCAATTGCGGGTGCCAGATCCAGGTGTCGTTCATGCCTTCCTCGTCAGTTCGAACGGTGCCGGCGACTTTACCAGCACCGCGTAAATATGGCGTGCATCATTCAATCGTGCAGCGGCCTCATCCGCAATTTGCCAGAATATCCGGCGAGACAACGCGCTGCCTGAACATCGACGTTGCCTCGCCCTTTCATATTGACACAGCGAGGAATGAATTGCGTTTGCCACTGATCCCACCGGCGGAACTCAGCGCCGAACAACGCGCCCTTTACGACGACATGCGTAAAGGGATTGCCACCAACTTCAATGCCTTCAAGGTCGAGCGCGCGGACGGCGCCCTGATGGGGCCCTGGAACCCCTGGCTGCACGAACCCGCGATCGGCAAGGCCATCTGGAACCTGACGCTTGCGATGACGGCCAACGCGACCTTGCCCGACAATGCGCGCCAGATCGCCATCCTCGTCGTGGGCGCCCGCTACAACGCGGCCTACGAGCTGTATGCGCACGTCGCCGTCGCCGAGCGCGAAGGCATGGCGGCCGAACGCCTCGCGGCCCTCGTCGCGGGACAGAAGCCGACCGACCTCTCGCGCGAGGAAAACGTGGCGTTCGATTTCTCGCATGCGCTCGCGCGCGGCGGCGTGCTGCCGGAGCCGCTGTACCGGCTTGCCGTCGACACGTTCGGGCAGCACGGCACCAATGAGCTGATCTACCTCGTCGGCCTGTACGCGCTCGTGTCGACGACGCTCAACGGCTTCAACGTCCCGGTGCCGGAACGTGAATAAGCGCGACGACAGCGTGCTGCACGAAGGCACGCGGGCACCCGCCGAGACACCGAAGCCCTGCGCCACCGAATTCGACAGCATCGCCCTGGTACTGCAGGGCGGCGGCGCGCTCGGCGCATACCAGGCGGGCGTGTACGAAAAGCTGCTGGAAGCGGGCGTCGAGCCCACGTGGGTGTCCGGCATTTCGATCGGCGCCATCAACAGCGCGATCATCGCCGGCAATCCGCGCGAACGGCGGGTCGAGCGCCTGCGCGAATTCTGGGAACTGGTCAGCACCGCCAGCGACGGCATCGTGGGCGACCGCTGGACCGGCGTGCCGCTCGCGGACACGTTGCACGCGTGGGTCAACCAGCTCGCGGCCGGACGCGTGCTCGTGCAGGGCGTGCCCGGCTTCTTCGAACCGCGCCTGCCGCCGCCCTACCTGGCGTGGCCAGGGCTGGGTTCGACCAGTTTCTACAACACGGCGCCGCTGCGCGCGACACTGGAGCGCCTCGTCGATTTCGACCGCATCAATGCGCGCGAGATGCGCCTGTCGATCGGCGCCGTCAACGTCAGGACCGGCAACTTCGCCTATTTCGACAACGCGAAGGACCGCATCGGGCCGGAACACGTGATGGCCAGCGGCGCGCTGCCGCCCGGCTTCGACGCGGTGGAGATCGACGGCGAGCGTTACTGGGACGGCGGCATGGTGTCGAACACGCCGCTCGACTGGGTGCTGTCCGCGCGTTCGCGCCTGCACACGCTCGTGTTCCAGGTCGACCTGTGGAGCGCGCGCGGGGAGGTGCCGACCGACCTCGCTGCCGTCGCCACGCGCATGAAGGAGATCCAGTATTCGAGCCGCACGCGCAACGCCACCGACGCGTTCCGCCGCACGGAAAAACTGCGCACGGCGTTCAACGAACTGCTGGCGATGATGCCGCCCGAGCTGGCCGCCACGCCGCAGGCGCAGATGCTGGCGGAAGCGTCCGATCCCGCGCTGTACAACATCGTCGAACTGGTCTACCGGTCGCCGACCTACGAAGGCCAGTACAAGGACTTCGAATTCTCGCGCCGCACGATGAAGGAACACTGGCAGGCCGGTTACGCGGACGCGACCAAGACGCTCGCCCATGAAGAGATCTTCCAGCTGCCGCGCTTCGAGTGCAACCCGGCCACCTACGATTTCCTGACGCCGCCCGCGCATCCCATTCCCCTCCCCACCTCCGCAGAAAAGGACCTAACATGAACATGCAGGACAAAGTCGCCGTCGTCACGGGCGCCGCCAGCGGCATCGGCAAAGAGATCGCGAAGACGTATTTCGACCACGACGCCAGGGTCGTCATCGCGGACCTGAACCTGGACGCCGCGCAGGCCGTCGCGCGCGAGTTCGACCCGACGGGCGAGCGCGCGCTTGCCGTCGCGATGGACGTGACGAACGAGGAACAGGTCGACGCGGGCATCGCCCAAGTGGCCGATCGATTCGGCGGCATCGACGTGCTCGTGTCGAACGCGGGCATCCAGATCGTCGCGCCGGTCGACGAATTCAAATTCTCCGACTGGAAGAAGATGCTCGCGATCCACCTGGACGGCGCCTTCCTCACGACGCGCGCGTGCCTCAAGCGGATGTATGCGCAGGGCCGCGGCGGCACCGTGATCTACATGGGGTCCGTGCACTCGAAGGAAGCGTCGGTGCTGAAGGCGCCGTACGTCGCCGCCAAGCACGGCCTCGTCGGGCTGGCCAAGGTCGTCGCCAAGGAAGGCGCGAAGCACGGCGTGCGGGCGAACGTGATCTGCCCGGGCTTCGTGCGCACGCCGCTCGTCGACAAGCAGATCCCGGAACAGGCGCGGGAACTCGGGATCAGCGAAGAGGACGTCGTCAAGAAGGTGATGCTGAAGGAGACGGTCGACGGCGAATTCACCACCGTGCAGGACGTCGCGCACACGGCGCTGTTCCTCGCGACCTTCCCGTCCAACGCGCTGACGGGTCAGTCCATCGTCGTCAGCCACGGCTGGTTCATGCAGTGAATCAGCGAGGACCTTCAAGCGGGCGGTAGTTCACGTCCTGCACCTGCAGGCGGCCGAGCGCCGCCGGCATGCGCGCCTCGAACCCCGCGTAATCCTTCAGCGCCCGCGGCGTCCACAGGGCTTCGGCCAGCGCCGCCAGGCGCGGCCAGGCCATGTATTCGACGTCGCGCGGCGTCGCCATGTACTCCGTCCACAACTGGGCCTGGCTGCCCAGCACGTGCCTCGCCTGGGACGGGGGCAGCGCGGCCGGCAGCGGATCGTAGGCGTACACGCGCGCGAGCGTCGTCACGTCGCGCACGCCCATCGGCTCGCGGAAGCCCGGGCTCTTCGGGTCGGCCTGATAAAAATCGAAATAGGTCTCGCGCTCCGGCGTCATGACGACGTCGTGCCCGGCGCCGGCGGCCTTGATGCCGCCCGCCTCGCCGCGCCAGCTCATCACGGCGGCGCCCGGCGCGAGGCCGCCTTCCAGGATCTCGTCCCAGCCGATCAGGCGCCGGCCGTGCCGCGTCAGGTACGCATCCATGCGGCCGATGAACCAGCTCTGCAGGCCGTGCAGCGCGGGATGTTCGGCCGGCTTGCCCTGCGCATCGCGGTAGTTCTGAATATCCTGCAGGGTTGCCGTGGCGGGCACGAGCCCCAGCTGCTTCATGCGCGCGAGCGCGGCGGGCGACTGCGCCCATTCCGTCTTCGGGCACTCGTCGCCGCCCACGTGGATGGTCCGGCCCGGGAACAGGGTCATCACCTCGTCCAGCACGTTCTGCAAAAAGGCGATGGTGCCGTCTTCCACGTTGAACACGTGCGGGATCACGCCCCAGTCGGTGCCCACCTGGAGTGTCCTGTCCGGCCGGTTGCCCAGTTCGGGGTAGGCGGCGACGGCGGCCTGCGCATGGCCCGGCATCTCGATTTCCGGCACGATCGTCACGTGGCGCGCGGCCGCCCAGGCGACGACCTCGCGGATGTCGTCCTGCGTATAAAAGCCGCCGTGCGGCTTGCCGTCGTAGCGCGGCGGGTCGTACGCGAGCATGCTGTCGCGCCGCCAGGCGCCGACCTGCGTCAGGCGCGGATAGCGCTTGATCTCGATGCGCCAGCCCTGGTCGTCCGTCAAGTGCCAGTGGAAGACGTTCATCTTGTGCTGGGCCAGCAGCTCGATGTGCTTCAGCACGAACTCCTTCGGCATGAAGTGGCGCGCGACGTCCAGGTGGCTGCCGCGCCACGAGAAGCGCGGCGCGTCCTCGATGGCGACGGCCGGCAGCGCCCACGTGCGTTTCACCCTGGCCTGCCGGTAGATGTCGGCCGGGAGCAGCTGGCGCAGGGTCTGGATGCCGTAGAACAGGCCCGCAGGCTGCGTCGCCGAGATGGTCACGCCGCGTGCATCGCTCACGAGGCGGTAGCCTTCCTTGCCCAGGGCCGCCTTCGGGTCGAGACGCAGGCGGATGGCATTGCCGCTGTCGCGGGCGGTCACTGGCAGGTCGAAGCCCGTGGCCGGCCGCAGGTAGTCGCGCAGGGTCGACGCCTCGGCCAGCGCGGCGCCGCTGGCGACGATGCGGGTGGCCGACGTCAGCGCGTAGTCGCCGGTCCCGCGCTGCATCTGCGCGGGACGGGGCACGATGTCCTGGGCATGGACAACACCGATCAGGCACCAGCAGGACAGGACGGCGACGAAACGCATGGTGGACCCCCGGCATGTTCAAGATCAGAACATTGTAAATGACTATGCCGCGGCCGCCTTCAACGATTTCACCAGTTTTACCCGCTTGATCTCGCCCACGATGAACACGTAGCTGAAGATCGTGACGGCCGCGTTGGCACCGACGTAGACCAGGGCGCCCGCGAACGACCCGGTGCCCTGCAGGATGTAGCCGATGACGATCGGGGTCGTGATGCCCGCGATATTGCCGAAGGTGTTGAACAGTGCGCCGGACAGGCCGCCCGCTTCCTTCGGCGACGTGTCGGCCACGACGGCCCAGCCCAGCGCGCCGACGCCCTTGCCGAAGAATGCCAGCGCCATCACGGCGACGACGACGGCGTCGGTGTCGATGTAATTACAGGCGATCATGCTCATCGACAGCAGCATGCCGCACACGATCGGCACCTTGCGCGACATCGACAGCGAGAAGCCGGCCTTCGCGAGGCGGTCCGAGATCGTGCCGCCCACGACGCCGCCGAGGAAGCCGGCGATCGCGGGCAGCGACGCGACGAAGCCCGCCTTCAGGATCGTCATGTGGCGCTCCTGCACGAGGTACACGGGGAACCACGTGAGGAAGAAGTACGTCAGCGTGTTGATGCAGTACTGGCCGATGTACACGCCCAGCAGCATGCGGTTGCCCAGCAATTCCTTGACGCAGGCGAGCGTGTCGACGGCCGGTGCCTGCGTATTGCGCTTGGCGCCGTCCAGGTCGACGAGCGCCCCGCCCTCCTCGATGTATTTCAGCTCGCCGGCGCTGACGGACGGGTGGTCCTTCGGCCCGTGGATGACCTTCAGCCACACGAAGGCCAGCGCGATGCCGAGGCCGCCCATTACGACGAACACGCTCTCCCAGCCGAAGGCGTGCACGAGCCAGCCCATGATCGGCGCGAACAGCACGGTCGCGAAATACTGCGCGGAGTTGAACAGCGCGGACGCGAGGCCCCGTTCGTGCGTGGGGAACCAGGCCGACGTGATGCGGCTGTTGCCCGGGAACGAAGGCGCCTCCGCCGCGCCCACGAGGAAGCGCAGCACGAACAGCGTGGCCACGGCGGCGCCGCCGGCGACGAACCCGACGCCGCCCGTCAGCATCGTGAACAGCGACCACAGGAAAATGCTGAAGAAATAGGTGATCTTCGAGCCGAAGCGGTCGAGCAGCCAGCCGCCGGGCAGCTGGGCCGCCACGTACGACCATGCGAACGCGGAAAAGACGAAGCCCATCTCGACGGGCGACAGGCCCAGGGCCTTGCGGATCTCCGGCCCCGCGATCGAGATCGAGGCCCGGTCCGCGTAGTTGACCGTCGTGACGATGAACAGGATGGCAAGAATGCCCCAGCGCGTGCGCGACGCGAGTTTGGTGGTAGCGGCCGGCATGGCGGCTGTCGTTGTGTGCTCCATGGTCCCTCCAAAGATTGGTGTGGCCGCCGGACTCAGAACGTCTGGCGGATGCCCAGGTTGAAGCCGGTGTTGCCCGTACCCGGCTCCGTGTTGTTGGCGACCGTGTAGCCGGCGCCGTTCTTGTTATGGATATGTGCGTACGCCGCGTACAGGCCCGTACGCTTGGACAGCGCATACAGGTAGCCGATGCCCCACTCGTGCGCGTCCTGGTCGAAGTGCGTGCGGTCGTCCTTGTGCTGCGTGGAGAACATCAGCGTGCCCGGCCCGACGGGGGCGGAGAAGCCCAGCAGGATCTCGCGGCCGTCCGTCGACGGCGTCGGTTTCACGCCGCCGTACGGGTTGTTGGCATTGCCCAGCGTGGCGCTGTTGTAGCCCTTGTCGACGCCGAACGCGCCAAACAGCTTGATCCATTTGAGGTCGTAGTTCGCGCCGAGGAGCACGTTGCGGCCCAGGTCATGGTCGACGCCCGTCGCCGCCACGTCCGTGTTCTTGCTGTTGACCGCGAGGCGCACGCGCAGGGCGCCCTGCGCGTAATCCAGCGCGCCGCCGAACTGGCGGCCCGCCGACAATTCGGACTGCTCGCCCGCGCTGTACGCGAGTTCCGCATGCACGCCATTCACCTTGGGCGACGTGTACGTGATCGTGTTGCTGGTGCGGACGTTGGTGCCGTTGTCCGGGAAGAGATTCTTCGCCGTGCCCGCGTAGCCGGTGCCGAACGGGTCGGCGACGGACGTCAGGGTCAGGTGGTAAGGCGTGTACTGGCGGCCGAAGGCGACCGCGCCCGCCTTCGTCTTGATCCCCACGAAGGCCTGGCGGTTGAAGATCGTGTTCGCGGCATCGACTTCGCCCGTGTCGATCTTGGCGCCCGTCTCCAGCGTGAAGAACGCGGACATGCCGTTGCCCAGGTCCTCGGTGCCGCGGAAGCCGATGCGCGACGCGGAGGCGGCGCCGCTCGTGATCTTGGTCTGGTGACCAGTGCTTCCACCGTTTTCTCCCACGAACGCCGCGTCGGCGATGCCGTAGATGGTCACATTCGTCTGGGCGTGTGCGCCCGCGCCCGCGGCCAGGCCGAGGGCGATGCATACTGCTTTCTTCAAGATGTCTCCTTGGTGTTGTCTGTCTTGTGTGGCGCGCGTGCGGTCAGGTCACGGGCGCCGGATTGAAGAGCGTGAGCGCGTTGTGGAGCTTCCAGTGCTCGGCCCACGTCTTCTTGCGGCCGCTCGCGACGTCGAGCAGGAAGTGGAACAGCTCCCAGCCCACGTCCGCGATCGTGGCGTCTCCGGTGGCGATGCGGCCGGCGTTGATGTCCATGAGGTCGTGCCAGCGGCGCGCGAGGTCGTCGCGCGTGGCCACCTTCACGACCGGGACGGCGGCCAGGCCGTACGGCGTGCCGCGGCCCGTCGTGAACACGTGCATGTTCATGCCGGCGGCCAGCTGCAGGGTGCCGCAGATGAAATCGCTGGCCGGCGTGGCCGCGTAGATGAGGCCTTTCTGCTGCAGCTTGTCGCCCGGGGACAGCACGCCCGCGATCGGCGCGGTGCCGGACTTGATGATGGAACCCATCGCCTTCTCGGTGATGTTGGCGAGGCCGCCCTTCTTGTTGCCCGGCGTCGTGTTCGCGCTGCGGTCCACGCCGCCCCGCTTCAGGTACTCGTCGTACCACGCCATCTCGCGGATCATCGCCTGCGCCACGCCGTCGTCGGCGGCGCGCGCCGTCAGCTGGTCGATGCCGTCGCGGACCTCCGTCGTTTCGGAAAACATCACGGCGGCGCCGGCCCGCACGAGCAGGTCGCTGGCGAAGCCGACGGCCGGGTTGGCGGTTACGCCGGAAAACGCGTCGCTGCCGCCGCACTGCACGCCGACGACCAGTTCGGACGCGGGCACGGTCTCGCGCCGGCGCTGGTTCAGTTCCATCAGGTGCTTCTCGGCCGTGCGCATGATGGAATCGATCATGTCGCCGAAGCCGACGTGGGCCGCATCCTGCAGGCAAACGGTGTCGGGGGTCTGGATCGGGATCGAGCCGGCCGGGAACATGCGTGCCGGCTGCAGCTTTTCGCAGCCCAGGCTCACGAGCATCACGCGGCCGCCGAAGTTGGGGTTCTTCGCGATGTTGCGGAGGGTCCGGATCGGGATCTCGGCGCCGGGCGCGTCGATGGCGACGCCGCAGCCGTACGTGTGCTCGATGGCGACGACGTCGTCCACGTGCGGGTAATTCGGCAGCAGCTCTTTCTTGATGCGGTCGACGGCGAACGCGACGACGCCGGACACGCACTGCACCGTCTCGCTGATGGCGAGGATGTTGCGCGTGCCGACCGAGCCGTCCGGATTGCGGAAACCTTCGAACGTATGACCTTCCAGCGGCGGCAGCGGCGCGCGGTCGCGGACGGGCTTCGGCAGGTCGTCCAGCCCGCGCGCGGCCGGCATGGCGACGAGCGATTCCTCGATCCACGTGCCGCGGGCGATGGGTTGCACCGCACGGCCGATCGTCACGTCGTAGCGCACGATGGGGTCGCCCTGGGCGATGTCGACGAGCGCCACCTTGTGCCCTTCCGGCACGCGGGTGCGGAGTGTCAGGCCGTCCGGGAAGACCGTGCCTTCCGGCAGGCCGCCGGTGTTGACCACGATGGCGACATTGTCGTTTTCGTGCATGCGGATGGTGCGGGGGATAGTCATCGGCGTCTCCATGATTGCGCAATCATTTTGGTTCATTTTGCGACAACCCGAAAATCGGGCTAAAAATGACACCGCAATCATTCTTGTTTTAAAAATATGGCCGGTACCACGGCCAAAGTGTTTGGTATGATACCGCAATCATCTTCGAACGCAAGCGTTTTGTGATCGGATGTCGTACAAGTGATAAAGAACACAACAACATGAACGCCCCCGACGACGACACGCTGCCCGCGACCGGAGACCGGCCGAAAAGCATCACGCTCAAGGATGTCGCGCGGCTCGCGGGCCTCTCCCCGATCACGGTGTCGCGCGCGCTGCACAACCCCAAGCTCGTCAAGCCCGACACGATCGCGCGCGTCAAAGAAGCGGCGGCCGCGATGGGCTATATCCCGAATATGCTGGCCGGCAGCCTGACGACAAAGCGCAGCCAGCTCATCGCCGCCATCGTCCCCCAGCTGTCGAACTCGATGTTCGCGGAGACGGTGCAAGGCTTGAACGACGAACTGTCGGCGCACGGCTACCAGTTGCTGCTGTCGGTATCGAACTACTCGCACCGGAAGGAAGAAGACCTGCTGACCGCGATCCTGTCGCGCCAGCCGGACGGCATCGTCCTCACCGGCATCCATCACCACCCCAGCGTGCGCAAGAAGCTGCTGGCCACCGGCGTGCCGGTCGTGGAGGCATGGGACCTGACGCCCTCCCCCATCGACATCGCCATCGGCTTTTCGCAGGAACGGGTGGGCGAAAAGGTCGCGCAATACCTGTTAAATAAAGGCTATCAAAGGGTTGCGTCGATCTGCGCGCGCGACGAGCGCGCCAACCGGCGCCGTCTCGCGCTGGAGGCGGAACTGCAACAGCACGGCGTGGTGCCGGTCGCCACGCACATGGCGACGCCGCCGACCGTGCTCAATCTCGGCCGCGAAGGCCTGCGCGCGATCCTGGCCGAGGGCCACGCGCCCGACGTCGTCGTGTGCAGCTCGGACGTGCTGGCCCAGGGCGCCCTCATCGAGGCGCAGGCGCAAGGCATCGCCGTGCCGGAAACGCTCGGCATCATGGGCTTCGGCGACTTCGACTTCGCCGCGTACACGCATCCGCCGATCTCGTCGGTCCATGTCGACAAGCGCGCGATCGGCGTGCAGGCGGCCCGGGCGCTCATCGCGAAGATCGAAGGACGGGCGCCGGCGGGGAATGTCGTGGACGTGGGATTCAACCTGGTCGAACGCGGCACGACGCGGAAAACTTGAGCCTCGTCTGAACCTCATTAACGCCCGTTACCGCTGAGCCGTCGCCCCCGCGCAGGCGGGGGCCCAAGTTCTGCGTGCGCCGCGATACCGCGTGCAAATTGGGTCCCCGCCTGCGCGCACTGGTGTCCGGAATATTGTTTTCAAAAACCGTCACAAATAG
>CBIHRX010000046.1:0-29416 GCA_966212555.1 uncultured Massilia sp.
CGCCGCCACGGCGTCCGCCGGCGGCGGGTCCAGCCATTCGTCATCCACGCCGCATGGCACGACCGTGACACGGCGCTCGTCGATGCCGAAGCACTCGACCAGTTCGTCGATGGCGAAATGCGACAGCGCGATCACGTGGTCGGCCTTTTGCGCGGCCTTGCGCTGCAGCCAGTTCTTCAGGCCACGCAGGCGCGGGTTGCACCACTCGGGATGTTTCACGGGCAGCGCATCGTGCAGGCTCGCCACCACGGGGCAGTCCATGCGCACGACGCGGTAGTCCGTCACGTGGAACACGTCCACGGGCATGTGCGCGCGGTGCACGCTCGGCGTCACGAGGTCGACGAAGGACGCGCGCTCGAAGGTATGGGGCAAGGCCTCGCCCTTCGTCACGGGCCCGGCGCTGCGCAGGCGCGGCCATGAATACGGCTGCATCGCGCAGCCGGCGTGCGGCAGGTGGCGCAGCAGCGCCTGCGTGTAGACGCCGATGCCGTCCAGGTGGCCGCCCGTGTAGGCCGGTTCGATCATGGTCGTGCCGATGCCGATGCGCAGGTCCGGCTGGACGAGCGCATCGTTCGCGGCTTCCGCCGGGCCCGGCACCGCGCGCAGGCGGTCTTGCACGGCGGGCGCGCTGTCCGGTGGTCGTTTGGGAAGGCCCAGTTCGATCATGGTGGTGTCCAGGCCGGTCGGCACCCTGTTCACGCCTGGTACATCCAGCGCAGCGTCTCGACCAGCGGCGTGGGCTCGATCGTACCGATCGTGCCCGCCAGCTTGGCGTTGCTGCCGGACAGCGTGAGCACCTCGTTGGCGCGCACGAAGGCGGGGTTGACGTGCACTTCGATGCGGTAGCCGGCGATGTCGCTCATCATGTCGATCAGGCTTTCGAGCGAGTGCGAACGGCCGGAGCAGACGTTGAAGACTTCGCCCGCGGGCGCCGCCGCGAGCAGGCGGCGATAGCTTTTCGCGACGGTACGTACGTCGGAAAAATCGCGCGCGATCGCCAGGTTGCCCAGCTCGATACGGCGCGCGCCCTTGCGGAAGTGCGACACGATCTTGGGCAGCAGGAAGTTTTCGTCCTGGCCGACGCCCGTGTAGTTGAACGGCCGCGCGATCACGATCGGCAGCTTGTCCATCCACAGGCGCGCCATGTACTCCATCGCCAGCTTGCTGACGGCGTAGTCGTTGGCCGGCGCCGGCGGGACGAATTCATCGATCACGGGCACCGCGGCGTTGCCGTAGATATTGGCGGACGACGCGAGCAGCACCTTGGACGGCTTGTGCGCGCCGTGCGCCAGCGCTTCCAGCAGGTTGCGGGTACCGACCACGTTGACGCGGTACATCTGCGCGGCGTCGTTGTGGGCCACGAACGCGATGGCGGCAAGGTGGACGACCACGTCCGGCCGTACTTGCTCGATGACCGCGGCCAATGCGGCGCGGTCGTTCAGGTCGACGGTGAAGATGTCCGGTCCGGTCTCGCTGCCCGGCAGCACCGTGCCGAACACGTGATAGCCCGCCGCGGTGAGCTCGCGCGCCATGTGGTAGCCGGTGAAGCCGCGCAGGCCGGTGATGAGGGCGCGTTTGCCCACGCCCTCCTGCGGCTCGGCGATACGGACAAGATCTTCCGTGACCAGACGGTTCATGTCAGAACGAAAAACCGGTTTCGTTGCGACGCAGGTCGGCGTCGACCATCATCTGGCACAGTTGTTCGAGCGACGTCTCGGCCTTCCAGCCCAGTTCGCGCTGCGCCTTGGACGGATCGCCGATCAGCAGGTCGACCTCGGCCGGGCGGTAGAACTTCGGCGACACGCGCACGAGCAGCTTGCCGGTACGGGCGCAGTGCCCCGTTTCCTGCTCGCCTTCTCCCTTCCACTCGACGTCCAGGTTGGCGCCGCGGAAGGCCATGGTGACGAAGTCGCGCACGGTTTCGGTGCGGTTGGTGGCCAGCACGAACGTATCGGGCTCGTCGGCCTGCAGGATGCGCCACATGCCTTCCACGTATTCGCGCGCATAGCCCCAGTCGCGCTTGGCGTCCAGGTTGCCCAGCTCCAGCACGTCCAGCTTGTTCAGGACGATCTTGGCGACGGAATCCGTGATCTTGCGGGTGACGAACTCGCGGCCGCGCAGCGGCGACTCGTGGTTGAACAGGATGCCCGAGCTGCCGAAGATGCCGTAGGACTCGCGGTAGTTCACGGTCATCCAGTGGGCGTACAGCTTGGCCACGCCGTACGGGCTGCGCGGATAGAACGGGGTCGACTCGACCTGCGGCACGGCCTGCACCTTGCCGAACATCTCGGACGTGGAAGCCTGGTAGAAGCGCGCTTTCGGATGCACGATGCGGATCGCTTCCAGCAGGTTGACGGCGCCGATGCCGGTGATCGAGGCGGTCGTCACGGGCTGCTCGAACGAGACGCCGACGAAGCTCTGCGCGGCCAAGTTGTACACCTCGTCGGGACGGGTGGACTCGATCAGGCGGATGCTCGAAGACAGATCGGTGAGGTCGTATTCGACGAGGTTCAGGTTGGGATGCTGCTCGATACCGAGTTCGGCGATGCGCCAGAAATTAACCGAGCTGGACCGGCGGAAAGTGCCGGTCACCTGGTAGCCCTTTTCCAGGAGCAGTTGTGCCAGATAGGCGCCATCCTGCCCGGTAATACCGGTAATCAGGGCCTTTTTTGTTGTTTGCATGTTCTTGGTGATCCAGTGGTGGTCCGTGGCGGCCGCCGAGGCGGGTCGGCATGCGGGATGTCAGTCGCGATTTCGCGGACCATAAATTTCCGACAACTCCGCATTGTATCAGAGTGGTGCTTGTATCCTTGCACGAAAGAAATCGTGCAAAATATACAATATGTACTCGTCTATTATCGCCTGAAACCACGCAAACACGTCGCGTGATTACGCATTGTTACGAGTCCCTCAAGCTTTATTACATATTCACGAAATGTCGGGAACTTCTACATTTCAATGACAAAAGGGCCCCAACGGGCCCTTTTGAGTCATTTCGTCAAAGGTAGCAAATCTACAACACGAAGGTGTCGTATCAACGCTCCGAGACGGCGTCGACGACGCACAGCGCCGTCATGTTGACGATGCGGCGCACGGTCGCCGACGGGGTCAGGATGTGCACCGGACGCGCGCAACCCAGCAGTACGGGGCCGATGGCGATGCCGCTGCCGGCCGCCGTCTTGACCACGTTATAGGCGATGTTCGCGGCTTCGATGTTCGGCATGACGAGCAGGTTGGCGTCGCCCTTCAGCGTCGACTGCGGCATGATCTTGGCACGCAGTTTGGAGTCGAGGGCCGTGTCGCCGTGCATCTCGCCGTCGACTTCCAGGTCCGGCGCCTTTTGCTGGATGAGGCCAAGGGCGGCGCGCATCTTCTTCGCCGACGCGCTGTTCGACGTGCCGAAGTTCGAGTGCGACAGCAGCGCCACGCGCGGCGTGATGCCCAGGCGCTCCAGTTCCTCGGACGCCATCAGCGTGATCTCGGCCAGCTCTTCGGCGGTCGGGTTCTCGTTGACGTGGGTGTCGACCATCGCGATCTGGCGTTCCTGCGTGATGATGAAATTCAGCGCCGCGTAGACATTGCTGCCGGCACGCTTGCCCAGCACCTGGTCGATGTATTGCAGGTGCACGTCGGTCGTGCCGTAGGTGCCGCAGATCATGCCGTCGGCGTCGCCCTTGTGGATCATCATCGCGCCGATCAGCGTGTGACGGCGGCGCATCGCGAGCCGCGCGAGGTCTTCCGTGACGCCCTTGCGCATGACCATCTGGTGGTACGACTGCCAGTAGTCGCGGTAGCGCTCGTCGAAGTCGGGGTTGATGACGTCGAAGTGCTTGCCCTGCTTCAGGCGCAGGCCGAACTTCTCGATGCGCTTTTCCAGCACGGCCGGACGGCCGACGAGGATCGGACGGGCCAGGTTCTCGTCGACGACGACCTGCACGGCGCGCAGCACGCGCTCTTCCTCGCCCTCGGCGTAGACGATGCGCTTCAGTTCGGCCGGTGCGGTCTTGGCGATCTGGAACAGCGGCTTCATGAAGCTGCCGCTGCGGTAGACGAATTGCTGCAGGCTCTCGGCGTACGCGGCCAGGTCGGCGATCGGACGGGTGGCGACGCCGCCTTCCATCGCGGCCTTGGCGACGGCCGGCGCGATGTGCGTCAGCAGGCGCGGGTCGAACGGCATCGGGATCAGGTATTCCGGACCGAACGACAGGTTCGAGATGCCGTAGGCCGACGCCACGATGTCCGACTGTTCGGCGTGGGCCAGGTCGGCGATCGCGTGCACGACGGCGATTTCCATTTCGCGCGTGATCGTCGTCGCGCCGCAGTCCAGTGCACCGCGGAACATGTACGGGAAGCACAGCACGTTGTTGACCTGGTTCGGGTAGTCCGAACGGCCGGTGGCGATGATGACGTCGTCGCGGACGGCCTTCGCGTCTTCCGGCAGGATTTCCGGGTTCGGGTTGGCGAGCGCCAGGATCAGCGGGTTCGGCGCCATTTTCGCGACCATCTCCGGCTTGAGCACGCCGCCGGCGGACAGGCCCAGGAAGATGTCGGCGCCGGGGATGATCTCGGCCAGCGTGCGGTGCGGCGTGTCCTGCGCGAAGCGTTCCTTGTCCGGGTCCATCAGCTCGGTGCGGCCCTTGTAGACGACGCCGGCGAGGTCGGTCACGTAGATATTCTCGATCGGGAAGCCGAGGTCGACGGCCAGGTCGAGGCAGGCCAGCGCCGCCGCGCCCGCGCCGGACACGACCATCTTGCACTTCTTGAGATCCTTGCCGACGACTTTCAGGCCGTTCAGGATGGCGGCGCCGACGATGATCGCGGTGCCGTGCTGGTCGTCGTGGAAGACGGGGATCTTCATGCGCTCGCGCAGCTTGCGCTCGATGTAGAAGCACTCGGGCGCCTTGATGTCCTCGAGGTTCACGCCGCCGAACGTCGGTTCCAGCGCGGCGATCACGTCGATCAGCTTGTCCGGATCGGTTTCGTTGATCTCGATGTCGAACACGTCGATGCCGGCGAACTTCTTGAACAGCACGCCCTTGCCTTCCATGACCGGTTTCGAGGCAAGCGGGCCGATGTTGCCAAGGCCGAGGACGGCGGTACCGTTCGAGATCACGGCGACGAGGTTGCCGCGCGCCGTGTACTTATAGGCGGTGGCGGGGTCCTTGACGATTTCTTCGCAGGGCGCGGCGACGCCCGGCGAGTACGCCAGGGCCAGGTCACGCTGGTTCAAGACGGATTTGGTCGGGGTGACGGCGATCTTGCCGGGAGAGGGAAACTGGTGGTACTCGAGCGCGGCAGCCCGCAGTTGTTGACGTAGTTCTTCTTTTTTATCGATTGACGAATCCATGCTTTGCAGCCTTCCTGAACTGACGGGGGGTCTCCGATTTTAGCAGAGTGTCACCGCCCCCCGTCTACGTATTTCTTGGTATCGACAGCCGAGACCGGGGGCGGGTAGCATGGCACCCGCCCCGTTTTCCCGCATCAGGCGGGGGCTTTCGGGAAGTCCACCGCCGTGTCGTTGATGCGGTTCAGCAGGTTCGTGAACGTGATGCTGGTGATCGCGAAGATCGTGTCCACCACCTGCGCATCCGTGTAGCCGGCCGCCTTGACGGCATCCACCACCGGCTGCGGCACCGTGCCGCGGGTGCCCGCCACTTCACGCACGAACGTCGACAGCGCGTCCAGTTTCGCATCGCCGCCCGGGTTGCCTTTGCGTGCGGCGAGGATCGCGTCCGGACTCAGGCCAGCCATCTTGCCCATCAGCGTGTGCGCGGCCAGGCAGTAATCGCAACCGCTCACTTCGCTGACGGCCAGCTTGATCACCTCGACCTCTTTTTTCGACAGGCTCGTGTCGGCCAGCTTCGCATCGAAGTTCAGCAGGGCCTCCAGGGCCACGGGGCTGTTGCTGCCGATCGTGTCGTACGCGTTCGGGACCTTGCCCAGTTTCGATTTGATGGCGGTAAAGAGTTCGGCGGTACGGCCGGTGGCGTTGGTGCCCAGTGCGTTCAGACGGCTCATGATCTTTCCTTTCGTTGTTGGTTGGTACGGAAAGAAGTCTAGGCCTTTGGGCTAGTACGATGAATGCCCGGATGCTGCGATAATTTGCCCGATCGTCTCATCTACAAAAAAACGTATGGACACCCTGAGCCGCCTGCTGTCGCTGTACACGATCCGCACCTCCCTCGACATCCGCTGCGAGCTGGCGGCGCCGTGGGTGCTGGACGAACCGGCCGCGACGCCGGGCGTGGCGCCGTTCCACGTGATCGTCGAGGGCGATGCGCGCGTGGACGCGCCCGGTCACGACGCCCTGGAACTCGCCACCGGCGACGTCGTCGTCTTCCCCGGCGGCAGTGCGCACCGCCTGCACGCGGGACCAACCGCGGACGCCGTCCCGATCCGCCCGCTTGCCGCGGACGGTCCGCTGCAGCGCAAGGGCAATGACGGCGATGGCCCCGGCACGGCGATCCTGTGCGGCAGCTTCGTGTTCGACGGCGCAGCGCGCCAGGCCCTCGCGCGCGCCCTGCCCGACGTGATGGTCGTGCGCGCCAGCCGCGCCGACGACTTCCCCGGCCTGCATGCGCTCGTGCGGCTGCTGCAGCACGAGACGACGGTGGTGCGGCCCGGCGGCGACGTCGTCGTCGCCCAGCTGTCCGGTGCCCTGTTCGCGCTGCTGCTGCGCGCCTGGCTGGCCGGCACGGACGCTGCGCCCGGCCTGTTCGCCGTCCTGGCCGACCGGCGCCTGGGCAATGCGCTCGCCCGGATGCTGGAAGCGCCCGAACGGCCGTGGAAGGTGGAAGACCTGGCCGAGGCGTGCCACATGTCGCGCGCCACGTTCGCCCGCCTGTTCGCGCGCCTGTGCGGCATGCCGCCGGCCGACATGCTGACCCAGCTGCGCATGGCGCGCGCCGCCCGCGCCCTGCTGCAGGGAGAGGGCGCCGTCGGCGACGTCGCGCTGGCCGTCGGCTACCAGTCGGAAGCGGCGTTCAACCGCGTGTTCAAGCGTCATTACGGCGTCGGCCCCGGCGGCTACCGCCGCACCATGCGCGCAGCGGCCGGAGCCTAGATCGCGCCCCCGTCGCCTGCCCCGCCTGTTGTTATTTGCACCAACTGTTACACGTTACCCGCCGCGCATTTGCGCGTCCTCAGCGTTCCCGTCCTCGATCTACCTAGAGTGGGGCTCAGCATCGGTGCGGCCTGCCGCGACGGATCCGCATGCGCTCTCCAGGCGTCGCTTGTAACACTCTTCAGGCAAAAGGAACCTACCATGAGACACCCACTTCTTTCCCTGCGACGGTCGGCGCTGGCCGGACTCGCCGCGCTGCTCGCGACGGGCGCGAGCGGCGCGGACGATGCGGCCACCATGGCGAACGCAACGGCAAGCGCCTGTGCCACCGGCGCTGCCACGGCGCGGCACGCATGCCGGTACAGCATCATCAATCTCGATCCGGAAGGCGGTGCCGCGTCCTTCCTCAACGAGCGGGGCGAAGCCGCGGTCGGCTCCTTCGTATTCGGTACGCACAGCTTCTTCGACGGCGACCGGCTGCACGACATCGGTTCGCTCGGCGGCGGCACCACCTTCATCGCCGGCCTGAATAACAGGGGAGTCGTGGTGGGCAGCTCGGTCGATGCCGGGACGCCCTTTCCTCAAATTCTAGGGTTCCGCTGGACCGTCGGCGGCGGCATGCGCGTGATCCCGGGGTCGGACACCGGCCTCGTCAATGGCGTCAACGACCGCAACCAGGTCGTCGGCGCCATGTCCGCGCCGGACATTTCGGCACGCGCGGTACGCTGGGATCCGAACGGCCGGATCGTCAACCTCGGGCCACTGCCCTTTTCGCTCTCGGAAGCGGAAGTCGTCAACGACCACGCGCTGGCCGGCGGCTATACCGACTTTGCGGACGGCACCATCCACGCCACGCTGTGGAGTCGTGCGGGCAAGGCCATCGACCTCGGCACGCTGGGCGGCCCCCGTGCCTTCACGCAGCACATCAACGACCGGAACGAAGCGGCGGGCTATTCCGACAATGCGGCCAACGACAACGAACTGGCCTTCTACTGGAGCGCGCGCGACGGCGTCGTGCCGACCGGTGCGCAAGGTTTTCCGACCCGCCTGGTCGCCGCGCTGAACGACAAGGGCGAGATGACGGGCGACACGGACGTCCCGGGCGGGAGCGCGGCCTATCTCTGGTCGCGTGCGCGCGGCCTGACGCTGCTGCCGCGCGCCGGCGCCGCGCTCAGCGACGCGTTCGACCTCAACAACAAGACCCATGTGGTCGGCGGGCTCGGCGGCGGCGGCCCGGTCGACGAGGCACGCGCGGTCCGGTGGGACGGCCTGGCGAATCCGGTCGACCTGAATACACTGCTGTACCGGCCGCCTGCCGGGCTCGTGCTCAACGCCGGCGCCGCGATCAACGACGCCGGCGTCATCCTGGCCTATTCCAATGCCGGGCTGGTCATGCTGCGGCCGGGGACCCGCGGCACGGACGCACCCGTGCTCGGCCCGGTGTCGGGCCTGCCGTTTGCCGTCGACGTCGGCCAGGACGTCCATCTGACGCTCGGCTTCGTCGACAATTCCGCCACCCAGACCCATACGGCCGTCGTCGACTGGAACGACGGCTGCCCCTCGCCCGCTCCCGTGGTGAGCGAATCGCGTGGCACGGGCCAGGTCGCGTTCCGACACCGGTTCTGCGCGGCCGGTTATTACTTCCTGACCGTACGCGTTACCGATTCCGGCGGCCGGACAACCGAGACGCGCAGGGACGTGGTCGTCGGCTCGCCCGGCCTCGCGGCGGTCGGCGGCCGCGGCAGCCTGGCACAAGTCCCCGCTCCCGGCGGCTCGAAGACGCCCGTGCATTTCGCATTCTGGACGCCGGTCGGCGACGCCGCGCCGGCAGGCACCGGCAGCAAACCGTTCGTCCGCTTCGACGGCCCGTTCCAGTTCCGCAGCGACCGTATCGACACGACGGCGCGCAACGCACAAGGGGCGCATCTGGAAGGTACGGGCAGCCTGAACGGCCGCTCCGGCTATCGATTCGTCGTCGACGCCACCGACGGCGGCAAGCAGCAGACCGGCGGCGACAGCCTCCGCGTCCGCATCGCGCATACTGATGCGGGCGGCAACGATGTCGTGGACTACGATAATGGCGCGGCGCCCAAGGCAGCCATGTCCGTTGCCACACGTGCGAACCGGACGCTGGTCGAGACCGGCGACATCGTCTTGCGCAATTGATTCGTTCGCGCACGGGCGCGCCATGGTCCCGGGCGGCAGCGCCTGTCCGGGACGTTTTACATGCGCCGGATTAGAATCGCGGGATGCTCTCCGAATTCGATCTCATCAAACGCTATTTCCAGCGCGACCGCGCCCCCGGCCCGAACACCGCCCTCGGCATCGGCGACGACTGCGCGCTGCTGTCCCCCACGCCCGGCAAGGTGCTGGCCATCTCGTCCGACATGTTGGTCGAGGACCGCCACTTCTTCGCCGGCGCCGCCCCGTTCACGCTCGGGCACAAGTGTCTCGCCGTGAACCTGTCGGACCTGGCCGCGATGGGCGCCAGGCCGCTCGGCTTCACGCTGGCACTGTCACTGCCGGCGGCGGAACCCGAGTGGCTCGACGCGTTTTCGCGCGGCCTGTTCGCGCTGGCCGACGCCCACGGCTGCGAGCTGCTGGGCGGCGACACCACCAAGGGTCCGCTGAACGTCTGCATCACGATCTTCGGCGAACTGGCGCCCGGCCAGGCGTTGCGGCGCGACGCCGCGCGCGCGGGCGACGACATCTGGATCTCGGGCACGCTGGGCGACGCGCGCCTGTGGCTGGCCGCGCGCCGCAGCGAGGTGGCGCTCGACGCCGCCGACCACGCCGCCACCGGCCTGCGCATGCACGCGCCCACGCCGCGCGTGGCGCTCGGGCGCCTGCTGGCGGAAGGCGGCCTGGCCCGCGCCGCGCTGGACATCTCGGATGGCCTCGTCGGCGACCTGAACCACATCCTCGCCGCGTCGCGCGTGGGCGCCGTGCTGGACGTGGATGCGCTGCCGGCCGGCCCGGCGCTGGCGCGCCAGCCGATCGGACTGCGGCGCCGCTTCGCCGCGGCCGGCGGGGACGATTACGAGCTGTGCTTCACGGCGCCGGTGGACAAGCGCGAGGCGATTCAAGCGGCCGGCGCGGCCAGCGGGACAGGCGTGACGCGCGTGGGCACCATCACGGCGGAGACAGGATTACGGCTCGTCGATGCGGACGGCGCGGCGCTCGACCTGCAGCTGGCCGGCTGGGACCATTTCAGCGCCGGGTGACGTTGACAGGTGGGCACGGGGTGCCCACCCTACGATGTCGCGAATGCCGTAGGGTGGGCTCCCCGAGCCCGCCACGCATTCACGCAGCTTCTTCATCCCCGCGCGGCGTCTTGCGGTCGTCGTACGGCCCGTGCGTCAGCCAGTACTGGCGGAACGCGAGCCGCACGTTGTCGCGCAATTCCGTCTCGTTCCAAGGCTTCGTGTAGAAGCGGTAGATGGCGCCCCGGTTGATCGAATCGAGCACCGTCTCCACGCCCGTGTAGCCGGACAGGATGATGCGCATCGTGTCCGGATACATCTCCTTGACCTTGCTGAGGAATTCGGTGCCGTTCATCACGGGCATCTTCTGGTCGCACAGGATCACCTGCACGTGGTACAGCGCCAGCAGCTCGAAGCCTTCGGCCGGCGACGCGGCCGTCAGCACGCGGTAGTTGTCGCGCCTGAACAGCCGGTGCAGCGCGCCCAGCACGTTGACGTCGTCGTCCACCAGCAGCAGGGTCTGGACGTTGCGGTCGTCCTCCGCCGGCCGCGTGGGCTGGGCGCGGTTTTCCAGCACCAGCCGCGCCAGGTCGGCAGCCAGCAGCGCGCGCGAAAAATGAAAGCCCTGGATCTCGTCGCAGCGGTGGCGGCGCAGCAGCGCCATCTGCGCACGCGATTCCACGCCTTCCGCGATCACCTGCATGTGCAGGCTGTGCGCCATGCTGATGATGGCCAGCGCGATCGCCGCGTCGTCCGGGTTCGTCGTGATGTCGCGCACGAACGCGATGTCGATCTTCAGCTTGTCGATCGGGAAGCGTTTCAGGTACGCGAGGCTCGAATAGCCCGTGCCGAAATCGTCGATGGCGACGCGGATTCCCAGCGCCTTCAGGCGCTCCAGCACCTGCACCGTGTGCTCGAAGTTCGACATCAGCGCGCTTTCCGTCAGCTCCAGTTCGAGCAGGCCCGGATCGACGCGGTGCTCCGCCAGCGCCGCGCGGATGTCGCCTTCCAGGTCGCCCTCGACGAACTGGCGGCTCGACACGTTGACGGCCACGCGCACGTCGCGCACCCCTTCCGCATTCCACGCGGCGATCTGGCGGCAGGCCTCGTTGATGATCCATGCGCCCACGCGCACGACCATGCCCGTGTCTTCCATGACGGGCACGAATTCGGCCGGGTACACGAGGCCGACATCGGGACGGCGCCAGCGCAGCAGCGCCTCCACCCCGGTCACGCGGCCCGTGTTCAGGTCCAGCTTGGGCTGGTAATGCAGCTCGAACTGGTCGCCGTCGATGGCCGCGCGCAGCGCCAGTTCGAGGTCCAGCCGCGCCAGTACCTGCACGTTCATCCCGGCCGTGAAGAAGCGGTAGCCGTCGCGGCCCGCCTCCTTCGCGCGCACCATCGCCACGTCCGCGTATTTCACCAGCGTGCCGGGATCGAGGGCGTCGTCCGGGTACATGGCGATGCCGATGCTGGCCGTCAGCACGGCCTGCTGCCCGTTCAGGTCGAACGGCGCGCGCAGCGCCTCGCGCACTTCGTTGGCGACGCCGACCGCCTCGTCCTCGGTCTGCTCGCGCGTCATGGTCAGGATTAGCGCGAACTCGTCGCCGCCCAGCCGGCCGATCGTGTCGCGCAGGCGCACGCAACGCACGAGCCGCGTGCTGAACTGGCGCAGCAGCTCGTCGCCCAGCGCGGGGCCGAGCGAGTCGTTGACGATCTTGAAGCGGTCGAGCGTGATGAACAGCACGGCGATGCGCCAGTTCTTGTCCTGCGCGAGTTCGATGGCGTCGCGCAGCGTGTGGAAGAACAGGCTGCGGTTCGGCAGGCCGGTCAGGCTGTCGTAGTTCGACATGTGTTTCAGACGCTGCGCGGCCTGCAGGCGCTCGCTGACGTCGCGCGCGACGGCGATCAGGATGCGGTGGCTGTTGTCCTGCTGCTGCAGCTGCCAGCTGATCTCGACCGGCACGGCGCCCTGCCCGTCCGAGCGCAGCAGCTCCGTCTCGACGATGTCGTGCTCGCGCGACGTGGACACCGGGTCCGCATAGCGTTCGAGCTGCGCGCGTTCCGCGAGGCCCAGCGCCACCGGATCGATGCGCAGCAGCGCCTCGCGCGAAAAGCCCAGCATGCGGCAGGCGCCGTCGCTCATGTCGACCATCGCCATCGTGCGCGCGTCGACGAGGAAGATGGCGTCGGACGTCGCATCCATCGCGCCGCGGAAGCGCTGCAGTTCGGCCGTCCGCTCGCGCACCGTGCGCTCCATGCGCGCGCCGTAGTCCTGCGACTCGTTGTGGAACAGCCGCACTTCGAGCAGGTTGCGGATGCGGGTCAGGACTTCCACCGTGTCGAACGGCTTGCCGATGAAGTCGCGCGCGCCCGCCTCCAGCGCGGCGAGCTTCTTGTCCGGCTCGGCCGTCACCACGAGCACCGGCAGCCACGACTCGCGCTCCATCGGCTTCAGCGCCTCCATCACCTGGAAGCCGTCCATGTGCGGCATCTGCAGGTCGAGGATGATCAGGTCGTAGCGGTGCTGCAGGTGCAGCGCGGCCACCTGGCGCGGATCGGTGGTGCTGGCGACGTTTTCGTAGCCGCTGGTCTTGAGCAGGAACTCGAGCAGCTGCACGTTCACCGGCTCGTCGTCGACGACGAGGATGCGTGCGCGGCGGATGTCGTTCGGGGAAATCATGGGGTCGTCCTCATTCGGGCTGACAATACGTCGTCGATGGCCTCGTTGAACTGGCCGATGTCGATCGGCTTGGTCAGGTAGTGCGCGAAGCCGGCCGCCAGCGCGCGCTCGATGTCGGCGCGCATGGCGTTGGCGGACACCGCGATGGCCGGGATCCGCGCGGTCTCGGGTTCGCGGCGCAGTTGCGCCAGGACCTCGAACCCAGAGAGGCCGGGCAGGTTCAGGTCCATCAGGATGATGTCGGGTTTCTGGCTGCGCGCGAGCGACAGGCCGAAATGGCCGTCCGGCGCGCTCACGAGCCGCAGGTCGGACCGGAAGCGCACGATTTCCTGCACGAGCTTCAGGTTGGCCGGATTGTCCTCGATGTACAGCACCGTGTGCGGCGCCCCCGCCGCGGCGCCGTCCGCCGCGACGGGCGCCTTGTGCGCGGCCGGCGCCGCGGCCGGCAGCGCGCCATCCGCACCGGCGACGGCCAGCTCGATCCAGAACACGCTGCCCACGCCCGGGCTGCTGGTGACGCCGATCTCGCCGCCCATCAGCTCGACGAGGCGGCGCGTCACCACGAGGCCGATGCCCGTGCCTTCCTGCGTGCCCGCTTCCTGGCCCAGGCGGTTGAACGGCTGGAACAGGCCGGCCACCTGCTCGGGCGTCAAGCCGACCCCCGTGTCCTGCACGGACACGCGCAGGCGCTGCGGCGCCGGCTGCGCGCAATCGACGACGATGGCGCCGCCGTCGCGGTTGTACTTCACCGCGTTCGACAGCAGGTTCAGCAGGACCTGCTTGAGGCGGGTGCGGTCGGCCTGCACGCGCACGCTGGGCGCTGCCGGGAACAGCACGCGCACGCCGCGCGCGGCGGCCAGCGGCGCGATCATGCCGTCGCATTCGGCCAGCACCTCGGCCAGCAGCACCGGCTCCATCGACAGGCTCACGGCCCCCGCCTCCACCTTGGCCAGGTCGAGGATCTCGTTGATCAGGGTGAGCAGGTGCCGGCCGGATTTCAGGATATGGCCGGAGAATTCCAGCTTCTGTTCCGGCGTCGTCGGCATGTCCTTCGACGCCAGGATCTGGGCGAAGCCGAGGATGGCGTTCAGCGGCGTGCGCAGCTCGTGGCTCATCGACGACAGGAACGCGGACTTGGCCTGGTTGGCGTTTCTCGCTTCGTCGATCGCGAGTCCCAGTTCCGAATTGGCCAGCTCCAGCTGGGCCGTGCGTTCCTGCACGCGCGCCTCGAGGCCTTCGTTCAGGCGCACGATCTCGCGGTTCGAATCTTCCAGCGCGCGCGTGCGCTGCTCGATCTCGGTCAGCATCGCGTTGAAGGAGTCGACGAGTTCCGCAGCCTCGTCCTCGCTGATGCGCGGCGCGCGCCGCGAATAGTCGCGCTTCGCCACCACTTCGCGCGCGATCCTGGTGATGGCGTCGATGGGCGTCGTGATCGTGTGGCCGAGGCGGCGCACGAGCAGCCACGCGGTGAACAGGGCCAGCACCGTCACGCACGCGCAGATGACGAGGTAGTCGCGCATGCGTTCCATCAGCTGGTTTTCCGAGCGCAGGTAGACGGTGCCGAGCAGGTCGCCGTTTTCGCTGATCGGCTTGTACAGCACCAGTTCGTCGCCGCTTCCGACATAGGTTTCCGTGCCGCCCGCATGCACGGGCCGGCCCCCCTGCGCTGGACGCACCGGGAACGCGCCGGTCTCGCCGGACGCCATATAGGTCGCGAACAGCGCGCCGTGCTCGTCGTAGATCGCGGCGGCGCGCACCGAGGGCCGGCTGCGCAGCAGGGCCAGGTTCTCGCGCGCCAGGCGCCCATCGTCGAAGGCCAGCGCGGCCGACGTCATGTGGCCCACCAGTTCGGCCTGCGTCGCCAGGTCGTTCAACAGCGCGTGTTTATAGCTGCGCAGGTCGTAGACGACGACGGTGCCGACCGAGACGGCCAGCGCGGCGAGCGTCGTCGACATCACGATCGTGACGAGCTTTTCGCGGATGGAGCGGCGCGGACGGATCATGGGATCACCGCGCCGCCAGCGCCAGCAGGCGTGCGCTGATGCGCAGCTGCGCGGCCATCGCCTTGAGCCGGTCGATGCGCAGCCGCAGGTGGTCGCCGTCCGCCACCAGGGCGACGACGCAGCCGGGTTCGGATACGCCGTCGCACACCGTCAGGACGGGCTGGCTGCGCACGGCCGCCAGCAGCCGGCCGCGCGCGGACGGCGCAGCGACGAACAGGACGTGCAGGCCTTGCGGCAGCGCGCGCGGATCGACGCGCCGGATTTCCAGCGGACGGCCGTGCACGAGACGACCGTCCGCGAACCGCCCGGCTTCGACGGCCAGCGCGTCGTCCCCGGCGACGCCCACCAGCAACGGTGTGCCCGCACGCGCGAACGCGGCGTCCGGCCAGTCGACGAACGTGGCCACACGGTACAGGTAGGCCGCCTTGAGCTTGCGCTCAGGCGCGACAAGGGGGCCTGCGCCGGCCTGGGCGGCACCCGCGAGGATCAGCAGGCACAGCGCCGCCCGGCGGACAGGACGCGCGGCTGCAAGGGACAAGACCATCACGAGTATGCCGGCCCCGGATGGTCATGCGCGAAACGGTCGAGCGGCATGCGAGGTCCTGGTTCGGTCAATGAACAACAAGCGGGCCAGCCCGCAAGGCGAGCAGCATAGCAGCACGGCCGGGAGACATGTCGCACGGAACGAGACCCGTCGTTAACATTGGTAAAGACATTTGCGTTTGTAAGGACGGCCGAAACATAACCGCAAGAATGGCTTTTCGTTAAGATTCCGACGCCGCACGGCGGGAAGGCGCGCTAGAATGGACGCGAGCGCGCGGCGGAACCTTCCGCGACCGGCACACGGCGGCGCTCGGGTTGGATCCTGGAGACCTGGCGGTTCTCTGCTACCGCCATTACAAGGAGGAGCGACACGTGACGAACGACATCATCGACCTGGCCACCCGTGTGGGCCGGGCACTCGAATCCAAGAACCTGCTGCTGGCCACCGCCGAATCCTGCACCGGCGGCGGCGTCTCCCAGGCCATCACGGAAATCCCCGGCTCGACCGGCTGGTTCGAATGCGGTTTCGTGACGTATTCGAACGCCTCCAAGACGGAGATGCTGGACGTGCCGGCCGCGCTGATCGCGCAATTCGGCTCCGTCAGCGAGGAAGTCGCGGGCGCGATGGCCGAGGGCGCGGTCGCGAACAGCAATGCCGACGTGGCCGTGTCCACGACCGGCATCGCCGGCCCGACCGGCGCCGTGCCCGGCAAGCCCGTGGGCACGGTGTGCTTCGGCTGGTCGAAGGGCGACACGACATACACCGAACGCCTCGTGTTCTCCGGCGACCGCCACGCGGTACGCGAGCAGACGGTGGCGCACGCGCTGGCCGGCCTCTTGCGGCTGCTCGAGTAAGGATGCGTTGCCTGACAGCGGCCGCGCTCCTGGCGGCCGTATCCGTGCACGCGGCCGCAGCAAGCCCGGATCAAGGCGTCACCGTGTACGCGGCCGGCGACATCGCGCGCTGCGCGTACCGCGATCCGGCCTATTCGGGCGCGGCCGACACGGCCGCCACCGTCGCCGCCGGGCTCGCGCAGGATCCGGAGGCGGTCGTGCTGGCGCTGGGCGACCTGACCTACCCGAACGGCGCGATGAAGGAATTCACCGACTGCTACGCGCCGACGTGGGGCCGCTTCAAGGACCGCACATGGCCCGCACCCGGCAACCACGAGTACTACACGCCGGGCGCGAAGCCCTATTTCGACTGGTGGGGCACGCGCGCCGGCCGCGGCTACTACAGCTTCGAGCTGGGCACCTGGCACATCATCTCGCTGGACAGCAACCTGGCACCGGCCCAGCACGCGGCCCAGCTGGACTGGCTGCGCGCCGACCTCGCCGCCCACCCGCGCGCTGCACGCTCGCCTACTGGCACCATCCGCTGTACAGCTCGGGCGGCCATGGCAGCATCCCGAAGATGCGCGACGCATGGCAGCTGCTGTACGCGGCCGGCGCCGAGCTGGTGCTGTCCGGCCACGACCACGACTACGAACGCTTCGCCCCGCAGGATGCGGACGGCCGGCTCGACCCGACGCACGGCATCCGCCAGTTCGTCGTCGGCACGGGCGGCGCGTATCCGACGCCGTTCCTGCTCACCGTTCCGCACAGCGAGGTCCGCGACAGCAACCGCACCGGCGTGCTGCGCCTGCGCCTGTACACGGGCGGCTACGGCTGGGAATTCGTCGAGTCCACGCGCGTATCTTCTTTCGGCATCGCCCCGCCCGATCACGGCAGCGCCGCCTGTCATTAAAAAAACGGAGCCCGCATGCGACGCCTCCTGCCCTGTTTTTCCCTGCTGCTCATCCTCGCAGGGCCGGCGGCGGCGGCCGACGTGCCGCAGATCCGCTACGACAAGACGACGCTTCCCAACGGCCTGGAAGTGATCCTCGTCGAGGACCACCGCCTGCCGATCGTGGCCGTCAACATCTGGTATCACGTCGGCCCCGCCAACGAGGCGCCGGGACTGACCGGCTTCGCCCACCTGTTCGAGCACATGATGTTCGCCGGGACGCGGCACCTGCCGCGCGGCCTCGCCGACCGCCTGCTGGAAGGCGCCGGCGCCACCGACAGCAACGGCAGCACGGACTACGACCGCACCAATTACTACGACACGGTGCCGTCGAACCAGCTCGAACTCGCGCTGTGGGTGCACGCCGACCGCATGGGCTACCTGCTCGACGTGCTCGACCAGACGGCGCTGTCGAACCAGCAGGACGTCGTGCGCAACGAGCGCCGCCAGAGCGTCGAGAACCGGCCGTACGGCATCGTCGAGGAAACGCTGAACCACGCGCTGTTCCCGAAGACGCACCCGTATTACGCAGCCGTCATCGGCTCGCACGCCGACATCCAGAACGCGAAGCTGGCCGACGTGCGCGACTTCTTCAAGCGCTACTACGGCCCGAACAACGCCAGCATCGTCATCGCCGGCGACATCGACAAGGCCAGGACGCGGGCCCTCGTCGCCAAATACTTCGGCAGCTTCAAACGCAGCGCGCCGGTCGTGCACCCGCAGGTGGCCACGCCAGCCATCACGCGCGAGCGCCGCATCACGGTGCCCGACCGCGTGGAGCTGCCGCGCCTGTACATGGCCTGGCTCACGCCGCCGGCCTTCCAGCCGGGCGACGCCGAACTGGCGGTGACGGCGCAGATCCTCGCCGGCGGCAAGTCGAGCCGCCTGTATAAAACCCTCGTGTACGAACGCCAGATCGCGCAGGAAGCGGCGGCCGCGCAGAATTCGAACGGGCTCACGTCGACCTTCATCGTCGACGCGACCGCGCGCCCCGGCCACGAACCGTCCGAGCTGGAGACGGCGATCGACGCGGAACTCAAGGCGCTGCGCGACACGGGTCCCTCCGAGCAGGAAGTCGAGCGCGCCCGCAACACGATCGAGACGGCGATGCTGACGTCGATCGAAAAGCTGGGCGGCACGGGGCTCGCGAACCAGATCAACCAGTACAACCAGTACACGGGCGACCCGGGCTACCTGCCGAAGGACATCGAGCGCCTGCGCCGCGTCACCGCCGCCGACGTGCGCCGCGTGGCGCAGGCTTACCTGCAGCCGAACGCGCGCGTGATCGTGGCCGGCGTGCCGGGCAAGCCGGACCTCGGCCCCGACGTGCCGACGCCGCCGCCACCGAAGGCCGGCAAGACTGGCGCCGCCGCAGGCATCAACCGCGACGAGGCGTGGCGCCGCACGCCGCCGAAACCGGGCCCGGCGCCGCGCTTCACGCTGCCGCAGGGCGACTCGTTCAAGCTGCCGAACGGCCTCACGGTCATCGTCCACCCGAACCCCGCGCTGCCGCTCGTGGCGGCGGAACTCGTCGTGAAAAGCGGCTCGGACGCCAATCCTTCCGACCAGCCGGGCCTCGCCGGCTTCACGGCGCAGATGCTGGACGAAGGCACCGCCACGAGAAGCGCGCCGCGCATCGCCGACGAGATCGCGCAGCTCGGCGCCTTCCTCGGCAGCACCGCGTCAAGCGACGCATCGACCGTGTCGCTGCTCGCGCTGCGTTCCACGTTCCCGCAGGCGCTGGACGTGCTGGCCGACGTCGTCCTGCACCCGGCCTTCCCGACGGCCGAAGTCGAACGCCAGCGCGCCTCCCGCATCGGCGAATTGACGCAGCAGCGCGACGACCCGGCGCTGGTCGCCGCCGTCGCCGCCGCGGGCGCGCTGTACGGTCCCGACCACCCGTACGGCTATGGCCAGCTGGGGACGGAACAGGCGATCCGCGCGACGACGCGCGAAGACCTCGTGCGCTTCTGGCGCCGCCACTACCTGCCCGGCAACGCGGCCCTCGTCGTCTCCGGCGACATTACGGCGGACGAGCTGCGCGCGCTGGCGGCCGCCCGCTTTGGCGGCTGGGGACGGGCCGACGCGGCCTTGTCGGCGGTCGGCGATCCGTCCGGGACGAAGGCACGCCTCGTCATCGTCGACAAACCGGGGGCGCCGCAGACGGCGCTGCGTGTGACGAGCATCGCGGCCACGCGCAAGACACCGGACTATCCGGCCATGCAGGTCATGAACGCGGCGCTGGGCGGCCTGTTCTCGAGCCGCATCAACCTCAACCTGCGCGAAGACAAGGGTTACAGCTACGGCGTGTTCTCGGCGTTCCGCTACGACCGCACGCCGGGGCCGTTCATCATCGCGGGCAGCGTGCGCACGGACGTCACGGGGGCGTCCGTCGCCGAGATCCTGAAGGAAGTGAACGGCATGCGCGACAAGCCGCTGCCCGCCGCCGAACTCGCGGGAGCGCGCGACTCGCAGGTGTATTCGCTGCCGGGCCAGTTCGAAACGAACAGCGGCATCGGCGCGAGCCTGGCCGAGACGTTTGTGTTCGACCTGCCGGCGGATTACTGGCGCACCCTGCCCGAACGGTATCGCGCCGTGACGGCGGCGCAGGTGCAGGCGGCGGCGCAAAAGTACCTGAAGCCGGATCAGCTGAAAGTCGTCGCCGTCGGGGATCGGGCGGCGATTTTGCCGCAGTTGCAGAAGCTTGGATTGGGGCAGCCGGAGGCGCGGGATGTGGATGGGCAGGTGCCGTGAACCGGATGGCTAGTTGCCGGCGGCGGTTTGCTGGCCGTACGTGGTTTCCTCCAGCACGGCATCCGGGTCGAAGGAGCCGTAAAGCCGGCGCGATTTGATGCCCGACTGGTCGAATTCGATGACCACACGATATCCCTCGGAGGCATCCGCGCCTTCGAGGATCAGCTCAAAGTGTCGGGCGCCTTTGCGCAATGCTGCCGTCCTGAGGTCTGGCAGCGTCGCCGACACGGAGCGCGGAACGACAAGCGGATGCCCATCCACTGCAATCTGCAGGCTGTCGAGAAAAATACACGGGAAGCGGCTGTAGGTACATCCCGACACGGGAAGCAGGCGCCGCTTCGCATTCGGTCGACCGATGTCGACCGAATGCGTCACGAACTCGGCCGCCACCGTGTGGCCGTCCAATGAGTCCGACACGACGGTCCTGCCACGAGGCGAGATCGATTCGATCGCAATGGCCTGCAAGCTGAACAACATGAAAGCCGGCAGGAGTATCAGGTCCCGGATCCTGTTTTCCATAGCGCCGTGTGCAAGGTCTGGTTGCAGAGAGTCCATTTTATCCCTTGCGCTCGTCACCCCATGCGACTAACATGTGAACAGTTCTTCAAACGTTAAGCATGAGCATCCCACCCGACATCGACAACGCGGTCGACGAACTCGCCGACCTGTTCCACCTGCTGGGCGACCCCACGCGGTTGCGGATCGTGCTCGCCTGCCTGGCGCAGCCGACGGCCGTGGGCGACATCGCCGGCGCGTTGAACCTGTCCAGTTCGCTGGTCAGCCACCACCTGCGCCTGCTGCGCGCGGCCCGCATCGTCAAGGCGGAGCGCCAGGGCAAGCAGGTGTTCTATGCGGCCGCCGATGCCCACATCAGCAGCCTGCTTGCCAATATGTTCGAACACATCGCCGAACCCACCACCGGACTGGACGCATGAGTCACCACCATTCCCATGGCCATGGACATGGCCACCATCATCACCATCACCCGGCGCCGGGCGACAACGGCCGCGCGTTCGGCATCGCCATCGGCCTGAACACCGCGTTCGTCGCCATCGAATTCATCTACGGGTTCATCGCCAACTCGACGGCGCTGATGGCCGACGCCGGCCACAACCTGTCCGACGTGCTGGGCCTCGGCCTCGCCTGGGGCGCCGCGCTGCTGACGAAGAGCGCGCCCACGCGCCGCTTCACGTACGGCATGCGCGGCACGACCATCCTCGCGGCGCTGGCCAACGCCCTGCTGCTGATGGTCGCGTGCGGCGCCATCGCATGGGAAGCCGTGCACCGCTTCGCCCATCCGGAACCGGTGGCCGGCACGACGGTGTCCATCGTGGCCCTCGTCGGCGTGCTGATCAACGGTTTCTCGGCCTGGCTGTTCGTGGCCGGCAGCAAGGACGACATCAACGTGCGGGGCGCCTACCAGCACATGGCGGCCGATGCCCTGCTGTCGCTGGGCGTCGTCATCTCGGGCGTCATCATCATCTACACGGGCTGGTCGTGGCTCGACCCGGTCGTCAGCCTCGTGCTCGTCGTCGTGATCGTCGTGGGCACATGGTCGCTGCTGAAGGAATCGATCCAGATGGTGCTGGCGGGCGTGCCGGCCAGCGTCGACGCGAAGGCCGTGACGGCGTTCCTGGCCGCGCAGCCCGGCGTGACCGAAGTGCACGACGTCCACATCTGGGCGATGAGCACGACGGAGACCGCCCTCACGGCCCACCTCGTGATGCCGGACGGCTATCCGGGCGACGCAGCCATCGACAGCATCGTGGAACATCTGCGCGAATATTTTTCCATCCACCACTGCACGCTGCAGGTGGAACAAGGAACGACCAAGCACCGCACTTGCAGCCTGCACGATGGATTGGAGGCGCATGCGCACGATGACCACGACCACGACCATCCACACGGTCACTCGCACGCGCATTAAAAAAAACGGCCCGCATGCAAGCGGGCCGTTTTTACTTGAGAAGCCTGATCAGTCGGCCAGGTTCGCGTACAACGCCGTACTGAGATAGCGCTCGCCGAACGACGGGATGATCGTCACGATCAGCTTGCCCGCATTCTCCGGCCGTTTGGCGACCTGGATCGCGGCCCACAACGCGGCGCCGGACGAGATGCCGACCAGCAGGCCTTCCTCGCGCGCGGCCGCTCGCGCCGTTTCGAAGGCGTCCTCGTTCTTGACGGTGATGACTTCGTCGTAGGCTTTCGTGTTCAGCACGTCCGGAATGAAGCCGGCGCCGATGCCCTGGATCGGGTGCGGGCCCTTGGTGCCCTTGGACAGGATCGGCGACGCTTCCGGTTCCACGGCGATGGCCTGGAACGATGGTTTTCTCGCCTTGATCGCTTCGGCCACGCCCGTGATCGTGCCGCCCGTGCCGACGCCGGCCACGAGGATATCGACCTTGCCGTCGGTGTCGCGCCAGATTTCCTCGGCCGTCGTGCGGCGGTGGACTTCCGGATTGGCTGGGTTGTTGAACTGCTGGGGCATGAAGCAGTTCGGGTCGGCCGCGACGATTTCCTCGGCGCGGCGGATGGCGCCCAGCATGCCTTCCGGCCCCGGCGTAAGCACCAGTTCGGCGCCGTAGGCGCGCAGCAGCATGCGCCGTTCGTTGCTCATCGTTTCCGGCATCACGAGGCGGCAGCGGTAGCCGCGCGCCGCGCACACCATCGCCAGCGCGATGCCCGTGTTGCCGCTGGTGGGTTCGACGATGATGGTGTTCGGGCCGATCTTGCCGGCCTGCTCGGCCGCTTCGATCATGGCCCAGCCGATCCGGTCCTTCACGCTGTGGGCCGGATTGTAGAACTCGAGCTTGGCGGTGAGGTCCGCGCCGGCGCCCTGCGCCAGGCGGCGGATCCGCACCAAGGGGGTATTGCCGATCAGTTCCGTCACGTCGTTCGCGATACGCATGCAGGCCTCCCGGTTGAGTGAATTGGACTTACTTGACCTTCAAGAGTTCGACGTCGAAGATCAGATCGGAATCCGGCGGAATGGAGCCGCCGCCGGCGCCGCGCTTGCCGTACGCGAGTTCGCTCGGGATGATCAGGGTGCGCTTGCCGCCCACCTTCATGCCCTGCACGCCCTGCTCCCAGCCCTTGATGACCTGGCGCGCGCCGAGCTGGAACTCGAGCGGTTCGCGGCCCGCGTCCAGCGACGAGTCGAACTTGCGGCCGCGCTGCCTGGCGGCCAGCGGCTTGTAGAACCAGCCCGTGTAGTTGACGACGACCGTGCTGCCGAAGTTCGCCTCGGCACCCTTGCCGATCACGTGGTCGATGACCTGCACCTTCGGCCCCTGCTGCGCTTGCGCCTCGGGCGTCGGGTCGACGGGATTGTTCGGATTGGCGGGAGTGGCCGCGTTGGCGGTGGCCTGGGCCGGGTCCTTGGGACCTTGCAGGCCGTCGCCGGCCTGCTGGGATGCGTCCTGCGCGTGGGCGGCGGCAGCCGCCAGCAGCAGGCTTGCTACGACGATACGACGGAACATGGAGCCTCTTTTCACGAATCAGTAAAAAACTGATCCTATGATAACAAGGCGTCTTCCTCTTGGACAGCGTCGACGGATTCGGTTACATGTACCGGCACCGGCACGGCATTGGCTTCCTCCGCCAGCTTGCGCAGCATATGGCCGGCCGCGACCATGCCGAACGTCGCGGTGACGACCATGCTCGAGCCGAAGCCGGCGCAGTTCAGGCCCGTGATGCTGTTGGCGTCCACTTCGCAGGCGTCACCCGCTTCCGGATAGCGCAGCGGCTCCATCGAGAACACGGCGTCGATGTGGTACTTGTTCTTTTCGCCGCGCGCGAAGCCGTAGCGGGCGCGCAGGATCTTGCGCACTTTTTTCAGCAGCGGTTCCTGCTCGGTGCGGGCGAGGTCGCGCACTTCGATCTTCGTCGGGTCGGTCTGGCCGCCGGCGCCGCCGATGACGATCAGGGGAATCGCATGCTGGCTGCAGTACGCGATCAGCGCGGCCTTGGCCTTGACGCTGTCGATCGCGTCGACGACGTAGTCGAATCTGTCAGTCCCGATCATCTGCGGGATGTTGTCCGGATCGATGAAGTCTTCGACGAGCTCGACTTCGCAGTACGGATTGATGAGCGCGATGCGCTGTTTCAGCGCCTCGATCTTGGGCATGCCGACCGTGGTCGACAAGGCCTGGATCTGCCGGTTGATATTGGATTCGGCCACGTTGTCGAGGTCGATGAGCGTGAGCCGGCCGACGGCGCTGCGGGCCAGCGCCTCGACGATCCAGGAGCCGACACCGCCGACGCCGACCACGCAAACGTGCGCCGTGCGGAAGCGTTCGAGTGCACGCTCGCCGTAGAGGCGGGCAATGCCGCCGAAGCGCCGCTCGAAGTCGACGTCATCGAAGAGAGAGGTGGAAGTCGTAGTCATGATCCCTTCATTTTACCGGACGGAACGGCGCTCATTGCTCTAAAATAACTTTCAGTCAATCAAAAAATTCCCAGCATTCTGCACGTCCACAACAGCGATCATGAACAATCTTCTTGCCGACCCCGCTCCCGATTTCGACCAACCCGTCGCCGTCCTCAAGCATTGCCACGGCCGCATCCGTAAGCAGCTCGCCACGATGGAAAAACTGCTCGCGCACCTGCCTGAACACGGTGCCGACGAGCAAGCGCGCCAGGCGGCAGCGGCCGTGCTGAAATACTTCGACAAGGCCGCCCACCTGCACCACGAGGACGAAGAACAGGACCTGCTGCCGATGCTGCTGGCCGTCGCCAAGGGCGAAGATGCGGCCACCCTGCAGGCCCTCGTGCCCGTGATCCTGCAGGAACACAAGGACATGGATGCGATGTGGCAAGACCTGCACGAACAGCTGACGGCCATCGCGGACGGCAGCGGCGCGCAGCTGTCGGCCTCGATCGTGCGCCGCTTCGTGCAGAGCTACCACGGCCATATGGAGCGCGAAGAAGGCATCGTCGCGCCGATGGCGCTGCGCCTGTTTGGCGCGGATCAGATGGCGCGCCTGGGCGGTGCGATGCGCCAACGCCGCGGACTCGAACCCGTGGCCGAACCGGCGCCGTCCATCGGCGAAACCGTCGCCGACCTGCGCAAGGATTACGGCCAGGCCCGGCTGGACGAAAGCGACGTCGCCGGCGACCCGATCGACCAGTTCACGCGCTGGTTCGAGGAAGCGCTGAAGGCCGAGGTGAACGAGCCGAACGCGATGAGCGTGGCCACCGTGGGCGAAGATGGACGGCCGACGTCGCGCATTGTTCTCGTCAAGCAATTCGACGCGCGCGGGTTCACCTGGTACACGAATTACGACAGCCAGAAAGGCCGGCAGCTGGCGAGCAAGCCTTTTGCAGCTCTGCTATTCTTCTGGAGTGAACTTGAACGGCAAGTGCGGATCGAAGGCAGAGTTGAGCGCACGAGTGCCGAGGAAAGCGATAAGTATTTCAACAGCCGGCCGTTGAAAAGCCGGCTGTCGGCGATCGCGTCCGAACAAAGCGAGCCGATCGCAAACCGTGCCGCCCTCGAGCAACACTACGAGGAGGTGGCGCGTCAATATGGCGAAGCACCGCCACGGCCACAACACTGGGGCGGTTTTCGCCTGGTGCCGGAACGGATCGAGTTCTGGCAGGGGCGGCGTTCACGCTTCCACGACCGCATCGTCTACACGCGGCAGGAAGACGGCAACTGGACGCGGCAACGTTTGCAACCCTGACCCGGTGCATCCGGCTCAGGACTAGCCGGAGAAGACGCGTGTTCGACCAGATGAAGCTTTCCGCCTGGACTTCAGGCATACGCAGCAAATTCAACCTGCCCCTGCGCGTGGAATTGTGGAACGGCGCGCAGGTCGACCTGTCGCCCGAGCAACCGCGCGTGAAAATCCGGGTCCCCAACCCGGGCGGGCTGCGCTACCTCCTCGCGCCGTCGCTGGGCAATCTGGGCGAGGCCTATGTCGAAGGCGCGCTCGAGATCGAAGGACGTGCGGCCGACATGATCCAGGTGGGTTCCGCCCTCGCCGAGACCACGGGCAAGCCGGCCCGCACGAGCCGCGTCGCCAGCGCCGCCCTGCGCCTCGTCGCGCCGCACACGCGCGAGAAGGACGCCGAAGCGATCCGCTACCACTACGACGTCTCCAACGAGTTCTACAGCCTGTTCCTCGACCCGGCCATGGTCTATTCCTGCGCCTATTTCGAGAACGGCGACGAGGACCTCGCCACGGCCCAGCAAAAGAAGATCGACCACATCCTCACCAAGATCGGCGTGCAGCCGGGCCAGACGCTGCTCGACATCGGCTGCGGCTGGGGCGCGCTCGTGATCCGCGCGGCCAGCAAGTTCGGGGCGCGCTGTGTCGGCGTCACGCTGTCCGAACGCCAGTACGAGCTGGCGTGCGAGCGCGTGGCGCAGGCCGGGATGCAAGACCGCGTCGAGATCCGCTTGCAGGACTACCGCGACGTCGCGGGCCAGTTCGACCGCATCACGAGCGTCGGCATGTTCGAGCACGTGGGCGTGGACAACCTGCAGGAGTACTTCGGCCGCATCAACAAGCTGCTGGCGCCGGGCGGCGTCGTGATGAACCACGGCATTACCACGACCGACGTCGAGCAGCGCAACAGCCCGCACGGCAGTGGCGAGTTCATCGACAAATACGTGTTTCCGCACGGCGAGCTGGCGCACCTGTCGACCGTCATCCGCACGATGCAGGAAGGCGGCCTCGAGGTCCGCGACGTGGAAAACCTGCGCCGCCACTACGCCCGCACGTGCGCGCTGTGGACCGAGAATTTCGAGAACAACGCCGACCGCATCCGGGCCACGTGCGATCCGAAGACCTTCCGCATCTGGCACGTCTACCTGGCCGGCTGCGCGTACGGCTTCGCGCACGACTGGATCAGCTTGTACCAGATCGTGTGCGGCAAGGCGGGCGAGGAACCGGACCTGATGCCGTGGTCGCGGAAATACATGTACCGGTGATTTCGTGATGGATGCCCCCGGCATCCATCACTTCACCCGGTCCGTGAACACCTTGCGGAACTTGGCCACCTTGGGCGCCACCACGAACGCGCAATACCCCTGCAGCGGGTGCTGGGCGAAATAATTCTGGTGGTAGTCCTCGGCCTTGTACCACTGCTCGGCCGGCAGCACCTGCGTGACGATCGGCGCATCCCATACGGCGGCCATCTCGGCCATCACCTTGCGCGCCGTCGCTTCCTGTTCCGGCGACGTGAAGAAGATCACCGAGCGGTATTGCGTGCCGACGTCATTGCCCTGGCGATTCAGCGTCGTCGGATCGTGGATCGTGAAAAAGATTTCCAGGATGTCGCGATAACCGATCACGCTCGGATCGAATTCCAGGCGCACCACTTCCGCGTGGCCGGTCGTGCCCGCGCACACCTGCTCGTAGGTCGGCGCGGGGGTCTCGCCGCCCATGTAGCCCGATTCCACGCGGAGAATACCGCGCGCTTCCAGGTAGACCGCTTCCAGGCACCAGAAACACCCGCCGCCCAGGATGGCCACTTCGGTTGCTGATTGCTGGCTCATGCTGACTCCTCGAGGAATAAATAGTTGTCCATGGTTTCACTGTAAACGAAAGTGCGCGCTCGTGCAGGCTCGGGGAACCGCCGGCCATTGATGGCATAATGCGCGCATGAACACCAGCTCACCTCGCGCCACCACGCGCGGTTTCGATTCCGCCCATTTCCGCCAAGCCCTGTCCCAATTCGCGACCGGCGTCACCGTCATCACGACCCGCCTGGGCGACGGCAAATTCCGCGGCCTGACCGCATCGTCCTTCAATTCCGTATCGCTGGAGCCGCCGCTGGTGCTGTGGAGCCTGTCGAACGTCGCCAACAGCCTGCCCATCTTCACCGGCAATTCGCACTACGTGATCAACGTGCTGTCCGCCGGACAGGAAGAGCTGGCGCGCCGGTTCTCGCGGCGCGGCCAGGATCCGTTCGAAGGCGTCGAGTACGAATTGTCGCGCACCGGCCAGCCGATCCTGAAAGGCGTCTCCGCCTGGTTCGAATGCCATAACCGCAGCCGCTATCCGGAAGGCGACCACGTGATCTTCGTGGGCGAAGTGGAAGACTGCGCCGTCCATCCGCAAGCCGCCCTGCTGTTCCATGGCGGGCGTTTCGGCAGCACCTGACGGTTGCTCGTTTAAAAATGAAAATGCCTGTCGCAGTTTGAAAAGATGCGGCAGACCGGGGTTTCTATAATGGCTCGACCCGGGCGGCCATCCATTCGCCCGCCACATTCTTACAAAGATTGAGACAGGAGCCCCATGAGCCGTTCCGATACGCCCCGCAAAGCCCAGTTCCATTGGGATGATCCGTTGCTGCTGAACGAGCAGTTGCTCGACGAAGAGCGCATGGTGCGCGACGCCGCCGCGGCCTATTGCCAGGACAAGCTGCTGCCGCGCGTCCTCGAAGCCTTCCGCCACGAAACCACCGACGCCGGCATCTTCCGCGAAATGGGAGCGCTCGGTCTCCTGGGTCCGACGATCCCCGAGCAATACGGCGGCCCCGGCCTGAACTACGTCAGCTACGGCTTGATCGCGCGCGAAGTGGAGCGCGTCGATTCCGGCTACCGCTCGATGATGAGCGTCCAGTCGTCGCTCGTGATGGTGCCCATCCACGAATTCGGCAATGAAGAAACCAAGCAAAAATATCTGCCGAAACTGGCCACCGGCGAATGGATCGGCTGCTTCGGCCTGACCGAACCGAACCACGGCTCCGACCCGGCGTCGATGGTCACGCGCGCGCGCAAGGTCGACGGCGGCTATTCGCTGACGGGCTCGAAGATGTGGATCACGAACTCCCCGATCGCCGACGTGTTCGTCGTCTGGGCCAAGGATGACGAAGGCAAGATCCGCGGCTTCGTGCTGGAAAAGGGCTGGAAAGGCCTGTCGGCGCCGGCCATCCACGGCAAGGTCGGCCTGCGCGCGTCGATCACGGGCGAGATCGTGATGGATGAAGTCTTCTGCCCTGAAGAAAATGCCTTCCCCGAAGTGCGCGGCCTGAAGGGTCCGTTCACGTGCCTGAATTCGGCCCGCTACGGCATCGCCTGGGGCGCGCTGGGCGCCGCGGAAGACTGCTGGCACCGCGCCCGCCAGTACGTGCTGGACCGCAAGCAGTTCGGCAAGCCGCTGGCCGCCAACCAGCTCATCCAGAAGAAGCTGGCCGACATGCAGACGGAAATCACGCTGGGCCTGCAGGGCTGCCTGCGCCTGGGCCGCATGAAGGACGAGGGCACGGCCGCGGTCGAGATCACGTCGATCATGAAACGCAATTCCTGCGGCAAGTCGCTCGACATCGCCCGCATGGCGCGCGACATGATGGGCGGTAACGGCATCAGCGACGAATTCGGCGTGGCGCGTCACCTCGTCAACCTGGAAGTCGTCAACACGTACGAAGGCA
>CBIHRX010000047.1:0-28361 GCA_966212555.1 uncultured Massilia sp.
CGGGCGACGACCTGGGCGAACACTACCTGGCCAAGGGCACCGGTGCCGGCGCCGGCGCCGCGATGGGCGCGGCCGCGGGCTCCGTGGCCGGTCCGGTCGGTGCGCTGGCCGGTGCCGCGATCGGCGGCCTGGCCGGTGGAGCAGCGGGCCGCGGCGCGGGCGAAGTGGTGAATCCGCATTCGGAAGACCGCCTGCACGAGCACAACCTGGCCCAGGGCACGGGCGCCGGCGCGGGCGCACTGACCGGTGCGGCCGTCGGTAGCGCGGCCGGTCCGATCGGCACCGTCGCGGGCGCTGCCATCGGCGGTATCGCCGGCGGCATGGCCGGCAAGGGCGCGGGCGAAGTTGTGAACCCGAAACCGGGCGACGACCTGCATGAGCACAACCTGGCCGGCGGCGTCGGCGCGGGCGGTGGTGCTGCAGCCGGTGCCGCACTGGGTGCCGTCGGCGGCCCGGTCGGCATGGCGGCGGGTGCCGCGATCGGCGGCATCGCCGGCGGCATGGTCGGCAAGGGCGCCGGCCACCTGGTCAACCCGACCGAGGAAGACAACTACTGGCGTTCGAACTACCAGACCCAGCCGTACTACACCTCGGGCTACACGTACGACGATTATTCGCCGGCGTATGCGCTGGGCTACAACAACGCCCGCCGCTTCCCGAGCTACGACCTGGCCGAGCCGCACATGGCCGACGAGTGGGATCGCGTGAAAGGCCATTCGCGCCTGTCGTGGGAGCAGGCCAAGTCGGCCAGCCGCGCCGCATGGGATCGCGTGGAACGCGCCATCCCGGGTGACTCGGACCGCGACGGCCGGTAAGGTGGGGTGAATGATGCCGGGGGCATCATTCACGTGCCCACGCGTGATGCATGTATGACGCAAACGTCACGCGTGGGCGGAGGCCGCCCACCCTACGCCGATTACTGCTTGACGGCTTCGACCTGGATCGCCAGCTTGACTTCCGGCTTGAAGCCCATCTTGACGCCGTAGTCCACGCCGAAGTCGGCACGGTTGAACGTGGCCGACGCATCGGCGCCGCACACTTCGCGCTTCAGCATCGGGTGCTGGATGCACTTGAACTGGTTGATGGTCAGGGTGACCGGCTTGGTCACGCCGTGCAGCGTCAGCTGGCCGTCGACCGTGCTCGGCACGTCGCCCTTGAACACGATCTTGCCCTTGTAGGTGGCGTTCGGGTACTTGGCCACGTCGAACATGTCCGGACCTTTCGCATGCTCGTTCATCTTGGCGTGACCGAAGTCCAGGCTGTTCGCGTCGATGGTGATGTCGACGGTGCCCGTCTTGTTCGCGCGGTCGACGACGATGGAGCCTTCCGTCTTGTCGAACTTGCCGCGCCAGTTCGACAGGCCGCCGAAGTGGTCGGCCTCGAAGCTCGGGTACGTGTGGTTCGAGTCGATCTTGTAGGTGTCGGCGGCGAAGGCGGCGCTGGAAGCGAAGGCGACGGCCAGGAGGGCGAGGTGCTTGAGTTTCATGTAGGACGATCCTTTAACGATAAATGATGTTTATTGTCCCGCGGCGACGCGGAATTTGATGACGACTTCGTCGGCGACCATGCTCGTGTCCTTCCACTCGCCTTCGCCGATGTTGAAGGCCAGCCGCTTGATCGGCAGTTGCCCTTCAAAAACCTGTTTGCCGCCTTCCGGCTTGATCGTGACCGGGAAGGTGACGTCCTGGGTCTTGCCCTTGATGGTCAGCTTGCCGCTGACGTTCAGCTTGCCCGCGCCGGCCGGCTTGATGGCGGACGACACGAAGCTTGCCTTCGGAAACTTGGCCGCGTTAAACCAGTCCTTGCCGGCCACTTCCTTGTTGTACTCGGCCTCGCCGATGTCGAAGCTCGCGGTGTCGATGTCCACGCGCGCCGTCGCTTTTTCCGGGTGCGCGGCGTCGTAGTCGATCTGCGCGTTGAAGCTCTTGAACTTCGATTCGACCGGCACGTTCATCTGCTTGAACACGGCGGAGACGCTGCTGTGCGCCACGTCGGTTTTCAGGGGCACGGCACTGGCAACCAGCGTCACGCCGGTCAGGATGGCGGCGAGGGTGCCACGGGTAAATTTCATGGTGATCTCCTTCAATGGGAACGGCCGGGCAGCATGCGTCCGAGCGTGCCGTCGCGGTCGACGAATTGGTGTTTCAGGGCGGCGACCACGTGCAGGCCGACGAGGCCGGCCATGATCATGTTCAGCCAGTAGTGGATTGGTTTCAGCGTCTCGGCCAGCGCCGGGTTCTTGGCGATGAACACCGGCAGCTGGAACAGGCCAAAATAGACGACCGGGAAACCGGCCGCCAGCGTGTAGAAATAGCCGGACAGCGGCACGGCGAAGATCAGCACGTACAGCAAGTGATGCAGGCCGTGGGCGGCGCCCCGTTGCCACGCGGGCATCGTGGCGGGCAGCGCGGGCGGGCGGTTCTTCAGGCGCCACAGCAGGCGGATCGTGGCAAGCAGCAGCACGGTCACGCCGGCCCATTTATGCCACGAAAAATACTTCAGCTTGGTGGGCGAGATGCCGGGGATGTCCGTCATCACGAGGCCCAGCGTGAACGCACCGATGATCAGCAAGGCGATCAGCCAGTGAAGCACGATGGCGGTCGTGGTGTAGCGCTGCATGACGGGTCTCCGATGAAATAGTACGAGTTAGAACTAAATCTTACCAAACTACTCAGCACACTAGCATGAGTTGCGGGTGAGCGTTGATTTGCAATACGGATACTTTAACGGTTCCAAATATTGCGAGGAAGCTATCCATACGGATAACTTTGTTCAGCCAGTGGGATAATCCGTGGCGCATATGCCATTCTCGCAGGCGTACACGCCGGTTTGCGTATGGGCGAAGGTAAAATGTTAAAAAAATAAATTTATAAAACATTATGACCCACACGCCCGGCCTGCCCCTGTTATTGGCGGCGCTATTGCTGACCTCGCCGGCGCATGCCGACGAAGCGGCGCGGCGTGCCGAATTCGCCGACCTGTCGATCGAGGAACTGGCCAACATCGACGTCACGTCCGTGTCGCGCCGGCCCGAGCGCCTGCAGGACGCGCCGGCGTCCGTGTTCGTGATCACGGCGGAAGACATCCGCCGTTCGGGCGCGCGCAACCTCGTCGAGGCGCTGAATCTCGCACCGAACCTGCAGGTCGCGCGCTACAACAACGCCAATTATTTCATTTCCGCGCGCGGCATGAACGGCACGAGCAACAGCCCGGCCAACAAGCTCCTCGTGATGATCGACGGCCGTTCGGTCTATTCTCCGTTGTTCTCCGGCATGTTCTGGGATGAGCCGGACGTGATGCTGGAAGACATCGAGCGGATCGAGGTGATTAGCGGCCCCGGCGGCACGCTGTGGGGCGTGAATGCCGTCAACGGCGTCATCAACGTCACGACCCGCCACGCGCGCGACACGCAGGGCGACCTGCTCGTGCTGCGCGCCGACACCGACGGCGCCCAGGCCGCGTTCCGCCACGGCGGGCTGCTGACCGGAGGTCATTGGCGTGCCTACGGCAAGATGTTCGGACTGGGGCACAGCGAACTCGCGTCCGGCCGCGCGCTCGACGACGACTGGACGCAGGGGCAGGTGGGCTGGCGCGGCGACTGGGAACGGGGCGCGGAGCGGTTCAGCGTCAACGCCAACGCCTGGCGCGGGCGCGAGGGCCAGCCCGCACCGGGCGTCATCGCGGCGCCGGGCGCGGACGTCGGCCTGGACGACATCCAGCTGCACGGCGCCAACGTCACGGGACGCTGGGAACACGTGCTGGACGGCGGCGGCAGCGTGACCGCGCAGGCGTATTACGATTACCGCTACCGCAAGGTGCCGCCCACGTTCACGGACGCCGTCGACATCCTCGACCTGCAGCTGCAGCACGCACTGCCCGCACATGGCCGGCACAGCATCGTGTGGGGCGGCGAATACCGCACCAGCCGGGACCACGTCGACAACAGCCGCTTCGTCGCCTTCCTGCCCGCGCGTGCCACCCAGACGTGGACCAGCCTGTTCGTCCAGGACGAAGTGGCACTGCACGCCGACTTCAGTGTGACGGCCGGCGTGCGCTGGGAGCGCAATCCGTACACGGGCGCGGAATTCCTGCCGAGCCTGCGCCTGTCCTGGCGCGCCACGCCCGCGCACGCGTTCTGGGCGGCCGTGTCGCGCACCGTGCGCGCGCCGTCGCGTCTCGACGTGGATGCGTACGTGCCCGGCGCGCCGCCGTATCTGCTGGCGGGCGGCCGGGGCGTGCGGACGGAGACCGCGCGCGTGCTCGAACTGGGCTACCGCGGCCAGGCGGGGCAGATCGTGTCGTATTCCGTGACGGCGTTCCGCAACCTGTACGACCACCTGCGCACGCAGGATCTGACGCCTGCCGGACAGATCGTGTTCGGCAACCTGATGGAAGGCGAGGCGCGCGGCATCGAAGCGTGGGGCAATGTGCAGATGACGCAGGCGTGGCGCCTGGCGGCGGGGGCCACGCTGCTGCACGAGGAATTCGCGTTGACGCCCGGCAGCGCCGACCAGGGCAGCCTCATGACGACGGGCCGCGACCCGGCGTACACGATGCAGCTGCGCTCCAGCCACGCGCTCGATGAAGCGCGCGAACTGGAACTGGCCGTGCGCCGCAACGGGGCGCTGGGATTCCCGGACGTGCCGGCCTACTGGGCCGTCGATGCCCGCTTCGGTTGGCGTTTCGCGCCGGGGATGGCGTTGTCGGTGATCGGGACCAACCTGAATGGCGGTCACGCGGAATATGGGGTGGCGTCGGTGCGGACCGAGGTGCCCAGGACGGTGGGGGTGAAGTTCACGTGGCAGAGGTGAAGGCACACGCTGGTTGAACGCGTGGGCGGAGGCCGCCCACCCTACGTTAAGGGTAGGGTGGGCACCCCGTGCCCACGCATTCGTGCAGATCGATCAGATGGCCTTCGCCAGCTGCGCCGCCAGACCGGTGTAATTCGCCGGCGTCATGGCCAGCAGCAGGTCCTTGGCTTCCTGCGGCATCGCCAGCTTGCCGATGAATTCCTGCAGCGCGTCGCGCGTGATGCCCTTGCCGCGCGTGAGTTCCTTCAGTTGCTCGTACGGGTTCTCGATGCCGTAGCGGCGCATCACGGTCTGCACCGGCTCGGCCAGCACTTCCCAGTTCGCGTCGAGGTCCTGCTCCAGGCGTGCCGGGTTCACTTCCAGCTTGTTCAGGCCGCGCAGGCAGCTGTCGTACGCGAGCAGCGCGTAGCCGAAGCCCACGCCGATGTTGCGCAGGACCGTGGAGTCGGTCAGGTCGCGCTGCATGCGCGAGACCGGCAGCTTGTCCGCCATGTGGCGCAGCACGGCGTTGGCCAGGCCCAGGTTGCCTTCCGAGTTTTCGAAGTCGATCGGGTTCACCTTGTGCGGCATGGTCGACGAACCGATCTCGCCAGCTTTCAGCTTCTGCTTGAAGTAGCCGAGCGACACGTAGGTCCAGATGTCGCGATTCAGGTCGAGCAGGATCGTGTTCGTGCGCGAGATCGCGTCGAACAGCTCGGCCATGTAGTCGTGCGGCTCGATCTGGATGGTGTACGGGTTGAACGTCAGGCCCAGGCGCTGTTCGATGACGTTCTTCGAGAACGCCGGCCAGTCGAAGCCCGGATATGCGGACAGGTGCGCGTTGTAGTTGCCGACGGCGCCGTTCATCTTGCCGAGGATTTCCACGTCGGCGATGCGCTTCACGGCGCGCTGCAGGCGGGCGACGACGTTGGCGAATTCCTTGCCCAGCGTGGTCGGGCTGGCGGTCTGGCCGTGCGTGCGCGACAGCATCGGCAGGTCGGCGTTCGCGTGCGCGATGTCCGTCAGCTTCGCGATCACGGCCTGCAGCGACGGCAGCAGCACGCCGTCACGCGCGGCCTTCAGCATCATGCCGTGCGACGTATTGTTGATGTCTTCCGACGTGCATGCGAAGTGGATGAATTCGGACGCCGCGACCAGCTCCGGCACGTCCTTCACTTGTTCCTTCAGCCAGTACTCGACGGCCTTCACGTCGTGGTTCGTGACGGCTTCGATTTCCTTGATGCGGGCGGCGTCGGCGTCCGAGAAGTCGGCGGCCAGCTTGTCCAGCAGGGCGGATGCGTCGGCGGAGAACGGTTTCAGTTCGGCGAAGCCGGCCTGCGACAGCGCCTGCAGCCAGGCGATCTCCACTTTCACGCGGTGGTGCATGAAGCCGGCTTCCGACAGGATCGGGCGCAGCTTGTCGGTCTTGGCGGCGTAGCGGCCGTCCAGCGGGGACAGGGCCGACAGGGTCGAGGAGGATGCGGTAGAGGTCATGGGAGGAGGGAGGCGGTGAGTGCAAAAACGAGATTCTACCATCGGCAGGCTGGGGTCGGCCGCTTTGTCAAGTCTCATTTGGCCACCGTTGCAGGCGGTTCCCCGGCGTTCGGCGGGCGATAGGCCGATGCTATACTGTCTGCCAATCCACATGACTGAGCATCTATGAAACTCATCGGTTCCTTCACCAGTGCCTACGTGCGCAAGGCGCGCGTCGTCTTGGCAGAAAAAAAGCTCGACTATCAGTTCGAGCTGGAAAACGTCTGGGCGCCGGAAACGAAGATCGCGTCGTCGAACCCGCTGGGCAAGGTGCCGTGCCTCGTGATGGAAGACGGCAGCACGATGTACGACTCGCGCGTGATCGCGGAATACCTCGACACGCTGACGCCCGTGTGCAAGCTGCTCCCGGCGAACAGCCGCGACCGCGCCAACGTCAAGGTGTGGGAAGCGCTCGCGGACGGCGTGCTGGACGCGGCCGTGCTGGCCTACCTGGAGCGCAACTGGCGCGCGGCCGACCAGCAGAGCCAGGCCTGGTTCGACCGACAGATGGGCAAGGTGCACGGCGGTCTCGCCGTGATGTCCGAGAACCTGGGCGAACAGCCGTTCTGCATGGGGATCCACTACACGCTGGCCGACGTCGCCGTCGGCTGCACGCTCGGCTGGCTGTCGTTCCGCTTCCCGGACATCGATTGGCGCAGCGCCTACCCGAACCTGGCGCGCCTGTTCGACAAGCTGTCGGAACGGCCGTCGTTCAAGGACACCGTCCCGCACTGATACGCGCACTGATACGATGTCTGCGTCGTCCCGGCGGTTGCAAATGGCCGACATCGCACGCCTCGCCGGCGTGTCGACGTCGACCGTCTCGCGTGCGCTCAGCCACAGCCCCCTCGTCAACCAGGAAACGCGCGACCGCATCCTCGACCTCGCGCGCTCGCTGAACTACACGATCAACATCGGCGCGCAAAACCTGCGGCTGCAGCAGAACCGCACGGTGGCCGTCGTCATCCCGATCGAGCAGGCCACGCGCCAGCAGTTGTCCGACCCGTTCTTCCTGTCGATGCTGGGCAGCCTCGCGGACGCGCTCAGCGCCCAGGGCTTCGACATCCTCGTCTCGCGCGTGGATGCCGACCAGGTCGACGCTGCCGCCGCGCCGTTCGACGGCGGCCGCGCCATCGGCGTGATCCTGATCGGCCAGGGCCGCCACCACGATGAACTCAACAAGATGGCCGCGCGCGGCGTGCCGTTCGTCGTCTGGGGCGCGCAACTGCCGCAGCAGTTGTACACGACGGTCGGCGGCGACAACGTCACGGGCGGCCGTCTCGCGACGGAACGCCTGCTGGCACAGGGCCGGCGCCGCATCGCCTTCTTCGGCGACACGAGCCTGCCCGAAGTCGAGCAGCGCTACCGCGGCTACGTGGAAGCGCTGGCCGCACACGGCCTCTCTCCCGATCCGCAACTGCACGTGGCCTCGTCGTTCCTGCCCGAGAGCGGCGGCCAGGCCGTGGCGGAGCTGGCGCGGCGCGGCGCGGTCTACGACGGCCTGTTCGCCAGCAGCGACCTGCTCGCGATGAAGGCCATCCATGCGCTGCGCGAGCAGAGCAAGGACGTGCCGGCCGACGTGGCCGTCGTCGGCTACGACGACATCGAGCTGTCCAGTTATTTCCACCCGCCGCTCACCACCGTCGCCCAGCCGCGCGACGTGGCCGCGCGCGCCCTCGTCGATGCGCTGCTCGTCCTCGTCGACGGCCGCGGCGCACCCTCCGTCCAGCTTCCCACTGAACTGATCGTCCGCGCCAGCGCGTGACCGGGCGGCGCCCCGGTCGCCGTAACGCGCTCGTTGCAAACCGATTTGCAAACGTTTGCAAAATCCGGTGTTCGCCACGTCGCTATGCCGCGAAACCCGCATGAATGGTCGGTTGCAGCGTTTTTGCAACGTTATTGCAATCGTTTGCAATTTTTCCAAAATCGGGAAATAATGGCCGCGTGCCTGACAAGGTGCCAACAAATCGAATACAACGGAGGAGACATGGAAGTTCGCATGAAGCACACGGCGCGTGCCGTGGCGCTGGCCTTGCTGCACCTGGGTGCCGCGTCCGCACAGGAAGCCGCCGCGCCGGCATCGTCGACCGATGGCCTGAAGATGGAACGCGTCGTCGTCACCGGCACGCCGATCGGTTCGAGCAAGATGAAGTCGAGCGTCTCGGTCAGCACGCTGGAAGCGGACGCCATCCAGAACCTCGCGCCGACCAGCGCCGCCGAAGTGCTGCGTGCTATCCCCGGCGTGCGCTCGGAATCGTCGGGCGGCGAGGGTAACGCCAACATCACCGTGCGCGGCGTGCCCATCTCCGCGGGCGGCGCGCGCTACGTGCAGATGCAGGAAGACGGCCTGCCGGTGCTGCAGTTCGGCGACTTCAACTTCATCACCCCCGACAGCTACATCAAGATCGACGGCACGCTCGACCACGTGGAAGCCGTGCGCGGCGGCTCGGCCTCGACGCTGGCCACCAACTCGCCCGGCGGCATCATCAACTTCATCTCCAAGGACGGTGCGCAGCAGGGCGGCAGCATCGGCCTCACGCGCGGCCTCGATTACGACAGCACGCGCGTCGACTTCGACTACGGCGCGCCGATCTCGGAGCGCGACCGCTTCTTCGTCGGCGGCTTCTACCGCCGCGGCGAAGGCATCCGCAACGCGGCCGGCAAGGACGAGCGGGGCGGCCAGCTGCGCGCGAACTTCACGCACGACTTCGACGGCGGCTACGTGCGCGTCTCGCTCAAGCACCTCGACGACCAGAGCCCGACGGCGCTGCCGGTGCCGGTCCTCGTCAACAACGGCCACATCTCGGAAATCGCCGGCATCGACCCGCGCTACGCGTCCTTCTATTCGCCGTACTGGGTGCAGGACGTCTCGCTCACCAAGGGCAACGGCCACGTGTCGAGCGACGTCAACGACGGCCTGTCCGTGAAGAGCAATGCGATCGGCCTGGAAGGCTCGTTCGACCTGGGCAACGGCTGGACCGTGACCGATAAATTCCGCAAGGCGTCCAACAGCGGCCGCTTCGTGGGCGTCTTCCCGGCCGACAGCGGTACCGTCGGCAGCTATACCTTCGCCACGGGCCCCGATGCCGGTAAGGCCTACAACGGCCGCGCCTTCAACGCCGTCGTCTTCAACACGTCCATCGACGACGCGGGCAACACGCTGAACGATGCGCGCCTGACCAAGACTTTCAAAATCGACGGTGCGAAGCTGAGCGTGACGGCCGGCTGGTACAGCTCCCTGCAGAAGCTGGGCCTGACGTGGAACTTCAACCAGTACCTGATGCAGGCCACCGGCGACGATCCGGCGCTGCTGAAGACGGCAAGCAGCACGCCGGGCTACGTCGGTCCCGCGTTCGGTGGCTGCTGCTCGCGCGCCGTCGACGTCGAATACCGCACCAATTCGCCGTATGCGAACATCGGCTGGGAGCAGGGGCCGGTCAACGTGGACGCCAGCGTGCGCCGCGACCGCCAGCACGCCGGCGGCAGCGCCAACATCGCCACCGATGCCGCCAGCTACCTGCCGGGCACCGTGCAGCACGTCGACTACGACATCGGCCACACGTCGTATTCGGTGGGCGGCAACTGGCGAGTCACGCCGGCGCTGGCGCTGTTCGCCCGCACCAGCGAAGGCGTCGCGTTCAACGCCGACCGCATCCTGTTCGGCACCCCGCTGGACGGCAGCGCGCCGATCAGCATCAACACGGTAAAACAGCTGGAAGGCGGCGTGAAATGGCGCAGCGGCGCACTGTCCACGTTCCTCACGCTGTTCCACGCCAAGACGCGCGAGACCAACTACGAAGCGACGACCCGGCTGTCGACCGCGAACAGCTACGACGCGAAAGGCGCCGAACTGGAAGCGGCCTATCGCGTGGGCGACTTCCGCGTCACGGGCGGCCTCACGCTGACGAATGCGAAGATCACGGCGACGGCACCGGGCGGCGAAGCGGCCATCGGCCACACGCCACGCCGCCAGGCGCACGCCGTGTACCAGCTCGCGCCGAGCTACGACCTGGGCCCGGCCAGCTTCGGCCTCACCGTCGTCGGCACGGGTAAAAGCTGGGGCGACGACGCCAACACGCTCGTCCTGCCCGGCTACACCGTCGTGCACGCGTTCCTGAACTACCAGCTGACGCCGAAGGTGCAGCTGTCCGTGAACGCCAACAACCTGTTCAACCGCATCGGCTACACCGAGATCGAAGGCGACGGCCACGCCGCCCGCTCGATCACGGGCCGCGCCGTGAAGGCCAGCGTCAAGTACGCGTTCTGATGTTCCTCGGGCCGGCCCGGCGCCGGCCCATCCTCCCTGCTTAACCGAAATCCATGACGACGATGTCCCATTCCCTGCGCCGCATGCTGGACGCGCTGCCGGCCGGCCGCCACGCCGACGCACGGCGCCGTTTCGCGCGCCACGAGGCCGTGCTGGCCGACCGCCTGCACCGCCTGTACGGCCACCTGCCCGGCCACGCCGCGTGGTTCGACAACCTGCTGGCCGGGATCGGGGGGCTGATGGCCGCGCGCCCGGCCGCGCTGCAGGCGCTCGACGCCGCCCGCGAGGACGATCCGCGCTGGTTCTGCGCGCCGACGATGCTGGGCTACAGCGCGTACGTGGACCAATTCGGCGGCGACCTGCGCGGCGTGAAGGCGCGCATCCCGCACCTGCGCGACCTGGGCGTCACGTACCTGCACCTGCTGCCGTTCCTGCGCCCGCGCGCGGGCGAGAACGACGGCGGCTTTGCCGTCGCCAGCTTCGACGAGGTCGATCCGCGCTTCGGCACGATGGCCGACCTGGAAGACCTGACGGCGGCGCTGCGCGAGGCGGGCATCAGCCTGTGCTCCGACCTGATCCTGAACCACGTGGCCGACGACCATCCGTGGGCGCAGGGCGCCCGGACCGGCGACACCGCGATGCGCGCCTTCTTCCACGTGCTGGACGAGGACAAGGCGCGAGCCTACGAACGCACGCTGGGCCAGGTCTTCCCGCAGGCGGCGCCCGGCAATTTCACGCACGTGCCCGACATGGGCGGCTGGGTGTGGACGACCTTCTATCCGTTCCAGTGGGACCTGAACTACGCCAACCCGGCCGTGTTCGAAGCCGTGGCGGCGGCGCTGCTGCGCCTCGCGAACCGCGGCATCGACGTGTTCCGCCTCGACTCCACCGCGTTCCTGTGGAAGCGGCTCGGCACGGACTGCATGAACCAGCCGGAAGCGCATCTGCTGCTGCAGGCGCTGCGCGCCATCGTCGACATCGCGGCACCGGGCGTGCTGCTGAAGGCCGAGGCGATCGTGCCGACGCGCGAACTGCCCGCGTACTTCGGCGACGCCAAGGCGCCCGAATGCCACCTCGCGTACCACAGCACCCTCATGACGGCCGGCTGGGCCGCGCTGGCCGAGGAAGACGCGAGCCTCGTGCGCGCGGTCGCCGCCGCCACGCCGCCGCTGCCGGATGGCGCGAGCTGGCTGACCTATGTGCGCTGCCACGACGACATCGGCTGGAAGCACCTGCTGGCCGAGGCGGGCGATCTCGATCGCCTGGCCGCCGTTGCGCGTGCTTATAACGATGGGGGCGGCACCGGCTTCCAGGGCGGTCTCGCCACCAACGGCACGGCGGCCGCGTTGAGCGGCTACGATGGATCCGAAGAAGGCTTGCGCCGCCTGCTGCTCGTGCATGGTCTCGCGCTGTGCTTCGGCGGCCTGCCCATGCTGTACATGGGCGACGAGCGGGCGATGGCCAACGACGACAGCTACCTGGCCGACCCGGCGAAGGCGCACGACAGCCGCTGGATCCAGCGCGCGCCGTTCGACGAGGCGCGTTACGCGCAGCGCGGCGATGCCGCGACGCCGGCCGGCCGCGCGTATGCGGGCCTGCGCCGCTTGATCAAGCAGCGCCGCGACACGCCGGATCTCGCGGCCGGGGCGGCGTGCACGGTGCTGCCCGCCGGCGATCCGGCCCTGCTGGCACTGGCGCGTGGCGAGCGTTTCCTGGGTCTCTTCAACTTTTCCGGCCGCGAGCTGACCGTCGACCTGGCCGCGTACGGGCGCGCCGGGACGGTGACGCTGGCGCCGTGGGACCAGGCATGGCTATGACGAGGGATGACATGACGCAGAATGCGCAAGGACCGGTCGCCGTCTTCGGCGAAGCGCTGGTCGACGATTTCGGCGACCGCCAGGTGATCGGCGGCGCGCCCTTCAACGTGGCGCGCCACCTGGCCGCGCTGGGGCAGGACGCCCTGATGCTGACCCGCGTGGGCCTGGACGGGAACGGCGCCCGCATGCGCGCGGAGTTCGAGCGCTTCGGCCTGCCGATGACGGGACTGCAGGTGGATGCGGCCTTGCCGACGGGCCGGGTGAGTGTGGAACGCCACAGCGACGGCGGCCACCGCTTCACGATCCTGCCGCACCAGGCTTATGATGCCATCGAGGCGGAGCCCGCGGTGGCGGCCATGACGGCCGCCGCGCCCTCGACGCTGTATTTCGGCACGCTGGCCCAGCGCGAGCCGGCATCGCGCGACGCGCTGGCGCGGCTGCTGGCGGCGACCGACGCCTGCCGCTACCTGGACCTGAACGTGCGGGCAGGGCAGGTGACGGAGCGGTGCGTGTACGCGTCGCTGCACGCGGCCGATATCGTCAAGGTCAACGAAGAGGAGTTGCAGGATTTGTTCGGCTGGTACACCCACATGCGGCTCCCGACGGACGACATGGCAAGCGCCGACGTGCGCCACGCGTGCGCGACCTTGCTGCGCGTGTTCAATCTGGCGGGCCTGATCGTGACCCTGGGACCGCGCGGCGCAGTGTACTTCGGTGCGGACGGCGCGTACCATGCCACGCCGGCGCCGACAGCGCCCGTGCAGCTGGCCGACACCGTCGGCGCGGGCGACGCGTTCTCCGCCGTATTCCTGCTGGGCCGCGCGCGCGGCTGGCCGCTCGACGCGACGCTCGCCCGTGCCAACGCATTCGCCGGCGCCGTCTGCGGCATCGTCGGCGCCGTCCCGGACGACCGCACGTTCTACCGTCCATTCATCGACCGCTGGGAGGCATGATGGCCAAGCCGCGCATGACGTTCTGGCAGATCGTCAACATGAACATCGGATTCTTTGGCATCCAGTTCAGCTTCGGTCTGCAGCAGAGCAGCATGAGTCCCATCTACAAATACCTCGGCGCCGACGAGGCGAGCCTGCCGTATTTGTGGCTGGCCGGTCCCGTCACGGGCCTGCTCGTCCAGCCGCTGGTGGGCGCGCTGAGCGACCGCACCGTCAGCCGCTGGGGGCGCCGTACGCCGTACTTCCTCATCGGTGCGATCCTGTGCAGCCTCGGCCTGCTGGCGATGCCGTACAGCCCGACCTTGTGGATGGCCGCGAGCCTGCTGTGGATCCTCGACTCCGCGAACAACGTGACGATGGAGCCGTACCGCGCGTTCGTCAGCGACAAGCTGCCCGCGAGCCAGCACTCGCTCGGCTTCCTCACGCAAAGCGCGTTCACGGGCCTGGGCCAGACCCTGGCCTACCTGACGCCGTCGCTGCTCGTGTGGATCGGGATGGACAAGGATGCCGTCAACGGCAGCCACATCCCGCAGGTGGTCGTTGCGGCATTCCTGATCGGCGCCGTGTGCTCGCTCGTGTCCGTGCTGTGGTCCGTGAAGACGACGCCGGAAGACCCGCTGCCGCCGCACGCGCTGGCCGCCATGCGCGCAACGCCCGGCGGCTGGCGGCACACGCTGGCGGAGATCGCCGCGGCCGTGCGCGACATGCCGGCGACCATGAAGCAGCTGGCCCTCGTAAAACTGTTCCAGTGGTACGCGATGTTCTGCTATTGGCAATTCATCACGCTGTCGCTGGCGCGCACGCTGTTCGGCACGAGCGACGCGGCGTCGCCCGGCTTTCGCGACGCGGGGCTCCTCAACGGCCAGATCGGCGCGTTCTACAACTTCATCGCCTTCCTCGCCGCGTTCGCCCTCGTGCCGTTCGCACGGCGCCACGGGCCGCACGTCGTGCATGCCGCCTGCCTGCTGCTGGCCGGCGCCGGCATGCTCGCGATCCCGCACATCCACACGCCGGTGCTGCTGCTCGTGCCGATGGTCGGCATCGGCCTCGCGTGGGCCAGCATCATGGGCAATCCGTACGTGATCCTCGCCTCCAGCCTGCCGCCGGAACGCACGGGCGTCTACATGGGGATCTTCAACATGTTCATCGTGATCCCGATGATCATCCAGATCTTCACCTTGCCGCTGTACTACCACAGCTGGCTGGGCGGGAACCCGGAAAACGTGATCCGACTGGCCGGCGCGCTGCTCGTTTGCGCCGCTTTCGCGATGCGGCTGGTGCGCTACAATGCCCCGGGTACGATCGAACGGACGGAGACGGTGTATGGTGAAGTGGAACGGGATGGCGGTGGTGTTCGGCGAGGTGCTCGTTGAGGAAGGCGCGGGCGCCCCGGTCGTGGGCGGCGCCCCGTTCAACGTGGCGCGCCACCTGGCCGCCTTCATGGCACCGCCCCTGCTGATCACCCGCATCGGCGACGACCGCAACGGCGCCGCCGTGCGCGCCGAGTTCGAGCACTTCGTGATCCCGGAAACAGGCCTGCAGATCGACACCATGGAAGAGACGGGCCGCGCCGTCGTCGAGCGCCAGGGCACGAGCCACCGCCTCACCTTGCTGCCGCGCCAGGCCTACGACTTCATCGACCCGTCGCTGGCCGCCGCCAGCGTGTCCGGCGGCGCATATGACACCGTGTATTTCGGCACGCTGGCCCAGCGCGAAGAACGGTCGCGCCTCGCGCTGGCGGCCGTGCTGGACGCGACGCCGGCGGCCAAGCGCTTCCTCGACCTCAACCTGCGCGCCGGCCAGGCGAACGAACCCGTCGTCACGAAAGCGCTGACGGCGGCCGACATCGTCAAGGTCAACGAGGAGGAATTGCAGGCGCTGTTCCAGTGGTATTTCCAGATCGGCCCGGACGACCCGGCGCTGTCGACGGAAGAAGTGCACGCGGCCTGTCGCGCGCTGATGGACCGGTTTGCGCTGGAAGCGCTGATCGTGACGCTGGGCCACCGCGGCTCCGTGTACTTCGGCGCGGACGGCAGCTACCTCGCCACCCGCGACAACCCGGTGCCGCCGTTCGTGATCGACACGACGGGCGCGGGCGACGCCTTCGCCGCCATCTTCATGCTGGGCCGCGCGCGCGGCTGGCCGCTGGAGGTCATCCTGGCGCGCGCCAACGAATTCGCCGGCGCGATCTGTGCGGTCAGCGGCGCGGTGCCCAATGACATGGGCTTCTACGACAAGTGGGTCGCGCGCTGGCGCGACCCGGCCTGATTCATCTCGTCTGGCGATGCATGGTGGGCACGTGACCGATGCCCCCGGCATCGATCACCCCATCCTACGTTACCGCATGCCGTAGGGTGGGCTCCCCGAGCCCACGCGGATGTTCACGTTGCGATCACTCGCCCATCTGGGACTGCAGGTAGTTCTGGATGCCGACCTTGACGATGAGGTCGAGCTGGGTCTCCAGCCACTCGATGTGTTCCTCGGTGTCTTCGAGAATCTCCAGCAGCAGGTCGCGCGACACGTAGTCGTGCGCCACCTCGGCGGCGGCAATGCCTTCCTTGACCGTGACCTGGGCCGCGCGCTCCAGCTTCAGGTCGCATTCCAGCATTTCCTGTGCCGATTCGCCGATCAGCAGCTTGTGCAGCGCCTGCAGGTTGGGCAGGCCGTCCAGCATCAGGATGCGGTCGATCAGGCGGTCGGCGTGCTTCATCTCGCCGATCGATTCGTCGTATTCTTTCTTGCCCAGTTTTTCGAAGCCCCAGTGCCTGTACATGCGTGCATGCAGGAAGTACTGGTTGATCGCGGTGAGCTCGTTGGTCAGCTGTGCGTTGAGCAGCCGGATGATGTTGGGATCGCCCTTCATGGATTGCCTTTTCGTGCGGTTGTCGTCATAACATCATAGCAAACCGCGAGGCAGGCGGGCAGGGGCATATGCCATTGTCGGCATGCCGCTGCCGCACGCTGCAAATCGTCAGATCGCCGCCAGTGCCAGCCCGCCCGCCGCCAGCAGCGACACGGCCCCGATCACGATGCCCACCGTGCGCCGCCGGTTGGTGAGCGACCACAGCACGACGCCGGACAGCGACAACAGGATGATGGAGCCGGCCAGCGTGTCCACGAGCAGGATCCACGCGGCACTCATGCCCACGCCCTTGTGCAGGTTGACGAGGGTGCCGAAGACATTGTTCTCGGCACGCTTGACGGTGACATAGCTGTTGCCGACCCAATATTCGGCCTGGACATTGCCCGACGGTGAAGTAAAACTGGCGCTCCAGCGCGCGGGCTGGATCAGCGACTTGTCGCCCCACGCGACGGGCCGCGCGGCCTCGGCTTTGACACGCCCCGGTTCGGGCTCCAGCCGCAACGAGCGCTTGAGCCACGTCGCCAGCGCCTGCGGACTGCCGGGGGCCGGACTGGGCAAGGGAACCTGCACCGTAGACTCCTGCGCCTGGACGGCGGGAATTTTCATCACGGCACGGTGGTTGAGGAGGATGCCGGTGCTGCCGAACAGCAGGCCGAGCACGGCGCCCCAGAGACCGATCCAGCCATGCGTCTTGCGCAGCCATTTGACGATGACGGCGCGGCGCGTCGGCTGCGGAGGCGGCTGGACCGTAAAGGGCGCTTTAGGTGGGCGGAACGGAATGACGGGCATGGGAGTGAAATCCGGATGCATCGGAAGTCACATATTACCAAGACCGGGTCGCGCATGGTCGGGTGCACGTACCGATTTTGCATAGCGGGATCGGCACCGCGACGGCCTGCGCCGGAAGGGCTTGGATCAGGCAACGATCCCGTCGGCAGGAGCGCGGCGCAGCTCGGTGACGACGGTCTTGCTTTCCAGGTGTTCGTGCATCACTTCGCGGGCATAGCTGACGCATTTGCCGCAGCAGGTGCCGACACCCAGTTCCTTGTACAGGTCGGCCATCGACGTGAGGCCGAGGTCGACCGCCTGGCGGATTTCGCGGTCGGAGATGTTATTGCAGACACAGACGATCATGGACGGTTCCGGTGGTAGATGCATCACAGGCCGTTGCTACTTGGTCTATAATGCGAATCATTCTCATTACCCTTCGTATTCTGCTCAAGTTGGATCGCGATTGCAAGCGTTTTTGTTGCGTTGTTGCGTTAAATGAAGGCCGAGAGAGCGGAAGTAGATAAACCGCAAATAGAAATAATTCGCATTTAGGTTTATGATGTACCCAACCGTTAAAGCATCGCCATTCTCCGGAAGCGACACCATGACTCTTGCTCCTACCCTGACCACGCTCGACAGCCTCAAGGCCGGCCAGAGCGGCACCGTGATCCACCTCGCGCCGAACGCGGTCGGCAGCCGCGACGGCGGCATCGACGTGTCGCGCCGCCTGATGGAACTGGGCTTCGTGCCGGGCGAGCGCATCCGCATGCTCAAGCGCGGCCTGCCCGGCGGTCCGCTGGCGGTCAAGGTCGGCCAGTCGACGTTCGCCCTGCGCCGCTTCGAGGCGGCGCTGGTCTCGATCCAGCCGGAGTAATGGAACCGACATGGGAGCAGTAGATCAGCAGGTCCAGGCGGCCGCAAAAACGCCGCTCATCGCCCTGCTGGGTAATCCGAACTGTGGCAAGACCGCCCTGTTCAACCGCCTGACCGGCGCGCGCCAGAAGGTCGCGAACTACGCCGGCGTCACCATCGAACGCAAGGAAGGCAGCTTCACGCTGCCGGGCGGCCGCGCATTGCGCGTGCTCGACCTGCCGGGCGCCTACAGCCTGAACGCCCACACGCCCGACGAAGCGATCACGCGCGACGTCGTCGCCGGCCTGCGCGCCGGCGAGCAGACGCCGGACGCCGTCGTCTGCGTCGTCAACGCGACGAACCTGCGCCTGAACCTGCGCCTCGTCCTGGAGATCAAGCGCCTCGGCCTGCCGATGGTGCTGGCGCTGAACATGGTCGACGTGGCGAAAAAGCGCGGCATCGAGATCGACACGGCGCGCCTGTCGCAAGAGCTGGGCATGCCCGTCATCGAGACCGTGGCCATCCAGGCCGGTGGCGAGAAGGGCCTGCTGGCGGCGCTGGAAGCGATGCCGCTCGACCTGCGGGTGAAACCGAACCCGCTGTCCGCCATCGACGCCGTCCCGGTCGAAGAGACCCAGCGCGAGGTGCGCCGCATCATCGACGCGACGGTCAGCTTCGACAACGACAAGGGCAACCTGAGCGAGCAGATCGACCACGTCGTGCTGCACCCGGTGATCGGCCCGGTCATCCTCGCCGTCACGATGTTCCTGATTTTCCAGGCCGTGTTCAGCTGGGCCGCCGTGCCGATGGACCTCATCAAGAACGGCGTCGACGGCATCGGCCAGTGGGTTGGCGGCGCCATGGCCGAGGGCCCGCTGCGCAGCCTGATCGTAGAAGGTATCCTGGGCGGCGTCGGCAGCGTGCTCGTGTTCCTGCCGCAGATCCTGATCCTGTTCTTCTTCATCCTCGTGCTGGAGGATTGCGGCTACCTGCCGCGCGCCGCGTTCCTGCTCGACCGCATGATGGGCGGCGTGGGCCTGTCGGGCCGCGCGTTCATCCCGCTGCTGTCGTCGTTCGCCTGCGCGATCCCCGGCGTGATGGCCGCGCGCACGATCCAGAATCCGCGCGACCGCCTCGTGACGATCATGATCGCGCCCTTGATGACGTGTTCCGCGCGCCTGCCCGTGTATGCGCTCGTGATCGCGGCATTCATCCCGAACCGCGAACTGGCCGGCGGCGTCAACCTGCAGGGCATGGTGCTGTTCCTGCTGTACGCGGCCGGCATCGTCAGCGCGATGGCCGTCGCTTATGTATTCAAGCGCACGATGGGCGCCAAGGGCCACCAGCCGCTGATGCTGGAACTGCCGGCCTATCACTGGCCGCACATGCACAACCTGGCGCTGGGCCTGTGGGAACGCGCACGCATCTTCCTGACCCGCGTGGGCACCGTGATCCTGACCCTGATGGTGCTCGTGTGGTTCCTGTCCAGCTTCCCGGGCGCACCGGAAGGCGCGACCCATCCGCCGATCTATTACAGCATCGCCGGCATGCTGGGCCGCGCGCTGTCCGTCGTGTTCGAGCCGATCGGTTTCGGCTGGCAGATCTGCATCGCGCTCGTGCCGGGCATGGCGGCGCGCGAAGTGGCCGTCGGCGCGCTGGGTACGGTGTACGCGCTGTCGGGCGGCGGCGAGGACGTGGCCAGCTCGCTGACGCCGATCATCGCCGCATCGTGGGGCCTGCCGACGGCGCTGTCGCTGCTCGCGTGGTACGTGTTCGCGCCGCAGTGCCTGTCGACCCTGTCCGTCGTGCGCCGCGAGACGGGCAGCGTGCGCTACGCATTCCTGATGGCCGGCTACATGTTCGCGCTCGCGTACACGGCCTCGTTCCTGACCTTCCACATCGCACGGTCCGTGCTGGGGAGCTGATCATGGTCCAGTATCTGATCGTTGCCGTCATCGTCGCCTTGGCCGCGCTGTATGCGGCGGTCAAGTACCTGCCCAGGGCGTGGCGCGAAAAGCTCGTCTACAGGCTGTCGGGCGGCACCGGCCGTGGCCGCATCGTGCAGTGGCTCGGCACGGATTCCAGCTGCGGCAGCGGGTGCGATACGTGCGGCACGTGCGAGACCGAGCCGCTGCCGGAGAAGGATGCCAAGGGCCGCAAGGTCATCCAGGTGCACGTGCAACGCTAAAACCCGTCGCTCCCGCGCAGGCGGGAGCCCAATTACTGCGCGTCGACGCGACCAAAATTGGGTCCCCGCCTTCGCGGGGACGACGGTTTTTAGGCCACAGGTCTTCAATCCGGTCCCACCATCTCCATCAACCGCTTCGCATCGAACGGCGCCCTGACCTTGATGTCGTTGTCGAAGTAGCAGTACACGTCCCCATTCTCCGCCCACGCGCGGATGCGCGCGGCCCAGCGTTCCAGCGCTGCGTCCTCGTATCCGCTCGCATACAGTTCATGTTCGCCGTGCAGGCGGATGTAGACGAAATCCGCCGTCACGTCATCGACCTCCAGCCACTTGCCGGCCGTATCGGCCACCACCAGCGCCACGTGATATTTGCGCAGCAGCGCGAGGAAGGCCGGGTCGCGGAAGCTCTCGTGGCGCACTTCGACGGCGTGGCGCAGCGGACGCACGGCGTCGATCTCCAGCAGCGCGCGGCCCGCCAGCTTCTCGTCGTGGCCGCGCGCGATGGCGAGCGCATGGCCCGTGTCGTGCGGCAGCAGGGACAGGAAGTGTTCGACCTTGTCCGCATCGAAGCGCAGCTGCGGCGGGAACTGCCACAGGAAGGGCCCGAGTTTCTCGCGCAGCGCGAACACGCCGGAGGCGAGCACGTTGGCGAGCGGTGTCTCGATGCCGCGCAGCTTGAGCATGTGGGTGAGGAAGCGGTTGCCCTTCACGGCGAACACGAAACCGGGCGGCGTCGCGTCGTACCACGCCGCGTAGCTGGACGGGCGCTGCAGCGCATAGAACGAGCCGTTGATCTCGATGGTGGGCAGGAAGCGCGCCGCGTATTCCAGCTCGCGCGCCTGCGCGAGGCCGGGCGGGTAGAACACGCCGCGCCACGGTGCGTAGCGCCAGCCCGAGATGCCGATGTAGATTGCGCCCATGCCGGCAGTCTAGGCCGGGCCGCGGGCGCGCTCGGTGCGGTGCCGAACCTTGACTGTCAGGCGGGGCGGATGCGCTGCGCCCTTTGGCGGCGCCACAGCCCGATGCCGCCCACGCCTGCCAGCAGCATCATCCACACGGGCGCTTCCGGCACGGCCGGCACCGATTCCATGCCGGGCAGCGCGGACGACATGGACAGCTGCGTGCCGTCCGTCCAGAGCAGGTGGCGTTCCGAGCTGGCGTACGGGTTGAACTGGTAGTCGTAGGCCATCTGGCCCGTCGTGACGAAGTGGCCGCCGCCGTACAGGCCTTCGGGATCGCTGGAATACTCGCTGACGCCGAACGACAGGCCGCTCTCGGCGGAGAAGCGGAAGCTGTCGGCATCGCAGTGGTAATACGCATTGCTGCTCGCGGCGCAGGCCACGTAGTCCTTCGCATCGACCAGCAGCGACGTCAGCTCGCCCCGTTCGAGGACGCCGTCGCCGTTGGCGTCGACGCCGGTGAACGAGCCGTCGATGCGCATGTCGGGCAGGAAGGCGGCGGCTTCCTGGTCATAGAAACCGGTGTAGCTGAAGGCCCAGTGGGACGTCTGGGCATGGGCGAGCGTACTGGCGAGCAGCAGGGCGCCGGCGGCGGCAATGAACTTCATGAAAAGGACCTCGGGAATCGACAAGCGTGCGCACAGCCTACCTTGCCGTTCCCAAAAGTCCTACGGATTTAACATATGTGTCGCCGCTCAGCCACAATGCATGACGATTATTTTCCGGCAGGAACCACAGGGAGTTCGATCGCACTCTCCAGTCCCGGCGCGTGATAGACGCGCTGCGTCGCCTTGCGATAATCGCCCGGCTTGGCATAGAAGATGTTCGGCACGAACGTCTGCGGGTTGCGGTCGTACAGCGGGAACCAGCTGGACTGGATCTGTACCATGATGCGGTGGCCCGGCAGGAACACGTGATCCACGTTCGGCAGCGCGAAGCGGTAGCGCTCGGCCTTGTTCGCGGGGATCGCGGCCGGCTTGTCCAGGCCCTGGTAGTAGCGGCCGCGGAAGATGTCCATCGCGATCGGCAGCTGGTAGCCGCCCATCTCGGGCTGCGCCGCGACTTCGTCTGGGTACACGTCGATCAGCTTGACGACCCAGTCGCTGTCCGTGCCGGACGTCGATGCGTACAGGTCGACCATCGGCTGGCCGGCCAGTTGCAGCGGGGCGGTGAGCGGGGCGGTCGTGTAGGTCAGCACGTCGGGGCGGTCCGAATAGCTGCGCTGGTCCGTCACGAGCCACGGCTTCCACACGTTGGCGTCGCTCATGTGCACGGGGCGGGGCACGAACGGCACCGGTTTCGCCGGATCGGACACGTATTCGTCGAACGCGGCCGTCTTGTCGGCCTTGCCCTGCGCCTTCTCGAACGCCAGGCCGAAGCCCGGCTTCAGGTACAGCGGCGTGGCGGCCGGCACGAGCGGCCACTGGTCGAGGCGGCGCCAGCGATTGACGCCGGTCTGGTACGACCACACGGGCGGCGTGTCGAACGCGGGCGCGCCATCCTTCAGGTACTGGTTGAAGAACGGGAGCATGACCTCGCGGCGGAATTCGCGTGCCGTGTCGCCCGTGAATTTCAGCGCGCCCAGCGTCGAGCCCTCGTAGTTGACGCCGCTGTGGCGCCACGGGCCCACCACCAGCGAATTCAGTTTATTCGTCTTGTCCTGCGGTTCGACGGCGGCGTAGGTCGCGTAGGCGCCGTAGATGTCTTCCTGGTCCCAGCGGCCGACGACGGTCATCGTCGGCACGGACAGCGGGCGCTTGGCGAGGATCCTGTCGAGCGCCTGTTCCTGCCAGTAGCTGTCGTAGGCCGGATGCTCGAACAGCTTCTTCGTGAAGTTCAGCTGGTCGACGCCGTAGAGGTGCGCGAAGTCGGACGTGGAGCCCGCGCGCAGCCAGGCCTCGTAGTCGTCGCTGATGCCGGTGACGATCTTCTCGCCTTCGCCGCGCGCCGCATTCTGGCTGGCGATGTAGGCGAGGTTCGGGTTGCGGAAGGCGCCATTGTGGAACCAGTCGTCGCCGCGCCAGCCGTCGACCATGGGGCTCATCGGCACGGCCGCCTTCAGCGCCGGGTGCGGTTCGACGAGGGCCATCAGCACGGTGAAGCCTTCGTACGACGAGCCGACCATGCCGACCTTGCCGTTCGATTGCGGGATGTTCTTGATCAGCCAGTCGATCGTGTCGTACGCGTCGGTCGTGTGGTCGACGGCCGTGTTGTTCAGCGGGCCGCGCACGGGGCGCGTCATCACGTAGTCGCCTTCGGAGCCGTATTTGCCGCGCACGTCCTGGAACACGCGGATGTAGCCGTTCTCGATGAAGGCGTCGTCACCGTCGCCGAGGATGGACGTGATGTGCGGACTCTTCATGCGGCCCGCGCGGCCCGACGCGTTGTACGGGGTACGCGTCAGCATGATCGGCGCCTTGCCTTCCATGATGCTCTTCGGGATCACGATCACGGTGTGCAGCTTGACGCCGTCGCGCATCGGGATCATGACTTCCTGCTTGACGTAGTCGGCGTTCGGGACCGCCGTCTCGAACTTCCCGGCCGGGATGTCCGGCGCCATCGGTGACGTCTGGGCCTGCGCCGCGCTGGCGAAGGCGGCGGCAAGAACGAGGGAAAGGACGGACAGGGACGGCAGGCGGTAACGCGGCATCGGATGGGTCTCCACGGATCGGTTGAATGAGCAACCTTGGATAAAGATTGCAACCGATCATGGTACCCAACCGTAGAAAACTCTGCAAACACACCGGGGTCAGACCCCAGTTTTGGGCAATTCCCCAAATTCGGGGTCAGACCCCGGTTTTGGGAAATTTCCAACTTCGCGGTGTGACCGGGTGTTATGCGGACAGGAGCTTGCGGCCTGCCGGTGCCGCGAGTGCCGGCGTGCTCGCTGCAAGCTTGAACGTGCTGACGACCGCATCCAGCTCGCGCGCCTGTTCCTGCAGCGCGGCTGCGGCGGCGGCGGCTTCTTCGACGAGGGCCGCGTTCTGCTGGGTCGCGTCGTCCATCTGCGCGATCGCCTGGTTGACTTGCGCGATGCCCAGGCTCTGTTCCTGGCTGGACGCGGCGATGTCGCGCATCAGCACCTCCGCGCGGCGCACGGAGCCGACGATCGCTTCCATCGCCTGGCCGGCGCCGTCCGCCAGCGCGCTGCCCGCGTCGACCTTGGCGACGGAATCCAGGATCAGCTGGCGGATCTCCTTCGATGCGGCCGCCGAGCGCTGCGCCAGCGTCCGGACTTCGCCGGCGACGACGGCGAAACCGCGGCCCTGTTCGCCCGCACGGGCCGCTTCCACGGCCGCGTTCAGCGCGAGGATATTGGTCTGGAAAGCGATGCCGTCGATGACGCCGATGATCTCGGAAATCTTGCGCGAGCTTTCCGTGATGGCACCCATCGTGCGCACGACTTCCGCCACGACGGCGCCGCCTTTCTCGGCCGACTGCGCCGTCTCGGACACGAGACGGTTCGCCTCCATCGCGTGGTCGGCGTTGTGGCGCACGGTGGTCGTCAGTTCTTCCATCGCGGCCGCCGTCTCTTCGATGCTCGATGCCTGCGCTTCGGTGCGCGCGGACAGGTCCAGGTTGCCGCGCGCGATTTCCTCGGTGGCGCCGGCGATCACGTGGCTGCTGTCGCGCACCTTGCCGATCGTGCCGCTGAGCGAGCCGACGAAGCGGTTGAACGCCTGCGCCAGCTTGCCGACTTCGTCCTCGCCATCCGCTTGCAGACGACGGCTGAGGTCGCCTTCACCGTCGGCGATCTCGCCCAGCATGCCGGCCGCGCCCATCACCGGCGCCGAGATGGCGCCCGCGACGAACCAGATCGCGGCCAGGCCCACGGCACCGCCGACGAGCGCCGCGACGATGGCGGACACCGCCGCCGTGCGGCCGATATTGCCCAGCACTTCGGCCTCCGGCACTTCGGCCACGACGTAGAGGTTCAGTTCCGGCACGTACGAAGAGGCGACGAACTGGCGGCCCGCCGGCGCCTCGTAGCGGCTCGACGCGAATGCCTGCTTGCCCAGCAGCGAACGTACGAGCTCGGGCGTGAAGCCGGGCTGCTTGTCGAGCGTGTGGCGGCCGTCGAGCAGGCTGCGGTCGCGGTGGATCAGCAGCGTGCCGTCGTTGCTCACCAGGTAGACGTAGCCGGATTTGCCGAGGCGGTAGTTGCGGATGCTGTTGGCCAGCGCCTCGGCGGAGAGGCCCAGGCCGGCGATCGCCACCTTGCCGCCCGGCGTCTGCACGCGCGCGTCGATGAACAGCATGTAGACGCCCGTGGTGCCATCCTTGTCCAGGTTGAGCGTATAAGGCGCGCCGCTGTCGACGAATTTCTTGAACCACGCATCCTTGTCGGACTTCTTGTCGATCGTGCGATCGAGACCCTTTTCGGTGAAGTATTTCGAGGTGGTGTCCGACACCCAGAGAACAGCGGCCGCATGGTTGACGTCCTGCAGGCGCTTGGCCTGCGCCGTCCAGGCCGCCAGGCCGTCGTCCGGATTGCCGGCGTCTTCCCACGCCTGCAGGAAGGTGTTGTTGGCCAGCGTCTGCGAGATGGCGGTGGGTTCCGCGATCTGGCGCTGGATGTCGTTGCGGATGGCGCTGACCTGGGCCGGCAATTCGTTGTCGACGACGCGCTCGCGCATCTGCGAACTGGTCATCGAGATCGACAGGGTGGAGGAGATGGCGATGAAGACGAGCAGGCACACGCCCATGCTGAGCATGAGCTTGCTGCGGATGCCAAGGTGACGAAAGTTCATGAGCGTGAAATTGATTTATGGAAAGTGATATTGAGTGTAATCAGGGAAAAGTTGAATGACGCCCGTAATTGACGATTTTCCTCAAATTTCAACGCTTGACGCGGCATCGCTACAACGTTCTTTTATAGTCTTGTAAATGTTCAGGCCGCTGATCCGGCCAGCGATATAAGGGGTATCTTCCCCTGAGTATGTTGTCGGTTTGCTTCTGGTCGGCACGCAAGAATGCTAAGCTACCGCCTTTCCCATGTTCGACAATCCGATGATCATCGTCCATCACCTGAACAACTCGCGCTCCCAGCGCATCCTGTGGCTGCTGGAAGAACTGGGCCTGGACTACGAGATCAAGAAGTACCAGCGCGATCCGAAGACGATGCTCGCGCCGCCCGAACTGCGTGCCGTGCACCCGCTCGGCAAGTCGCCTGTGATCCAGGATGGCGACACGATCGTGGCCGAATCCGGAGCGATCGTCGAGTACCTCGTCGACCGGTATGACGATGAAAACGGCCCCTCCCTGGCACCCGGGCCCGGCACGCCGGAGCGGATGCGCTACACGTATTTCCTGCACTACGCGGAAGGGTCGGCGATGCCGCCGCTGCTGCTGAAGCTCGCGTTCGACCAGGTCGAGAAGGGCCCGGCGCCGTTCTTCGTGCGCCCGATCGCGCGCGCCATCGCGGACAAGGTCAGGAACAGCTACGTGCTGCCGCAGATCCGCCAGCACCTGGCCTACCTGGAGGGGGAGCTGGGCAAGCATGCGTGGTTCGCGGGCGACGCCTTTTCCGCGGCCGACATCCAGATCAGCTTCCCGCTCGAAGCGGCCGCCGCGCGCGGGGGATTGGATGGACAATATCCGAACCTCGTCGCCTTCCTCGACAGGATCCACGCGCGGCCCGCTTACCGGCGCGCGCTCGAACGGGGCGGGCAATACGACTTTGTAAAATGAGCGTGAAGTAGAACATGGCGAAGCTGCTGGCCATCGACGGCCTGAACATCGTGCGGCGCGTGTACGAGGCGAGTCCCGAGCCGGACTCCGACCTCAAGGCGAGCATCGCGCTGCGCCACGCGTTCTCGTCGTTCCGCAACCTGCTCGACGCGCACGCGCCCACGCACGTGCTGGCCGCGTTCGACTACGGCGGCGCCACGTGGCGGCACGCGCTGTATCCGCGCTACCGCGAAGGCCGCGCGCCGATGCCGGGCGTGCTGCGCGAGGCGCTGCCGGAATTCCACGAGCGCCTGCGCAAGGTCGGCCTGCACGTGTTGATGCTGCCCGACGTCGAGGCCGACGACGTGATCGGCACGGGCGTGATGCGCTGGCTGGCGGAGGGCCGCGGCGACGCCGTCGTCGCGACGACGGACAAGGACTTGCACGCGCTGGTCGCGCACGGCGCGCTCGTGTGGGATCATTTCAAGGGCGAGTGGCACGACGACGCGTGGGTGCGCAACAAGTTCGGCGTCGCGCCCGAGCGCCTGCACGACCTGCTGGCGCTGATGGGCGACCCGACGGACGGCGTGCCGGGCGTGTCGAAGGTGGGCATGAAGACGGCGGCGCGGCTGCTCAATGCGTACGGCGACCTGGACGCCGTCATGGCCGGCGCCGGCATCCTCAAGACGCCGCTGGGCGAACGCCTGCGCGCGGAACGCGAGATCCTCGAGGTGTCGCGCAAGCTGGTGCAACTGAAGACCGACGTGCGGCTGGGCGTCACGTGGAACATGCTGGCCTACGAGTCAGACTGAAGAAAGGAAACCGATGCTCAAGGCGATCATCGTCGACGGCAGCGCCGTGGCGCGCGGCCTGCTCAACACGGTGCTGACGGACGGCGGCTACGACGTCGCCGGCCAGGCCCATACGGCGGCGGCCGGATTCGCGCTCGCGCTCAAGCACCAGCCGCACATCTTCTGCATCGCGCGCGAGCAGTTCGAGGATGGCCAGGAAGCCGTCGCCCAGCTGCGCGCGCAACTGCCCAAGACGCTGATCTTCATGGTGTCCGGCACGCTCGACGCGCCCGCCATCCAGGCCGCGGTCGCGGCGGGCGTGCACGGCTTCATCGTCAAGCCGTTCAAGGCCGACACGGTGCTGCGCACGATCCGCAACACCGTCATCTCCATCGTCAAGAAACACCGGGGCCCGTGAGGACGGCTCTCAACCACGCCGCCGCAACTCCTCGACGGCGATGGCGGCCAGTTCCCGCAATGCCCTGATTTCCCGCGCGCGCAGGCGGCGCGGCTCGCGGTCCAGCACGCACAGGGTGCCGAGCGGATGGCCGCCCGCGTCGACCAGCGGCACGCCGGCATAGAAGCGCACGTGCAGCGGCCCCGTGACGAGCGGGTTGGCGGCAAAGCGCGCGTCGCGCGACGCGTCTTCCACCATCAACGGTTCCTCCTGCCCGATCGCATGGCTGCAGAAGGCCCAGTCGCGCGGCGTCTCCGCGAGGTCGACGCCGACGCGCGACTTGAACCATTGGCGGCGCGACGTCAGCACCGTGACCAGCGCCATCGGGCAATCCGTCACCTGCGTGGCGAGCCACGTCAGGCGGTCGAACACGGGCTCCGGCGCCGAGTCCAGCAGGCCGCTCGCCGCGACGGCGGCCAGGCGCGCCTTCTCGTCCCGCGGCACAGGGTG
>CBIHRX010000048.1:0-28313 GCA_966212555.1 uncultured Massilia sp.
TCTGGAACAGCCAGCTCGCGTGCGCGCGCCGCGTCCTCGCGGACAGCGGCATCGATGCCGCCGAGGTGGCCGCCATCGGCATCACGAACCAGCGGGAGACGACGGTCGTGTGGGACCGTGCCACGGGCGAACCGCTGTGCCACGCCATCGTCTGGCAGGACCGGCGCACGGCCGCGATCTGCGACGACCTGCGGGCGGCGGGCAAGGCACCCCTCATCCAGCGCAAGACGGGCCTCGAACTGGATGCCTATTTTTCCGCGACTAAGCTGCAATGGCTGCTCACGCAAGTGCCGGGCGCGCGCACGCGCGCGGAGCGGGGAGAGCTCGCGTTCGGCACCGTCGACAGCTGGCTCACGTACAAGCTGACGGGACGCCACGTCACGGACGCGAGCAACGCGGCGCGCACGATGCTCTTCAATATCAACAGCCTGCGCTGGGACCCGGAACTGTTGGCCCTGTTCGGCGTGCCGGCGTCGATGTTGCCGGAAGTCGTGCCTAGTTCCGGCGTCGTCGCCGAGGCCGATGCGGCCTGGTTCGGCCGCGCGATCCCCATCGCGGGCATCGCGGGCGACCAGCAGGCGGCCACGTTCGGCCAGGCCTGCCACCGGCGCGGCATGGTCAAGAACACGTACGGCACCGGCTGCTTCATGCTGATGCACGCCGGGGACACGCCGCCGCAATCGTACAACCGCCTTCTCGCCACCGTCGGCTGGACCGTCGGCAACCACACGGACTACCTGCTCGAAGGCAGCGTGTTCATGGGCGGCGCCACCGTGCAGTGGCTGCGCGACGGCCTGGGCATCATCAAGCAGTCGGCCGACGTCGAGGCGCTCGCGCTGTCGGTGCCGGACAGCGGCGGCGTGATGCTCGTGCCGGCCTTCGTGGGCCTCGGCGCGCCGCATTGGGACGCGTATGCGCGCGGCACCATCGTCGGCATGACGCGCGGGACGACGGCCGCGCACATCGCCCGCGCCGCCGTCGAAGCGATCGCCTACCAGAGCGCAGAACTGCGGGCCGCCATGCAGAAGGACGCCGGCTGCGTCGTGCACGAAGTGCGCGCAGACGGCGGCGCGGCCCGCAACGACCTCCTGATGCAGTTCCAGGCCGACCTCCTCGGCGTGCCCGTCGTGCGGCCGCAGGTGACGGAGACGACGGCACTCGGTGCCGCCTACCTCGCCGGTCTCGCGGTCGGCTTCTGGTCGTCGCGCGACGAGATCGCGGCGCAGTGGAAGAGCGAGCGCCGGTTCGAACCGCAACTGCCGGCCGCACGGCGCGACGAGATGATGGCGCGCTGGTCGCGTGCGGTCGCGCATGCGCGCGCGTGGGCGGCGCCCGACCACCCTTGAGCCTCGCGTGCGGCCGCGTTGGCGCGGTTCGGGCACAATCGGTTCGACATCGTTATCGAATCGCTACGGGCGGAGGCTTCTTGAAATTCCTGAAGGTGTTCTTTTCGGGCGCACACGCGCTGCTCGGGCTCCTGTTCGTGCTCGTATCCGTGCTGATCACGGTGCTGGCCGTACAGACCGGCATGAAAGCCGTCGGTGTCGACGCCGAGGAGAGCGCGGAACTGGCCATCGAAGCGATCGGCCTCCTGGCCATCGCCGTCGTCTCGCTGCAGATCGCGCAAACCATCACCGAGGAAGAAGTCGTGCGCGACGCCCACATCAGCGCGCCCACGCGCGTGCGGCGCTACCTGTCGCGCTTCATGGTCGTCGTCGTGGTCGCGCTGTCGATCGAAGGGCTGGTCGGCACCTTCAAGGCCTTGCACGAGGAACCGGAACTGCTGCCGCACGCGGCGTCGGTGCTCGTCGCCGCGGGCTTGCTGATGGCCGGCTGGGGCGTGTTCATCCGCATGAACAAGGCGGCGGAAGTGCTCGAGCCGGAAGCGATGGAAGCGGCCAAGAGCGAGGATGCGAAGGTGGACGAGTAGGTTCTAGCGGTCGCGCAGGCGTGCGAGGTTCTCGATCATCCTGGCGTGCAGCGTCGCGCGCCAGTCGTCCGTGAGCCACTGCGCGGCCAGCGGAAACGCGGCTTCGATGCGTGCCAGCAGCACGTCGAGGTACGCGGCGCAGGCGTCGCGGCCGGTAAAACCGAAGCGAACCGCATCGCCGAGGACGGCGTCGCGCGCAATGTCGAAGCGCCCCCTGGACAGTTGCATGACCAGCCGGCGCGGCGTCTCGGCCGGATTCGGCACGACGTCGAACGCCGGCGCGAGGCGCCAGCCCTTGCGGCCGTGCCCGTGGACGATCGCGTGATTGCGCACATGGTCGTCGTCGTTGCCGCAGACGGCATTGAAGACCATGCGGCCGAACAGTTCGATACCATCTTCCGGCGGGGCGCCGACCCGGCGTAGTTCTTCCGCAAGGCGCGGGTAACTCCAGCGGTCGGTGTGCGCCGGGTTGTCCGGATATTCCGCCTGCAGCAGGGACGCCGCGCTGACGCACATGAACCGCCGGTCGCCGTCGCGATCGAAGCGGCGCACGCGCAGGACGCTGCGGCCCCCCGGCCCCGGGTGGAGCACGGTTTCCGCCACATCCAGACCGCTCGCCGCGCCCCATTCGCGGGCAAAGTGTTCCAGGCGAGGGATGTCGGCCGGATCCATGAGCATGCGCGGCTTGACCAGCCAGAAGGCGCCGGCGTCATCGCGCACGGTCGTCTTCGGCCGCGCGCCGCCGACGCTGGCCGTCTGCACCAGCCGGCGCCGGATGGCCGGCCGGACGGGTGGCCCGTGTTCCGCCAGCGCGGCCAGTTCCTCGACCAGCTGATCGAGCAGGGGCAAGGGTGGACTGTTCAGCGCCGCGCCGGAGAACCGGGGTGTCGGCCCGACGGCCAGTGCACCCCAGCGATCGATGTTGCCGGCCTTGATCAGGTATTGCAGCGGCGGGGCGTCGGCGGGCAGATTGTATTCGCGCCGCAGCAGGGCCTGGCCCCATGCGTCCGGACACGCGTCGCGCAAGACGTCGTGCAATCCCTGGTAATGCCGGGTCCTGTATCGGGTGCCGGGCACGAAGGGCAGATTCACGGGATCGATCGCCCACGCAAGTCCGCTGTCGACATACGAGGGGGCATACATGAACGTGCCTTCGCCGGGCGGGCCGGCCACGTAGCGGCCCACCGTGACCCACGCGCCGTCGTCCGGGCGCTGCAGGTATACGTACAGCGGCTTAGAAATAATCGGCATCGGTCGTGGCCTCTTGCTCCTCGCGCGTCGGCCGGACCCGCTTGCCCGGCGCTTTGTGCCAGAGCTCCGGCCTCAGGGCCGGCGTGGCTTCATCCGCCATGCCCAAGGTCAGCAGCGCATTCAGGTAGGCGCCGGCGCCCACGCCGGGATCGCCCCGTTCCAGGCGCCGCAGCGTGGCTTCGGAAATCCCCAGCCGGCCGCACAGGTCGGCCGCCGTGATGCGTTGCTGCAGACGCTGCACATGGACGCAACGGCCCCATTCGACCAGGCGTTCCAGGACCAGGGTAGGCCACATGTCGGCCTTCGAAAGTTTTTTCGGCATGTGCCGACACTATCAAAGAACGCGGATTACGGCAAGTAAGCGTTCATCTATGACGGTTTTCTTAAAAAAAACGTGTCATAGATAGCGTTTTATGATGCATAACACGTTATCTATGATCGGATCGGACGACGTTCGATGCCAACCTCCGGAACGCCGCGTCCTGCTCGACGCGAGATGGCCGCGCAGCGTCTTTTGCAATATAAACAGCGCGATTCCGATCAATGTGAAATTGTGAGAGCTTTTCGTTCACTCTCGTCGATATACTGCCCGGTAATATTTCCTACTTTTCATCTTCAAGGGTATCCGTATTCCGGTCGCATGCCCCGTTATCGAGAGTTTTATGTTTGCTGGGCAAGTCATCCTTCCTGAAAACGCCGATTTCGAATGGCTGCTGAACCAGATATTGGCCTGGTGGCCGGACGAACTGGCGGGAGATGACGGCGCCGATGCCGGCGCCCGGCAATCGTCGGTGGTCCACCTTTACGAGGCGAGCATCGCGCCGCGGGCGATCCAGTCGGCCAGCATGCTGCTGGTGCAGCTCGACTGGGTCCTTTTCGGGATCGTCGTCGATTTATCGCGCAAGGTATCGCGGGTACGCGTCAAGGATATCCGGCCGCAACTCATCAAGGATAAATTCCACGCCTTGCTGACGAATATCGCATTGCCCCAATTGCTTGGAGAAAAACAATGGGATGGCTCGTTCGAGCGCGACGAACTCGTGAATTATCTGCGGGTCGAGGACATGGCGGCGGTCAGCCAGTAGGCGGACCGGGCTCCGCCCCGGCATGACGATCCTTTTTCACGTCGACGGCCGGGCGTACCGGCTGGAGCCGGACGGCTGGCGGGCCGGCCCGGACAGGCGCGCCGTCCGCCTGCATCCGGCCGCCGCCGCGCGCCTGGTCGAGCGCCATTTCTACGGCGAGACGGGAACGCTGCGCCTGCGCGCCCTCGTCGGCGCGCGCCGCTACGACGTGCAGCACTGGTCCGATCACGACGTGCGTGCCGAAGCCGTCGGCCTTGTGGCAGGCGGAGAGTGGGCGGTGTGGCCGGCGCCGGCCGCACCCGCCGGCGCGACGCGGTGGGGCGCCGCTGCCGCCGCCGCTTCCGGTGGCGCCGCGCCCGCCTCCGCATCCGCCTCCGCACCGCGATCGGCAGCGCGCCCTCCGGCGCCGGTGCCGCTACCCGCCGCGCCCGCGGATGCCGGACCCGATTGGCCGGCGCAGGTGCACCAGGACGCGTTCGCCGCCGTGCTCGAAGACGCGGCGCGCACCGGGGTGCCGTTTTGCGAGATCTGCGCATGAGCGGCACGGACATCGCCCGTATCGCGTCCCTGTTGTGGCCGGACGGCGACCGCCGCGACCTGCCGCAAGCGTACTGGCTGCTCGATGGCGCGCGCGATCCCGCCATCGCGGCGCTGGTGCGGCAAGGCGGACTCGAATACACCTGCCTGTACGACGAACCGCTGACGCCGCGCCTGCGTGCCGCCGCGCCGTACCTGGTCCACCTGGCGGCCGGCTCGCCCACGACGACAGCCCTGCTGGAACGGGGCCTGGGCCGGGACTGGGGCGTCTTCTGCGTGGCCGAACCGCAGGTGACGCTGGCGCAGCAGCGCCGGCATTTCAAGAAGCTGCTGCGCGTCGCGACCGAAGACGGCCGGCTGCTCGCCTTCCGTTTCTACGATCCGCGCGTGCTGGCGTCGGTCGCGCGCATCGGCACCGATGAGCAGCTGCGCCGGATCCTTGGACCGCTGCGCCGCATCGTCCTCGACACCGGCGCGGGCGGCTGGGCCGCGCTCGAGGCAAGCGGCGATGTCATGCGGCCGCGCTTCCAGTCGCTGGACACGCCCGCCGATCCGGCGCCGCGCGCCTGCGCGGAGTCGGCCGCGAGTTTCGAGCAGACGCTCGCGACGCTGCAGCGCACCGGCTGGAGCGCCGCCGCAGTCGGCGCGCTGCTGCCGCAACTGACGCGGCGCCTGCCGTCGGCGCCGGCTGCCGTCCAGCGCCAGTGGTTCGCCGCGGTGCGCGCCAACTGGGCGTCCATCGCCGCGCAGGGCGGCAACGGCGCTGCCGATCCCGCGTTCGCGCTCGGCGTCCAGGCGGGGCGCCTGCACTGGTGGGCCTTCGCGGCATTCTGCTTCGCCCGGTCGCTGGAGACCGGCGCCTGCCACGCCACCCTGTACAACCGCGCTATCGCCGACTGGCAGCTGGCCGACCACGCAGCGGCGCAGCGCGGCCTGGACGAGGCGCTGGCGGCGGCGCCGGACAATCCCGCTTGTCGGCGCGAGGCGGCGGCCCTGGCGCGCTGGCGCAGGCAATGCCGCGCGCGGCTCGGCGGCGACCGCCTGCTCGCCTACCGCGCCGCGCCGCACGCCCTGTACGCGACCTTGCTTGGCCCGCACCATGCGCACGCCCTGGCGGCGCGCCAGGACGATCCCGAGTTGCTGCGCCTCGCGCGCCTGCCCCGGCTGGCCGGCGCCGGGGACGCGCGCCGCTGGATCCGGGAACAGGCCGGGCGGCCGGACAGCCTTGCGCTGGCGCTGCTGCATCCCGAGTTCGGCCTGATCGGCGTCTGCGCCATCGAACGGCATGGGGATGCCGCGCTGTTTCATTACTGGATCGCGCGCCCGTTCCAGGGGCAGGGCCATGGCGGCACGGCGCTGCGCCTGTTGAAGCGGGCGGCCATCCGGTTCGGCATCCGCCATCTCTACGGTCCCGTCTTCGGCTCGAACGCCCGCTCGCTCGGTGCCCTGCGCCAGGCCGGGTTCGCGCGCCTGCCGGACGTGACGGACGGCAGCGCCGACCGCCTGCCGTATTACGGTTTTTCCTTGGACGCGCAGGCGTCCGGCGAGGGCGACGACGCGCGGTTCGCGCGGCTCCAGGCCCTTCTGCATGCCGCCGGCGCGGCGGCGGCCGGGAGGGCGGCGGCATGATCGTCTTCACGCAAGCACAGATGGCCGCGTTCGCGGCCACGCAGAGAACGCGTTTCGTCGAACGCCTGTGCGCCTCGCTGCGCGACCGGTTCCAGGACGAGTTGTGGGCGCTGGCCGACCAGGAATTGCTGCGGCGCGTGGAGGCGGCGCTGGTCCGGGCGGGCGAGCTGGGCTTGCACACCGAGCGCGATTGCTGCCGCTACCTGAATCTCGCCGTCTTGTACGGCTGGGACTTCGAGCGCCGCGAAGCGAACGCCTTCATGCGCGCGATCCTGGAAGACCGCAGCGTGGACAATCCAGGCCGGCGCCTGCAGCGCCTGGTCGAGGAATGCCTGCATCGCGAGGCGATCGCGCAGGGCCGCAACGGGTCCGCGCCCGCGTCCGTCGATGCGGGGGACGATGAGGATTTACTGTTGCCGAACAAGGATTGACGGACCATGCCGACCGCAGACCAACTCAGGGCCGCCGACGAGGCCGCGCAGCAGCAGAGTGCCGGCCGGGCCATCGACGACAGCGTCATGGCGTGTCCGCTGCAACGGCGCTACGCGATCGAAGTGACGGTGGTGGGCGAGGACGGCCAGCCGCTGGCCGACATCGGCGTCGAACTGGGGCGCGCGCCCGATGCCGTGTTGCGCGACCGGACCGGCCCCGCGGGCCTGGTCCGTTTCGACGGCTTGCAGGCGGCCAGCCACACGCTGGGCCTGTACGAACTCGACCAGGATGCGTGGGAACTGGTGGCGTCGAGCCCCCTGCCGCCCGGTGCCGCGGAGAGCGCGGGCGACGCCGCCTGGCAGGCCCCGCCGCCGCCCGTTGCCTGCCCGGCGGCGCACACGGTGGCGCAGGGCGATTCCATTTCCAGCATCGCCCAGCTGTACGGCCACTTGCCGGACCGTCTGTGGACGTGCGCGGAAAACGCCGCACTCAGGAGCGGGCGCGCCAGCCGCGACATCCTGTATCCGGGCGATACCGTTCACCTGCCGGCGCCGCGCCGCGCCACCGTCACGGCCCAGGTCCGGCAGGCGTATCGCCTCAGGCGCAAGGGCGTGCCGGTGCTGTTTCGCGTGCGCTTCCTGGACAGCGCCATGGCGCCGCGCGCCAGCCTGCCGTATGCCTGCGACGTCGACAACGCGCGTGGCCAGGCGTTGCCGCGCCAGGCGGGGACGACCGACGGCGACGGCGCCATCCAGGTCGGCGTGCCGCTCGATGCGACGCAGGCGCGGGTGTGCCTCACGGTCGACGGCGACGCGGAAGTCCACGTGTTCCGCCTGGGCCACATGGACCCGATCGATACCGACAGCGGCGTGCAGGCGCGGCTGGTCAACCTGCGCTACCTGCGCATCGATCCGGAGCGCGACCTGGCCGCGGATACCCGCGCCGCGCTGCTGAATTTCCAGCACGAGCACGGGCTGGCGGAAACCGGCGACGCGGACGCGGCGACACGCGCCGCGTTACAGCAAGCCCACCTGTCCTGAGGTAAGCACATGGCAGCGGAGAACAACAGAGACAACCTGATCATGCGCATGCGGGCCGCCATCAAGGCGAACGCGATCCTGCACGCGAGCGTCGGCAACACGACGACCGTCGCCGCGCCCATCAAGCCCCTCGTCGCCATTTATCACCTGGATACCAGCGGCGGCGATGCGACGATCATCGTCGGCCCCGAGAGGCATGTGTTCGTCGATACCGGCTTCGGCGCCTCGCCGGGGCGGATGCTGAGCCTGGCAGACAAGCTGTGTCCCACGGGGCCCGACTACATTTCGATCAGTCATTTTGACCGGGATCATTTCTACGGCCTCGGCGACCTTTGGATGAAGTTCCCGGACGCCGCCGTCATCACACCCGCGCGTCCCGACGACCTGCGGGTGGCCGCTCACTCGACCACGTGCAGGAAGTGTGGCCGGGATGAGGACACCAAGGCTGCCGACTCGGACCTCATGAAGATCGTGCAACAGATGTTCGAGATTAACGTGTCGACGGCGGTCAAGCGCGCGGCGCGCGACGACGACGACCCGAACGAACGGACGGTCAAGGGGGGCTTCGGGCGGACCTGCTCCGGGGGAACCTGCATGAAGCCCCGCCCGCAGGGCACGGACCCCGTATTCCTGTCCCGGTCGCTGCCGGGGCCGATCGACCTGGGTGACGGCGTCACGATGACGTCGCTGCCCACGGGCGCGGGCGCGATGGATCTGGAGGCCTTGCGCATGAACAATGAAAGCAGTCTCGCGTGGGTATTGTCCGCGGGCGGTATCCGCTATTACACCGCCGGCGACCTGGAGGAGAGGGAAGCCCATCTGGCTGTCCGCGATCTCCATATCGTCAAATGCGGCCACCACGGTTCGGAGAAGGCCACGACGACGCCTTTCCTGAACAGGGTCAACGCGAAAGTGGCGATCATCCAGGGCGCGCACTACGGCTACAACCACCCGCACGCGGACGTGCTCCAGCGCCTCAAAGCCAAGAGTGTCGACACCTATGCCACCGGCATCGAGATTTCGTACGGTGCGCGCGACGTCAGCCATGTGATCGAGGCCGGCAACGAGGTCGACCATGCCGGCGACATTGTGGTCATCATTTGGGAAAACGCCTGTTTTTCGGTGTGCTACATGAAGGACAAGGCGCTTGCCGTCAAGACGTACCGGGACAGGACGCTGCTCGAAGGCGCGGCGGCGGCGCCGTTCGACGCGGCCATCCAGAGTTCGCTCGGGCTCGCCACGTACACCGACCTGGGCAACGGCATGAATGCGAGGCTGAAGGATAAAAAGGACGAGATACGGAAGGGCAGGGGCGCGGGCACGCCGGACAAGAAGCCGAGTTTCGACGATTACAAGCCACCCAAGGGACAGGCGGGCGGCCGCCGCACGGTCAAGGCGAAGCGCAAGCCCGTGCAATGCACGGGCGCGGCAGACTGCACGAGCCAGGACCTTGCGTCGTGCACGCTGTGCACCGCCAAAATGTGCAAGACCCACTGGAGCGCGTACATGTGCCCGAACAGGCGGTGCGGCAGGCCGGGCGCGCGCGCAAGGGTGGTCGATGCATCCGGGGTCGCAGACACGGACACGGACCAGCGCCGCCAAAAAAAGCCGCGCGTCGATCCACAAACGGGATGACGTACTCCACAGGGCCCGGAGCCGCATCAAACAATGCACTGATGCAATGAAGTAAGATGCCGTTTGCTTCTCATGCTGTGACACATTTTTCTGAACGCTGGTCTCGAAAATGGAAACGGAATGAACATCAAACACTGGAAAATCGGTACCCGGCTGGGCGGCGCCTTCGGGCTGCTGCTCGTCCTGCTGGCGGCATGCATCTGGTTCGGCATCGCCAGCCTGAAGCTGCTGAATGAAGGTACGTCGAAGATCGTCGACGAGGATTATCCGAAGACGGTCCTCGCCTACGAAAGCCTCGATGTCGTCAACCGCAATGCCCGCGCCATGCGCAATATGCTGTTGTGGGACAAGCCCGAGGAAGTGGCGCGGGAACGGCAGGCCGTGCTCCAGAACAGGCAGGAAAATACCGCCAATCTCGACAAGCTGGCGGCCCTGATCAAATCCGACGACGGCAAGATCAAGCTGAAAGCCGTGCAGGATGCCAGGGAGGTGTACCGCACGTCGCAGCAGGCCTTTCTCGACCTGATGGAGGCCGGTAAAAAAACGGAAGCCGCGACGTTCCTGTTGACCCAGGTTCGCAAGGACCAGCACAGCTATTTCGACGCCGTGCGCGAATTGATCAAGCTGCAGGATGCGCGCGTGCTCGACAGCGGCCGCGCTGCCGAGGACACCTACCGGACAACCAGTACCTGGCTGATGGGATTGGCGGTACTGGCGCTCGCGCTGGGTACCGCCGTGGCCATCTGGATCACGCGGTCGATCACGGGCCCCCTGCGGCAGGCGGTGGACGTGGCCCGCACCGTGGCCACCGGCGATCTGAGCACGCGCATCGAGGTGCGCTCGGCGGACGAAACCGGCCAGCTGCTGCAAGCCCTGCGCGACATGAACGAAGCGCTGGTGGACATCGTCGGCGAGGTGCGCAGCGGCACCGAAACGATCGCCTCCGCGTCGCACCAGATCGCGTCCGGCAACGCCGACCTGTCGTCGCGCACCGAAGAGCAGGCATCGTCGCTGGAAGAAACGGCGTCGTCGATGGAAGAACTGACGTCGACCGTGAAGCAGAACGCGGACAACGCGCGCCAGGCGAACCAGTTCGCCGTGTCCGCATCGGAAGTGGCGGAAAAGGGCGGCGCGGTGATGACGGAAGTCGTCGAGACCATGGGCGCGATCAACGAATCGGCGCGCAAGATCGTCGACATCATTGCGGTCATCGACGGCATCGCCTTCCAGACCAATATCCTCGCCCTGAACGCGGCCGTCGAGGCGGCCCGTGCCGGCGAGCAGGGGCGGGGCTTTGCCGTGGTGGCGTCCGAAGTGCGCAGCCTGGCCCAGCGCAGCGCGGCCGCCGCGAAGGAAATCAAGGCGCTGATCGACAACTCCGTCCAGAAGGCGGACGCGGGCAGCAGGCTGGTCGATCAGGCCGGAACGACGATGCGGGACGTGGTCGACAGCATCCGCCGCGTGGCGGACATCATGGGCGAGATCAGCGCGGCCAGCCAGGAGCAGACGCAAGGCATCGGGCAGGTGCAGCTCGCGATTGCGCAGATGGACCAGGCCACCCAGCAGAACGCTGCGCTCGTCGAGGAAGCGGCCGCGGCGTCCGAGCAGCTGCGGGAACAGGCCGCCAAGCTGGCGCAGACGGTTGCCGTGTTCAGGGTGGGCGGCGCGCACGACCGGGCCATGCCGGTGCCCGCCGTGCAGCCCAGGCAGGCGGCGCCGGCCATCGCGCCGCCGGTACGGAAGAAACCTGCCGCGCCGGCCAGGGCGCCCGCCCGACCGCCGCGCGCCAGGCACCTGGCCGGCGCCGGCGCGGGCGACGAATGGGAAGAGTTCTGAGCGCTAAAACCCGATCCGCCCCTTGCCCGGTGTCGGCTTGAGGCGGATGTCGTCCACCTTCACGTGCGCGCGTCCGTCCGCCACCGCATAGCCGAGGCCATCCAGCAGGGTCTTGCGCAAATCGCGGGGCGACACCCCCGCCAGCTTGTCCAGCACGACGTCGCCCAGCATCGGGTCGAACGCCGCCAGGTTCAGTTCGCGCAGCAGGCCGGCATACATGCGCTGGGCGATGCCGGCCGCCTGTTCCGGCGTCGGCGCCGGGACTTCGTAGACGGCCATCCGGTTCAGCAGCGGGTGCGGGATACCTTCGGTGGAGTTCGCCGTCAGCACCCAGAAGATCTGCGAGGCGTCGATGTCGACGTCGATGAATTCGTCGCGGAAGGCGCTGGCCGTTTCCGGCTCCAGTAATTGATACAGCGCCGCGAGCGGGTCGGATTGCGAGGAGCCCGTCGCCTTTTCCACCTCGTCCAGAACGATCACCGGGTTCGCGAACTGCCCGCGCACGAGGCGTTCGGCCACCTTGCCGCACTTGGCCCCGCGCCAGCTGGCCGAGCTGCCCGTGATGACGAAACCGGCCGACAACGCGTTCATGCTGATCAGTTCGCAATCCGTCTGCATGACCTTCGCCAGCCGCTTGGCGAAATGGGTCTTGCCCACGCCCGGGCCGCCCAGCAGCAGGATCGGCATGACGTTAAACCCTTTATCGCCAGCATGGGCCAAACGCAGGTAACGCGCGAGGTCGTCCAGCACTTCGTCGAAATTGGGGCATTCCTCCAACAGCGGATCGAGAGCGTCGGTGGATGAGGGGGTGGTGACGAAACGTTCGGCGCCGGTCTCGAGCATGCGTTCATAGAACGCCTCGAGCTCGGGCGAACGTCCGCGGCTGCGGTCGAGCGCGCCCTGGACTTCATTGAGATCATAAACAGCGCGGCTGCGGGCCAAGGTGATACTCATGGCGTTCTCCTGCACGGTAGTACGGACTCACTTATACTGCGAGGTTCCCGGAAACGGCCGGGTGCTTTCCTCGCCTCCATTCTAACCCGCACGGGATGAAATCACGCTTCCTGCCGTGTTGCCCGTGTTGCCATAAGGCAACCTACCGACAGTCAGGTCTTGTCCTTTATCAAGGGTAAAACACATGTGTGCAGATGAGGTGGCACATGCATTGTTTTACCTAAGTGCCTAATTTTGCTCAACATTTTTACTTGAGGTTCCGTCAAGTAAGTTCGCTAAGTCATTGGTTTCATTGGCAATTTCGCCGTTTTCCAAACGTGAATTCGCTTGACCACAGACAACGCTTCCTCTAAAGTGGGAAACGGTGGCAAAAAGTGCAGTTTTGTGGGAGATCGGTGGGTCTCCCGGCGCCTAAAAATAATCAGTCTGATAACTCTCCAAAACTAGGTACAACGTGTTTCAGGGCGCGTCAGCGATCAATCTCGATGCCAAAGGACGGATGTCAATACCGGCCAAGCATCGCGACGCCTTGATGCAGCAATGTGAAGGCCGTATGACGCTCACGAAACACCCGCATGGTTGCCTGTTGTTTTTCCCGCGCCCGGTGTGGGAAGAACATCGCGAACAGATCGCCGCCTGGCCGATGTCGGCGCGCGCGTGGCAACGCATTTTCCTGGGGAACGCCTGCGATGTCGAGATGGACGGCGCGGGTCGGGTGCTCATTTCGCCCGAGCTGCGCAATGCAGTTGGTTTGGAGAAGGAAGTGATGATGCTCGGGATGGGGACTCATTTCGAGATCTGGGACGCCGCCAAGCTGGCAGAAAACGAGGCCCAAGCCGTCGCGGGTGGCATGCCCGATGTCCTTTCCAATTTCTCCTTCTAAGGCGCCGCATGAATGTGACTCAGCCGGTGCCCGGTTTGCAGCATCGTACGGTGCTGCTGGATGAAGCAGTCGATGCACTCGCCCTCGAAGGCGATCGCACGGCAGGCATTTATATAGATGGCACGTTCGGCCGCGGCGGTCATAGCCGGCTGATCCTGTCGAAACTGGCGCCCGAGGGACGCCTGATCGGTTTCGACAAGGATCCCCAGGCGATCGCGACGGCCGAACAGATGAACGATCCGCGCTTTTCGATCGTGCACGACAGCTTCGCGACGATGCGCGAGGCGATGGCGGCACGGGGCGTGCACCAGGTCGACGGCATCCTGCTGGACCTGGGCATTTCCTCGCCCCAGGTCGACGATGCGAGCCGCGGGTTCAGCTTCCGCAACGATGGTCCCCTGGACATGCGGATGGATACGACACGGGGTATTTCCGCCGCCGCCTGGCTGGCCGAAGTGCCGGAGAAACAACTGGAAAAGGTGATTCGGGATTATGGGGAAGAACGGTTTGCTTTTCAGATTGCAAAGGCGATTGTTGCTGGCCGGGCAGTCGAACCAATTTCAAGCACACGACAGCTTGCCGCAATCGTGGCAAACGCGGTCAAAACCAGGGAGAAAGGCAAGGATCCGGCAACCCGCACCTTTCAGGCTATCCGGATTTTCATCAATCAAGAGCTTGAGGACCTTGAAGCAGGTCTGAACGCCGCCTTTGAACTGCTGGCGCCCGGCGGGCGCCTGTCCGTGATCAGCTTCCACTCGCTGGAAGACCGCATGGTCAAGCAGTTCCTGGCGTCGAAGGCCAAGGTCGAGCAGCCGGACCGCCGGCTGCCGATCCGCGCCGTCGATTTGCCCAAGCCCTTGATGAAGTTGATCAGCAAGACGAAACCCTCCGGCGTGGAAGTCGACGCCAATCCGCGCGCCCGCTCGGCGGTCCTGCGCGTGGCCGAACGGCTGGGAGCGCAAGCATGACGGGCAAGCTGAACGTCGTGCTGACGGCGCTCCTCGTCGGCTGCGCGCTGTCGGTCGTGAACGCGCGCTACCAGGCGCGCCACCTGTTCATCGACCAGGAAAAGCTGGTACAGCAGCAGCGCCAGCTCGAGATCGACTGGGCGCAGCTCCAGCTCGACCAGTCCACTCTCGGCAAGAACGAGCGCATCGAGCAGATCGCGCGCTCGCAGCTGGACATGGCGCCGCTGTCGCCGGCGCGTACCCAATACCTGACGGAAGGCGGTAAATGAAGGCCGGCACCAACGGATCCCGCGTCGCCGCCGCCAAGGGCGTGGCGTTTTCCAAGAGCCCCGTGCTGGCCGTGCGGCTGCCGGACTGGCGCTCGCGCGTCGTCCTGTTCGTGCTGTTCGCCGCCTTCCTCGCGCTGGCCGGACGCGCGCTGTGGCTGCAGGGCGTCTCCAACCGCTTCCTGCAGAAGCAGGGCGCGAGCCGCTACGAGCGCACGCTCGAACTGCCGGCCACGCGCGGCAAGATCTTCGACCGCAACGGCATCGTGCTCGCGTCGTCGCTGCCGGTGAAGGCCGTGTGGGCGATCCCCGAGGACGTGCTGAATTCGCCGCGTCCCAAGCTGCGCGAACTGGCGCAGCTGCTCGAGCTGCCCGAGGCCGACCTGCTCAAGAAACTCGACTCGGACCGTACCTTCGTCTACCTGAAGCGCCAGGTGGAGATGGACGTCATCGCCAAGATCGAGAAGCTCGGCATCGACGGCATCGACACGCGCAAGGAATACAAGCGCTATTACCCGCAGGGCGAGGTGATGGCGCACGTCGTCGGCTTCACGAACGTCGAGGACGTGGGCCAGGAAGGCATCGAACTCGCGCAGCAGAAGAACCTCGTGGGCCAGACGGGCAGCCGGCGCGTGATCAAGGACCGCCTGGGCCGCATCGTCGAAGACGTGGGCCTGTCGCGCGAGCCGCACGACGGCAAGGACCTCACCCTTTCCGTCGACTCCAAGCTGCAGTACATCGCCTTCAACAGCATCAAGGACGCGGTGGAGAAGTTCCACGCCAAGGCCGGCGCCGCCGTCGTGCTGGACGTGCACACGGGCGAAGTGCTGGCGCTGACCAACTGGCCGACCTACAACCCGAACGACCGCTCGCGCCTGACGGGCGAGCAGCTGCGCAACCGCGTCATCACCGACACCTTCGAGCCGGGATCGACCCTCAAGCCGTTCACCGTCGCGCTGGCGCTGGACAAGGGCCTGATCAAGCCGACCACGCTGTTCGACACGGGCAACGGCCGTTACCAGACGGGCGGCCACACGATCCGCGATACCCACCCGCATGGCGTCATCGACGTCACCACGATCATCCAGAAATCGTCGAACATCGGCACGACCAAGATCTCGGAGATGCTGTCGGCCCAGGAGATGTGGGAGATGTTCACCAAGGTCGGCTTCGGCCAGGCGCCGCGCTACGGTTTCCCGGGCGCCGCGGCCGGCCGCGTGCGTCCCTACAAATCGTGGCCGATCGTCGCCAAGGCCAACATGTCGTTCGGCCAGGGCATCTCGATGTCGCTGCTGCAGCTGGCGCACGCCTGGCTGATCTTCGCGCGCGACGGCGACGTCATCCCGCTGTCGTTCCAGAAGGTGACCGGCAAGCCGGTCGGCCAGCAGATCATCTCGCCGAAGGCGGCCGCGCAGATGCGCACGATGGTCGAATCCGTCGTGAGCCCGCAAGGTACGGCGTCGCAGGCGCAGGTGGCCGGTTACCGCGTCGGCGGCAAGACCGGTACGGCGCAGAAAGTCATCAACGGCCGCTATTCGCAGACGCACTACGTCGGCAACTTCGTCGGCATCGCGCCGATGAGCAATCCTCGCTTCGTCATCGCCGTGATGATCGACGATCCGTCCGGACCGTTCCACACCGGCGGCGCGGTCGCGGCGCCGACGTTCGCGGCGCTGGCGGCGAATGCACTGCGGGCCGCCAACGTGCCGCCCGACTCCACGGTCACCGACATCATCATTCCGGAACATCCTTTCGAGGAGAGTAATTGATGGCCGAGACGCCAAAGATCATCGATTGGATCCGGGCCGCCGCACCAGGCGGCCGTCTCGTTTCCGACTCGCGCCGCGTGCGCGGCGGCGACGTGTTCTTCGCCTATCCGGGCGAAGCCGCCGACGGCCGCCGCTTCATCCGTTCCGCCATCGAGAACGGTGCCGCCGCCGTCGTGTACGACGACCGCGATTTCGCATGGGAGCCCGCGCTGGAGGTCCCCCATCTCGCCGTCGCCGATCTCAAAAAGAACGCCGGCCCGATCGCGCACGCGGTCTACGGCGCACCGGATGCGGCCATGTTCACCGTCGGCGTCACGGGCACGAACGGCAAGACGTCATGCGCGCTGTGGACCGCGCAGGCACTGGCGCATTTGCACGAGACCGCGGCCGTCATCGGCACGCTGGGCGTGGGCCTCGTGCGCGGCCGCTCCGAACCGGAATTCGACGTCACCGGCTACACGACGCCGGACGCCGTGCTGCTGGCGACGGAACTCGCGCGCCTGCGCGACGCGGGCGCGACGTCGCTCGCGATCGAGGTGTCGTCGATCGGCCTCGTGGAGCACCGCACGGCCGGCATGCATTTCGACGTGGCCGTGTTCACGAACCTCACGCGCGACCACCTCGACTACCACGGCGACATGGCGGCGTACGAAGAAGCCAAGCGCCGGCTGTTCGACTGGCCGGGCCTGAAGACGGCCGTCGTCAACCTGGACGACGACGCGGGCGTGCGCATCGCGCAGCACCTGCGCGGCGCGCGGCCGGAAGTGGCCGTCCTCGGCTATACCTTGCGTGCCGTGCATGAGCAACCGGTGCTGGACGGCGTGGCCGTGCTGCGCGCGGCCAACCTGCGCAGCCGCCCGAACGGCAGCGAATTCCACATCGAGTCGCCGTACGGCAGCGCCGTCGCCCGCACGCACATGGTGGGCCACTTCAACGCGAGCAACGTGCTGGCCGTGCTGGGCGCGCTGCTGGCGAAAGGTGTCGACTTGCGCGCCGCGCTCGACGCCGTCGAAGCGCTCGTGCCCGCGCCGGGCCGCATGCAGCAGCTCGGTGGGCAGGATGCGCCGATGGTCGTGATCGACTACGCGCACACGCCGGACGCCCTGGAAAAGACGCTGGAAGCATTGCGCCAGGTCGCGCAGGAGCGCGGCGGCCAGCTGTGGTGCGTGTTCGGCTGCGGCGGCGACCGCGATCCGGGCAAGCGCCCGCAGATGGGCCGCATCGCGCAGATGGCGGAGCACGTGCTCGTCACGAGCGACAACCCGCGCAGCGAGGAACCGCGCGCCATCATCGAGCAGATCGTGGCCGGCATGGACCCGCAGCATCCGACGTCGACGCACCAGGCCATCGAAGACCGCGCCGCCGCGATCCTGTCGGCCGTGAAGCATGCCGCCAAGCCGGACGTGATCCTGCTGGCGGGGAAGGGCCATGAGCCGTACCAGGAAATCAAGGGCCGGAAGATTCCGTTTTCCGATGCCGACCACGCCGCGCTGGCGCTGACCGCGCGGCTCACCATGATGAGGACTGTCTGATGATTCGTGGCTCGATCGAGCAAGTGGTGGCGTCCATCGACGGCGCGCACGTGACGCGCGACGCGTACTTCCAGGGTGTGTCGACCGACAGCCGGCAGGTGATGCCGGGGTCGCTGTTCGTCGCCCTGCGCGGCGACCGCTTCGATGCCCACGACTTCCTCGGCCAGCTGGTCGACAAGCCGGTGGCGGCCGTCGTCGTCGAGAAGCTCCCCGACCACTATCCGTTGCCGGCCATCGTCGTGCCGGATACGCTCGCCGCGCTGGGCCGCATCGGCAACTTCTGGCGCCGCCGTTTCGCCATTCCCGTCATCGGCGTCACGGGCAGCAACGGCAAGACGACGGTCAAGGAAATGATCTCGGCCATTCTCGTCGCCGCCTTCGGCGCGGAGGGCCGCCTGGCTACGCAGGGCAATTTGAACAACGAGATCGGCGTGCCGCTGACCGTGACGCGCCTGACCGGCGAGCACAAGGCCGCCGTCGTGGAGCTGGGCATGAACCACCCGGGCGAGATCGCGCGCCTGGCCGCCATCGCCGAGCCGACCGTCGCCCTCGTCAACAACGCGCAGCGCGAACACCAGGAATTCATGCATACCGTGGAAGCGGTGGCGCGCGAGAACGGCGCCGTGCTGCAGGCGCTGCCGGCGGACGGCGTGGCCGTGTTCCCGGGGGATGACGAATACACCGACCTGTGGCGCGGACTGGCCGGGGATCGTGAAGTGCTGACGTTCGGCCTGAGCGATGAATGCGATGTGAGTGCGACGTACACGGCAACCGATTTTGGCAGCGAGCTCAAAATCACGTCGTTCCCGCGCAAGCGGGAACCCATGCTGAGCGCACCAGCGTCGCAAAATACGCAGGCACGCGATGTCAGCATGGATCCCCGCCTGCGCGGGGATGACGAGTTTGTGGTGCGCCTGAACGCCGCCGGCACCCACAACGTCCGCAACGCCCTGGCCGCCACCGCCTGCGCCCTCGCGGCCGGCATCCCCGTCGACGCCATCGTGCGCGGCCTGGAAGCGTTCGCGCCCGTCAGCGGCCGCCTGCAGCGCAAGCAGGCGACGAGCGGCGCCGCCATCATCGACGATACGTACAACGCCAACCCCGACTCCGTGCGCGCGGCCATCGACGTGCTCGCGCAATACCCGTCGCCGCGCATCCTCGTGCTGGGCGACATGGGCGAAGTTGGCACGCAAGGACCTGAGTTTCACCAGGAAATCGGTGCGTATGCCGCAAGTCGCGGCATCGACACCGTGCTCGCGACCGGCGAACTGGCTCGCCACATGGTCGGATCGGGAGCGCAACACTACGAGCAGTTCGACGAATTATTGGCAGCACTGGATCAACAACTGGGCAGCAAATCTGACGCAACTGTGTTGGTGAAGGGCTCGCGCTTCATGAAGATGGAACGCGTGGTCCAACACCTGACCGCATCAACCAACACCGGCAAGGAAGCCCACTAGACTTATGCTGCTTTGGCTCGCACAATATTTTCAGGACTACATCGGTCCGCTGCGCGTTTTTAACTACATTACGTTCCGCGCCGTGTTCGCGACGATCACCGCGATCAGCATCGGCATGCTGTGCGGTCCGGCCGTGATCCGCAAGCTCACCGAGATGAAGGTCGGCCAGGCCGTGCGCACGTACGGTCCGCAGACCCACCTGACCAAGCACGGCACCCCGACCATGGGCGGCGTGCTCGTCCTGATCGCCATCGGCGTGTCGACCTTGCTGTGGTGCGACCTCTCCAACCGCCTGATCTGGCCCGTGCTCGTCGTGACGCTCGGCTTCGGCGCCATCGGCTGGGTCGACGACTACCGCAAGGTCGTCTACAAGGACCCCGAGGGCATGCGCTCGGGCGAGAAGTATTTCTGGATGTCGCTGATCGGCATCACGTCGTCGCTGTACCTCGCGTTCTCCGTGTCGGCCGCGACGCCGTGGGAAGTGTGGCAGCTGTTCTTCGCGTGGGTGCAGTCCGGCTTCTCGATGGACCTGCCGCCGAAGGCCGACCTGATCGTCCCGTTCTTCAAGACCATCAGCTATCCGCTGGGCGTGTGGGGCTTCATCGCGCTCACGTACTGCGTGATCGTGGGCGCGTCGAACGCCGTCAATTTCACGGATGGTCTCGACGGCCTCGCCATCATGCCGACCGTGATGGTGGGCGGCGCGCTGGGCCTGTTCGCCTATCTCACCGGTAACGCGACCTACTCGAAATACCTGTTCATCCCGCACATCCCGGGCGCCGGCGAACTGCTGATCTTCTGCGGCGCGATGGCGGGCGCGGGCCTGGCCTTCCTCTGGTATAACGCGCACCCCGCGCAGATGTTCATGGGCGACGTGGGCGCGCTGGCGCTGGGTGGCGCGCTCGGCACCATCGCCGTCATCGTGCGCCAGGAGATCGTCCTGTTCATCATGGGTGGCGTGTTCGTCGCCGAGACGCTGTCCGTGATCATCCAGGTCAGCTGGTTCAAGTACACGAAGCGGAAGTATGGCCAGGGACGGCGCGTGTTCCTCATGGCGCCGCTGCACCACCATTTCGAACAGAAGGGCTGGAAGGAAACCAAGGTCGTCGTCCGTTTCTGGATCGTGACGATGATCCTGGTCCTGATCGGCTTCTCCACCCTCAAACTGCGCTGATATGAACTACGACGGCAAAACCGCACTGGTACTGGGGCTCGGCGAATCGGGCCTGGCGATGGCGCTGTGGCTCGCGCGCTGCGGCGCCCGCGTGCGCGTGGCCGATACGCGCGCAGAACCTGCACGCCTGCCCGCGTTGCGCGCCGGCGTGGCGGATGCCGAATTCGTCGCGGGCCCGTTCGCCGCAAGCCTGCTGGACGGCGTCGACTTCGTCGCCGTCAGTCCCGGCCTTGCGCCGGACCGTGAACTGGCCGAGATCGCGCCGGCCGCCGCAGCACGCCACGTGCCGCTGTGGGGCGAGATCGAGCTGTTCGCGCAAGCGCTGTCGAACCTGAAGGCGGAGACGGGGTATGCCCCGAAGGTCATCGCCATCACTGGCACGAACGGCAAGACGACGGTGACGAGCCTCACCGGTTTGCTGTGCCGCCGCGCCGGCCTCACGACCAAGGTCGCCGGGAACATCAGCCCCGCCGCGCTGGACGTGCTGCGCGAAGTGATCGACGCAACTCAGTTGGGAAATGAACTGCCGCAGGCGTGGGTGCTGGAACTCTCCAGCTTCCAGCTGCACACGACGTACAGCCTGAATCCGGACGCCGCGACGGTCCTGAACATCACGCAGGACCACCTCGACTGGCACGGCAGCATGGCCGCCTATGCCGCCGACAAGGCGCGCATCTTCGGTGCCGACACCGTGCGCGTGCTGAACCGCGACGATGCGACCGTGATGGGCATGGCGGCGCCGGGCGCAAGCGTGACGACGTTCGGCACGGGCGAACCGGATGCGCCGGGCAGCTTCGGTCTCGTCAACGAGCGGGGCGTGCTGTGGCTGGCGAATGCGAATCCGGGTGAAGAACCCGAGAAGAAGAAAAAGAAGAACGAGGCGCCGGAGCCGGTCGAAGTCGTCGTCAACCGCCTGATGCCCGCCGACGCGCTGCGCATCCGCGGCCTGCACAATGCCTCCAACGCGCTGGCCGCGCTGGCGCTGTGCCGGTCCGTCGGCCTGCCGCTGGCGCCGCTGCTGCACGGCCTGCGCGAATACCAGGGCGAGCCGCACCGCGTCGAACTGATCACCAGCATCGACAACGTCGAGTACTACGACGATTCCAAGGGCACGAACGTGGGCGCGACCGTCGCCGCGCTGGAAGGCCTGGGTAAAACGTTCGGCGAGACGGACCGCCAGATCCTCCTGATCGCGGGCGGCGACGGCAAGGGCCAGGATTTCAGCCCGCTGGCCGGCCCGTGCTCGCGCTACGTGCGCGCCGTGCTGCTGATCGGCCGCGACGGCCCCGCCATCGGCGCCGCGCTGGCGCCCACCGGCGTGCCGTCCTTCGAGCTGCCCGGCCTGCCGGAAGCCGTGCGCCGCGCGAGCGGCCTGGCGAAATCCGGCGACGTCGTGCTGCTGTCGCCCGCATGCGCGAGCCTGGACATGTTCACGAATTACGCGCACCGCGCGCAGGTGTTCGTCGACGCCGTGCGCGACATCGCGCTCGAGAAGGGGCAGGAGATCTGATGGCGTTCCAGATTCCCTTCAAGTTCGGCGGCAGTGCGAGCGACGCGCCTATCGCGACGCGCGCACGGCCGTCGCGCATGATGGAATACGACCAGCCGCTCGTGTGGGTCGTGGTGCTCCTGATGTTGTTCGGGATGGTGATGGTGTATTCGGCGTCGGTCGCGCTGCCGGACTCGCCCAAGTTCGCCTACCTGGCCGGCAAGAATAATTACTTCCTGGTGCGCCAGGCCATGTTCATCACGATCTCGATGGTGACGGGCCTGTTCGTCTTCCGCATCCCCGTCGCGACGTGGCAGCGCTTCGCGCCGCTGATGTTCGTCGCCACGCTCGTGCTGCTGGCGCTCGTGCTGATCCCCGGCGTCGGCGTGGTCGTCAACGGCGCCCGGCGCTGGCTGTCGCTGAAGATCTTCAACCTGCAGCCGTCCGAGATCATGAAGGTGGTGTCCGTGCTGTACGCGGCCGACTTCACGGTGCGCAAGCAGCAGTACATGCACAAGCTGACCAAAGGCTTCATGCCGATGGCCGCCGCGATGGCGCTCGTGGGCGCACTGCTGATGCTGGAGCCCGACCTGGGCGCGTTCGGCGTCGTCGTCTGCATCTCGATGGGCATCCTGTTCCTGGGCGGCTTCAACATGATCTGGTTCGGCGGCATCGGCGCTGTTCTGGTACTCGTGTTCTCGACCATCATCGCGCTGTCGCCGTTCCGCCGCGCGCGCATGTTCGCGTACATGAACCCGTGGGAAGAGGGCAATGCGCTGGACAAGGCGTACCAGCTGACGCACTCGCTGATCGCATTCGGCCGCGGCGAGTTCTTCGGCGTGGGCCTGGGCGGCAGCGTGGAAAAGCTGCACTACCTGCCGGAAGCGCACACGGACTTCATCATGGCCGTCATCGGCGAGGAACTGGGTCTCGTCGGCGTGCTCGTCGTGATCGGCCTGTTCTACTGGCTCGTCAAGCGCGCCTTCGACATCGGCCGTCAGGCCATCGCGCTGGAACAGCACTTCGCCGGCCTCGCCGCGAAGGGCATCGGCATCTGGATCGGCGTGCAGGTGTTCATCAACATGGGCGTGAACCTGGGCCTGCTGCCCACGAAGGGCCTGACCTTGCCGCTGATGAGCTATGGCGGTTCCGGCGTGCTGTTCAACTGCGTCGGCCTCGCGATCCTGCTGCGCATCGATTACGAAAACCGGGTACGGATGCGGGGAGGCCGCCAATGACGAAGAGACTCATGATCATGGCGGCCGGCACCGGCGGCCACATCTTCCCCGGCATCGCCATCGCGCAATCGATGCGCGAGCGCGGCTGGGAAGTCTCGTGGCTCGGCACGCAGCACGGCATGGAAAAGGACATCGTGCCGAAGCACGGCATCCCGATGGATTCGATCGACTTCGCCGGCATGCGCGGCAAGGGCATCGCGCACACGGTGTCGGGCGCGTTCAAGCTCGTCGCCAGCTTTGCCTCGTGCCGCAAGTATCTCGCCTTGCGCAAGCCGGACGTCGTGCTGGGCATGGGCGGCTACGTGACGGTGCCGGGCGGGATGATGGCGCGTTCGCGCGGCATTCCGCTCGCGCTCGTGAACGCGGATGCGGCCCTGCTGCTGTCGAACAAGACGCTGACGCCGCTCGCGCAGCGCGTGCTGTTCGGCTTCCCGGCCGATTTCGGCAAGGCCGCAGGCAAAGCGGTCGTCACCGGTAACCCGGTGCGCAAGGAAATCCTCGAGATGCCGTCGCCGGGCCACCGCTTCGCGGGCCGCACCGGTCCGCTGAGCATCCTCGTCGTGGGCGGCAGCCTGGGCGCCAAGGTGCTGAACGACAGCGTGCCGGCCGCGCTCGCGCTGATTCCGGAAGGCCTGCGGCCGACGGTCACCCACCAGTCGGGCAAGAAGAACATCGATGCGCTGCGTGCGGCATATGCCCAGGCGGGCGTGCAGGCGAACGTCGTCGACTTCATCGACGACATGGCGGCGGAATACGCGAACGCGGACCTCGTGATCTGCCGCGCGGGTGCCGTCACCCTGTCGGAACTGACAGCGGCGGGCGTCGCGAGCGTGCTCGTGCCGTTCGTCGCCAGCACGACCAGCCACCAGCGCGACAACGCGATCTGGATGGCGGGACAGAAGGCGGCCGTGCACCTGCCGCAGGGCGAACTGAATCCGCAGCAGCTGGCAAGGCTGCTGCAAACCACCACGCGCGACGACTGCCTGGCAATGGCCGAGGCGGCGCAGGCGGTGGGGCGGCGCGACGCCAATGCGGCGATCGCGCGCGTACTTGAAGAACTGGCGAACGGCGGACAATGAAACACAAGATCAAACACATTCACTTCGTCGGCATCGGCGGCAGCGGCATGAGCGGCATCGCGGAAGTGCTTTTGAACCTCGGCTATAAAGTGTCGGGCTCGGACCTCGCGTCGAACGCGGCCAGCCAGCGCCTGCAGCAGCTGGGCGCGGACGTGCGCATCGGCCACGCGGCGGAGAACATCGCGGGCGCGGATGCCGTCGTCACGTCGACCGCCGTCAACGAAGCGAATCCGGAAGTCGTCGCCGCGCGCGCCGCGAAAGTCCCCATCGTCCCGCGCGCCATCATGCTGGGTGAGCTGATGCGCCTGAAGCGCGGCATCGCCATCGCCGGCACGCACGGCAAGACGACGACGACGAGCCTCGTCGCGTCCGTGCTCGCGCAGGGCGGCCTGGACCCGACGTTCGTCATCGGCGGCCGCCTGAACAGCGCCGGCGCCAACGCGAAGCTGGGCACGGGCGACTACATCGTGGCCGAGGCGGACGAATCGGATGCGTCGTTCCTGAACCTGTCGCCGATGATCGAGGTAATCACCAACATCGACGCCGACCACATGGAGACGTACGAGCACGACTTCGAGAAGCTGAAGGCGGCGTTCGTCAACTTCACGCACCGCCTGCCGTTCTATGGCCGCGCCATGATGTGCATCGACGACGCCAACGTGCGGGCTATCCTGCCGCAGGTCACCAAGCCGGTGACGACGTATGGCTTCTCGGAAGAGGCCGAAGTGCGCGCCCTGAACGCGCGCGCCGTCGGCATCCAGATGCATTTCACCGTGCGCCAGCAGGGCTATCCGGACACGGACTTCGTGCTGAACCAGCCGGGCATGCACAACGTGCTGAACGCCTGCTCCGCGATCGCGATCGCGCGCGAGATCGGCGTGGCGGACGAGGCGACGGCGCAGGGCCTGCGCGAATTCAACGGCGTGGGCCGGCGCTTCACGCGCTACGGCGAGATCGAACTGCCGCAGGGCGGCAGCTTCACGCTCGTCGACGACTACGGCCACCACCCGGTGGAAGCGCAAGTGACGCTGGCCGCCGCGCGCGCCGCCTACCCGGGCCGCCGCCTCGTGCTGGCGTTCCAGCCGCACCGCTATTCCCGCACCCGCGACCTGTTCGAGGACTTCGTCAAGGTGCTGGCCGCGCCGGACGTGCTGCTGCTGGCCGAGGTGTATCCGGCCGGCGAGGCCCCGATCGTGGCGGCGGATGGCCGCGCGCTCGCGCGTGCGCTGCGTGCGGGCGGCGGGGTCGAACCGGTTTTCGTGGAAGCGATCGCCGACATGCCGGCGACGATCCTCAAGGTGGCGCGCGACGGCGACGTCGTGCTGACCATGGGCGCCGGCTCCATCGGCGGCGTTCCCCATCAACTGACATCGAATCAAAAGGTAGCATCGTGAGCATCACTCAATCCGAAGCGAAGGCCCTCGGCAAGGTCGGCGTGCTGTTCGGCGGCCGGTCCGCCGAGCGCGAGATTTCGCTGATCTCCGGCGGCGGCGTGCTGCAGGCACTGCAATCGAAGGGCATCGACGCGCACGCGTTCGACCCGGCCGAGCGCTCGCTGGCCGAACTGGCCGCGGAAAAATTCGACCGCGTGTTCATCGCGCTGCACGGCCGCTACGGCGAGGACGGCACCTTGCAGGGTGCGCTGGAACTGCTGGGCATCCCGTACACGGGCAGCGGCGTGATGGCGTCAAGCGTCGGCATGGACAAGGTCACGACCAAGATCGTATGGCTGGCGGCCGGCGTGCCGACGCCGCGTTACGTCACCATCGCCGCCGGTGCCGCCGTCGACGCGGATGCCATCGTGGCCGAACTGGGCCTGCCGCTGATCGTCAAGCCGCCGCTGGAAGGTTCCACCATCGGCATCACCAAGGTGCTTGACGCGGCCGGCCTGCAGGCCGCCGTCGACCTGGCGCGCCAGTACGACAAGGTGGTGCTGGTCGAGCAGTTCATCCAGGGCAGGGAGTTTTCCGTGCCGGTGCTGGGCAGCGGCCCCACCGCGCGCGCGCTGCCGATCGTGGAGATCGTCGCGCCCGAGGGCAATTACGACTACCAGAACAAGTATTTCACGGACGACACCAAGTACCACTGCCCGGCGCCGCTCGACGCAGCGACGACGCAGGCGATCCAGGCGCACGTGGTGAACGCCTACCGCGCGCTCGGCTGCGAGGGCTGGAGCCGCATCGACGTGCTGCTGCGCGCGTCGGACAATGCACCGTTCCTGCTGGAGGTGAACACGTCGCCGGGGATGACGACGCACTCGCTCGTGCCGATGGCGGCGCGGGCCGAGGGCACGAGTTACGAAGACCTGTGTGTGGATATCCTGCGCTCGGCCAGTCTCAAGGCCGGACAGGCAAAGAAGTAAGGACTAGGGAAACAAGATGTGGCATGACGTGCGAGCTCTGAACGCAACCGCCAGCGCGCTCACCGCGCTGGTGGCGCTCGCGTGCGTGGCGTCGGGATTGTGGTGGCTGTCGCAGCGCCCGATGTTCACCTTGCGCGCGGTGCGGGTCGAGAGCATGTACGGGCTGGACCTGCAGCACGTGAACGAGCTGACGGTGCGTAACGGGGTGCTCGGGAAGATCAGCGGTAACTTCTTCACGAGCGACCTCGAACAGGTGCGCACCACCTTCGAGGCCGTGCCTTGGGTACGCAAGGCCAGCGTGCGCCGCGAGTGGCCGAACCAGCTGATCGTGCAGGTGGAAGAGCACGAGGCGCTCGGCACGTGGGGCGAGGACGGCAAGCTGTTGTCGGTGAAGGGCGACGTGTTCACGGCCAACCTGGCCGAGGCCGACGAGGACCACGAACTGCCTGCGTTCGACGGTCCCGCCGGCAGCGAGAAGGAAGTACTGACGCGCTTCGCGGAACTGCGCGGCTGGTTCGCGCCGATCCGCCTGACGCCGGAGTCGATCAGCCTGTCGAACCGCTACGCCTGGACGGTCCGGCTGAACAACGGCATGAGCGTGGAGCTGGGACGCGAGAAGGACAAGGACACGCTGCACGGGCGCGTGCAGCGGCTGGTGAGCATTTACCCCCAGCTGGTGGCTAGACTGCAGGAAGGACGCATCGATACGATCGACATGCGCTATCCGAACGGTCTGGCGCTGTCCTCGGCGGCATTGACCGTGCCGGCGGATGCGACCAAGCCCGTGAAGGCGGCAGTCAAGAAAAAAACAAATACCAAAACTACAAAGCAGATCTAATTTAAGCAGGCGACAGCAAACATGACAAAAGACGCGAAGAACCTGATCGTCGGCCTCGACATCGGTACCTCGAAGGTGGTGGCGGTAGTGGCCGAGGTGATGGCCGACGGGCGCCACGAGGTGATCGGACTCGGCCAGCACGAGTCCAAGGGTTTGAAGAAAGGCGTTGTCGTCAACATCGAAGCGACCGTCGAATCCATCCAGCGCGCGCTCGAAGAAGCCGAGCTGATGGCCGACTGCAAGATCCGCAACGTGTACGCGGGGATCGCCGGCAGCCATATCCGCTCGTTCAACTCGAGCGGCATGGTTGCCATCAAGGACAAGGAAGTGACGGCCACGGACGTGGCGCGCGTGATCGAGACGGCGAAGGCCGTGAACATCCCGACCGACCAGCAGCTGCTGCACACGGTGCCGCAGGAATTCATCGTCGACAACCAGGAAGACGTGCGCGAGCCGATCGGCATGAGCGGCATCCGTCTCGAGGTGCGCGTGCACATTGTTACAGGTGCGGTGTCCGCGGTGCAGAATATTGTAAAGTGCGTGCGCCGCTGCGGCCTCGAGGTCTCGGACCTGATCCTGCAGCCGATGGCGTCGGCCGATTCCGTGCTGACGAACGACGAGAAGGAACTGGGCGTCGTGCTGATCGACATCGGCGGCGGCACCACCGACATCGCGGTCTTCAGCGACGGCGCGATCCGCCACACGGCCGTGATCCCCATCGCCGGCGACCAGATCACGAGCGACATCGCGATGGCGCTGCGCACGCCGACGGGCGAGGCGGAAGAGATCAAGATCCGCTACGGCGTCGCCAAGCAGGTATTGGCCGATCCGGGCGAGTCGCTGGAAGTGCCGGGGCTCGGCGACCGCGGTCCGCGTGCGCTGTCGCGCCAGGCGCTGGCCGCCGTGATCGAGCCGCGCGTGGAAGA
>CBIHRX010000049.1:0-28039 GCA_966212555.1 uncultured Massilia sp.
CTGCCGCGCTACGGGCGCCGGGGTGTACAAGGGCGGGCGGGCGGGCCACGCTGTGGGGCGGGTCTTATGCGGTACTGGAACGGCCCCTGCACGGTGCGCGGGGCACCGTAGAAGGCCGTCAGTGTGCCTTCGTTGCCCAAGGTCGGGAACAGATAGCCCGCCGTCTTGTAATGCACGTCCGACAGGTTCTTGCCGTGGATGCCGGCGCGGATCTTGCCGTCGGCACGGGTCCAGACGATGCTGGCGTCGTACAGCTTGTACGCATCCTGGTCGATGACGGACGGGGTCTCGAACTGGTACGTCTGGCCGCGGTACGACGCGCTGCCGATCAGCGACAGGCGGCCGTTGTAGCCCGCCAGCGGCATCGGCACCTCGTAGGTGGCGCGCAGGTTCGCCGAGTTGCGCGGCGTGTTCTGGAAGTGGCGCTGGTCGGCCACGTTCACGCCGGCCACGATGTATTCGTCGTACTTGGCGTCGATGTAGCTGTACATGCCGGACAGCGAGAATTCCTTCGTCAGGTGGGCCACGGCCTCGAATTCGAAGCCCTTGATCTTGGCCTTGCCGGCGTTGGTCGTGATGCCCGCGAAGCTGTCGTCCTTGCCGTCGCCGTTGGTGTCGATCGCCACCGAGCCCGGGATCTGCACGTCCTTGTAGTCGCTGTAGAACACGGCCGTGTTGGTCGTGATGCGGCCGCCGTTGAACGAGGATTTCAGGCCCAGTTCATAGGTGCCGATCGTTTCCGGCTTGTAGCCGGCCCGGGCCTGCGCCTGCGAGATCTTCGTGCCGACCACGTTCGTGCGCGGATCGAAGCCGCCGCCCTTGAAACCCTTCGAGTACGACGCGTACACGTTCTGGTTCGGCAGCGCCTTCCAGTTCAGCGCGATGCGCGGCGTGAACTTCTTGTCTTCGCGCGACAGGCCGCGCAGGTCGGTGTCGGTGCGGAACAGGATCGCGCCCGGGTTGCCCATCTCCGGCGTGCCTTTCATGCCCAGGTAGATCTGGCGGTAGATGTCGGCCTCGCGCTTGTCGACCGTGTAGCGGCCGCCCAGCGACAGTTGCAGCACGTCGGTCAGGTTGTAGCTGCCGTCGGCGTACGCGGCCCAGGCCTTCGTGTCGATGTTCCCGCTCGTGAAGGTGCTGGTCGGGACGGCGCCCGCGAGGATCGTGTCGAACTTGTTGTAGGCATTCGCGTCGATGTAATAGACGCCGGCCACGCCCTGGATCGTCGGACCCGTGTAGGTCAGGTTGAATTCCTGGCTGAACTGGCGGTTCGTGTACAGCGCCGGCACTTCCATGTCGACGACGGGCAGCGAATCGAAGTCGATCGGCGCCCACGACTTGTCCTGGCGCTGCGCCGTGATCGACTTGAACGTCAGCTCGGGCGACACGTTCCACTCGACGGTGGCGGCGACGCCGTGCTGGCGCACCGACTGCTTGTGGCCGAGGGCCGTCAGCATCTCGGCATTCGTGTCGTACACGTTCGACAGGATCGGCGCGCCGCTCGTGCGGCCGACGATGAGGCGGTGGCCGTTCTTCGGATGCGAATCGTCCTGCGTGATGTCGCCGGCGAGGCGGATGAACAGGTCGGGTGTCGGCGTCCATTCGGCCGACAGGCGCGCGGCCTTCAGGTCCTTGTCGTAGTTCGGCGAGCCGTCGAACAGGTTCGTGCCGTAGCCGCCGTGCTTGAAGCGCGCGACCGTGCCGCCCACGCGCAGCTGCTCGTTGACGGGCGTGCTGGCCGTGATGACCGCGTCGCGTTCCTGGTAGTTGCCCAGGGTGCCGCGCAGGCGCACGTCCGTCTGCGGGGCCAGCTTGCGGGTGACGTACTTGACGGCGCCGCCGATGGTGTTGCGGCCGTACAGCGTGCCCTGCGGGCCGCGCAGCACTTCGATGCGCTCGACGTCGTAGATGTCGGCCACGGCGCCTTGCGGGCGTGCCAGGTAGACGTCGTCCAGGTAGATGCCGACGCCCGATTCGAAGCCGGCCAGCGGGTCGGCCTGGCCCACGCCGCGGATGAACGCGGTGAGGGTGGAGTTGGTGGCGCGCGACGCCTTCAGGGTGGTGTTCGGCAGCGCCGTCGCCAGGGCGACGACGTCGGGGACGGCCTGCTTGGACAGCTGGTCGGCGCTGAACGCAGTGACGGACACCGGGACATCCTGCAGCGTTTCCTCGCGCCGGCGCGCGGTGACGACGACTTTCTCGATATTGCCGTCGGTCGCAGCGGCGGCACCGCTGGCGGTACCCGAATCCTGGGCGTGCGCGGCGCCGGCGGCACCGCCGGACAGGACGAGCAGGGCGGCAGCCGAGCGCTGGATCAGCTGCTGTTTTTTCTTGCTAAGACGCATTGAGGTCTCCTGATTTTGTTGTGGTGTCATGCGTTCAGTCTTCGCATGCATCACAGTGTGCCTCGGTTGAATTTGGCTGAAAAGACAACGCCGCGCCCACTGGGTGTGCATTTATGCACAGTGCCGCGGGACGTCCCATGAGGGGCGGCGTCAGAGGGCGCGGCGCGTCGCGACGTCCGGAAAACGGGTTTGCTGTGCATACGCAAACGCTGTTCCGAAAACGTTGCAGCGGCAATGTGCACTGGTGCACAATATGTCACCTTGATATCAAACAACGGTTCCCGAAAAAGCTGCGGCGAATGGCGATCCCATGCGCGACGGGTCGGAGGAACGGGGGAGACACAGATGCACAGCCTGCCGGAATGGACGGACTTGCGGTTTTTCCTGGAGCTGGCGCGCGCCGGCACCCTGTCCGGGGCGTCGCGCCGCCTGGACGTGGAGCACACGACGGTGGCGCGCCGCATCGACCGCCTCGAGCAGCAGCTGGGCACCACCCTGTTCGACCGCTCGCGCGAAGGCTACGAGCTGACGGAGATGGGCCAGGCCCTGTTGCCGCACGCCGAGGCGATGGAAGGGGCGGCGCTCGCGGCCACCGAGCAGCTGGGCGGCGCGGAGGTGGCGGCGGCCGGCGTCGTGCGGCTGGGCGTGCCCGAAGTGTTCGGCACGCGCGTCGTGGCGCCGCTGCTCGTGAAGCTGTTCGAAGACCATCCGGACCTGTCGATCGACCTGCTGGCGCTGCCGCGCTTCGCCAACCTGGCCAACCGCGAGGCGGATCTCGGCGTCATGCTCGACCCGCCGTCCACGGGGCGCTACATGGTCACCCGCCTCGCATCGTTCCGGTTTTATTTGTACGCGGCGCCCGTGTACCTGGCGAAGCACCCGCCGATCCGCACGCACGCGGACCTGGAGCGGCACGACTTCGTCGACTACGTGCAGGACCGCCTCGCGAGCCGCGAGCTGTCGTACCTGAACGAACTGGGATTCACGCCGCGCCGCCGGCTGTGCTGCTCGGGCATGACGGCGCAGATCGAGGCCGCGTCGCTGGGCATGGGCCTCATGATGGCGCCGCCGTACGCCGTGCCGGACGACGGCCGCCTCGTGCCCGTGCTGCCGGGCTTCTTCGCGGAGCGCTCGTTCTGGCTGGCGGCGCCGACGGACCTGTACCGCCTGCGCCGCGTGAAAGTCGTGTGGGACCTGCTGCGCGACCTGGCCGACAACAATCCGACGCTGTGGTGGCACAACGGCGACATGGGGCGGGCGGCATGATCCGCGACTACGCCGAAGCCGACCGCGCCGCCGTCAACGCGGTCGCGCTGGCCGCGTTCGCGCAGTACGCGGGCGATTACGAGGACTGGCCCACGTTCAGCGCGGGCATCGGCCGCATGGCCGACCTGGCCCGCGACGGCGACCTGCTGGTGGCCGAACGTGGCGGCGTCGTGGCAGGGGCCGTCGTGCACGTGGGTCCCGGACGGCCGCGCAGCGCGATCTTTCCGGACGACTGGTCGGTGATCCGCATGCTGGTGGTGTCGCCCGGGCAGCGCGGCGGCGGCATCGGCCGGGCGCTGGTCGCGGCCGCGCTCGAACGGGCGCGGCGCGCGCAAGCGCCGGCCGTCGGGCTGCACACGAGTCCCATCATGGCGACGGCGCTGCGGCTGTACGAATCCATCGGTTTCGTGCGCGAGCACGACCTGCCCGCCAATCGCGGCGTGCCGTACGCGCGCTACATGCTGCCGGCCGCGGCCATCGCGCGGGCGCTCGACCGCCTGCGCGGACCGGCGTGACGCAAACCCGCGTATAATCCGCCCCGTCTGGTGCCCGCGCGTGCGTTCGGCACGCGCAGTTAAACGGGAAACACATGGCGGACGGTTCCGAGTCCGCCAGGGTGTGCTGCCCCCGCAACGGTAAGCAAGCGCCGTCTTCGACGGCAGGCCGGTCCTCGAACCACTGTGCGCAGCCGCGCATGGGAAGGTGGGCCGGTCCGCCTTGCCAGCCCGGATACCGGCCAGACAGGTGGCGGACCTTTGCGAAGGCCCGCCGTTCCAGTCGCGCCCACGGGGAAGTGGGCAGATTGCCTGTCACCGTCATCGCCATGCCTGATCCGTCCTTTGACGCCGCCGTGCGCGCCGTCGAATCCGTGCTGTATTCCGTTTCATCCGTCCTGTACCTGCCCGTGCTCGTGGCCATCGCCGCGCTGCTGCTGTACATGCTGGCCTACCTCGGCGCCTTCCTCGGCGAATGGCGCGAGCGCCGCCGCGGTGCCCGCCTGCTCGTCGACGGCGCCCGCGCCGCCATCGACACCTGCCTGCGCGAAGCCGCCGCGCCGCTCGACGCCCATTTGGAACGCATCGTGCAAAGCGCCGAGGGCGCGGGCCTGCGCCGCCTGGACGCCGTGCGCTTCGTCGTGCGCGTCGGTCCCGCGCTGGGCCTGATGGGCACCCTGATCCCGATGGGCATCGCGCTCGCGGGCCTCGCCCACGGCGACCTGCCGCACATGGCGCAGAACATGACGACCGCGTTCACCGCCACCGTCGTGGGCCTGGCCTGCAGCGTGCTCGCCTACGTGCTGGCGCTCGTGCGCGAACACTGGCTGCGCGCCGACATGCTGGACGTCGCCTTCGCGGCCGAGCAGGCGCTGGCGGAGTCGGCGTCCACTGTGCCCGTCGTGCATGCCGTCCGCGCGTGAGGCCGCCATGCGCTACCTGAAGCAACGCCGCGGCCAGTACGCGGCACATGGCGAGGATCCGCTCGCCGGCGTCGCCAACCTGTTCGACGCCAGCATCGTGTTCATCGTCGCGATGATGCTCGCGCTGTTCTCGGCCTGGAACATGCTGGACCTGCTGGACCCGTCGTCCGAAGTCACGATCGCCAAGAAGGGCGCGGACGGCAAGGTCGAGGTCATGACGAAGAAGGGCGCCGAGATCAAGGTCACGCGCGTGTCCGACAAGCCGCTGTCCGGCGCCGGCAGGCGCCTCGGCACCGCCTACCAGCTGCCGGACGGGAAGGTCGTGTATGTGCCCGAATAAGCTCTTGCGCCTGCTGTTCCTGCTGGCCGCGCTGGCGCTGGGCCAGGCCGCCCACGCGGCGCCGCGCACGCTGGCCCTGCTGCTGGGCGACGTCGAATCGCGCCCCGCCGTGCTGGCCGTGCGCGCGCTCGACGCCGATCTCGCGGCGGCGAACGTGGCCGTGCGCATCGTCCCCGCCAGCGGCATGACGCCGGCCGACCACGCCGCGCTGGCCGGTGCGGACGCCGCCGTCGTCAACGTCAAGGGCAGCCAGCTGTTGCAACTGGTCGCGCCCGACCTGGACGCGCTGCGCCGCCGCGCGCGTCCCGTGTATGCCGTCGGCGCGCAGCCGGACGATGCCCGGCGCGACCTCGGCATCCGCGCGGACGCCGCGATCCTCGCCTTCCACCGCGAGGGCGGCATCGAGAACATGGAAGGGCTGCTGCGGCGCGTGCTGGCCGTGGCTTTCGGCGCCCGCGTCGACGTGCCGCCGCTGCGCACGATGCCGGAGGCGGGCCTGTACGACGTCGACGCCCGCCGCGGCGCGGCCACGTTCGACGACTACGTCGCCCACTACGCGCACCACCGGCCGGGCGCGCCATGGATCGGCGTGATGTTCTACCGCGCGAGCCTCGTGGCGGGCCAGACCCTGCCGCTTGCCGCCATCGTGCACGCGCTGGAAGGCGCGGGCTACAACGTGTTGCCCGCGTACGGCTACCCGTACGACGTGCCGTTGAAGCTGTTCCTCGATGGTGAGGGGAAGCGCCGCATCGACCTGCTCGTGGCGCTCGGCATGAAGGTCGGCGGCACGGCGGCGACGGGCGCGCTGCTGGACCGGATCGGCGTCCCCGCCATCAATGCCATCACCCTGAGCCAGCACGGCGCGGCGCAATGGGAAGACTCGAAGGTCGGGCTGGACCTGATGGAGCGCACGTGGCAGATGGCCGGCGCCGAGGTCGCGGGGCTCGTGCAGCCGACCGTTGTCGCGAGCCGCGAAAAGGTCGTCGACGCCGCGACGGGCCTGGCGTACGTGGAAGAGCAGCCGATTGCGGAACGGGTCGCTCGCCTGCGCGCCCGCGTGGATGCCTGGCTCGCGCTGCGCCGCACGCCCAACGCGGACAAGCACGTGGCCATCGTCTATTTCAACTATCCGCACGGGTCCGAGACGATCGGCGCCGCGTACCTGAACGTGCTGCCGGACAGCCTGTGGCAGATCGCGGAACGCCTGCGCGCCGTCGGCTACGCGACCGGTCATCGCTATCCATCGACCCCGGCGGCGCTGCAGCGCGAGGTCCAGCAATGGGGCAACTACCCCGGAAAGACGGGTGCCGACTACCTGGCCGGGCTCGCGCGGCTGGCGTCCAGCGGCGAAGCGCTGCTCGTGCCGCTGGCCGACTACCGGCGCTGGTACGACGCGCTGCCGGCGAAGCTGCGCGCGGCCGTCGAAGGCGCGTGGGGGCCGCCGGAGAGATCGCCCGTGCTATGGAAGGATGCGCACGGCGTGCCGCACTTCGTGTTCCCCGCGCGCCGCTACGGCAACCTGTTGCTGGCGCCGCAGCCGGGCCGCGCGTGGGAACAGAACCTGGCCAAGCTGCACAACGACGTGACGCTGCCGCCGGGCCACGAGTACATCGCGTTCTATCTGTGGCTGCAGCACGGCTTCCATGCGAACGCCGTCGTCCACGTGGGCACGCACGGCACGCAGGAATGGCTGACGGGGAAGGAGGCGGGCCTGTCGGCCAGCGACCCGACCGAAGCGCTGATCGGCGCCATGCCGAACATCTATCCGTACGTGATGGACGACGTGGGCGAAGGCATCCAGGCCAAGCGGCGCGGCATGGCGACGATCGTCGACCACATGACGCCGCCGTTCGACGCGGCCGGGCTGAATCCCGACCTGCGCGAACTGGGCGCGCTGCTCAACGACTACCGCGTGGCGGAGCAGAAGAGCCCCATGCTCGTGAAGGCGCACCTGACCGCGCTGAACGCGCTGGCGAAAAAGGCGGGGGTGCTGAAGGACATGGGCAAGCCGGCGCTGTCCACCGAGGCCGACATGGAAGCGCTGGAAGAATACCTCGACGACACGGGCAGCAAACTGACGCCGTTCGGCCTGCACACGTTCGGCGTGGCGCCCGCGCCCGACCTGCGGGCCGCCACGGCCCGCGCCGTGGTGAGTCTCGAACCGCATCTCGACGATGCCGGCAAGGCGGCCCGCGTCGCGCAGCTGGAACGGGACATCGACGCGAGCGCCGCGGCGGAACTGGCGCGCCTCGTGGATGCGCTGGACGGCAAGTTCATCCCGACGGGCCCCAGCGCGGACCTCGTGCGCAATCCGGACGCGCTGCCCACGGGCCGCAATTTCTTCGGCCTCGATCCGGCCCGCATCCCGAGCCGCGCCGTCTACGAGCAGGGCCGGCAGCTGGCCGCGAAGCTCGTCGAGGATTACCGGCGCCGCCACGGTGCGTATCCGGACAAGCTGACGATGAACCTGTGGGGCGTGGAGACGCAGCGCCACGAAGGCGTGATGGAGGCGCAGGCGATGGCGCTGATGGGCGTGCGCCCGACGTGGGACGAGCGCGGGCGCGTCACCGGCGTCGAGGCGATCCCGCGCCGCGAGCTGGGACGGCCGCGCGTGGACGTGACGATGGTGTCGTCCGGCCTGTTCCGCGACCTGTTCGGCAACGTGCTGAAACTGCTCGACCAGGCCGCGCAGGCGGCCCGTGCGCAACGCGATGACGACGACCCGGGCGGCAACGTGCTGGCCGCGCACGCACGGGCGATGGCGACGAAGCTGCGGCAGGAAGGCGTGCCGGCGGAGGAAGCCGAACGGCTGGCCGGCGTGCGCATCTTCGGCCTGCCGTCCGGCGCGTACGGCACCAATATCGAGAAGCTGCTGCCGCTGTCGAACGTGTGGCAGGACGAGAAGCAAGTCGCGGACGTATTCGTCAACCGCATGAGCCACCCGTTCGGCAACGGCTACTGGGGCGACGACGACGGCGACGCCGGACGGCGGCGCGAGGTCTTCCGGCTCGCGCTGTCCGGCAGCCGCATCGCGCTGCACAGCCGGTCGAGCAACCTGTTCGCCACGCTCGACAACGACGACTTCTTCCAGTACCTGGGCGGCACGGCGCTGGCGATCCGCAGCGTCGACGGCAGGACGCCGGAAGTGCTGGTGAGCGACCTGTCGAACCCGCGCCGCGCGGGCCACAAGACCCTGAACCAGTACATGGGCCAGGAGATGCAGACCCGCTACCTGAACCCGCGCTGGGCCGACAAGATGCTGGCCGAGGGCTATTCCGGCGCGCGCTTCATCAACCGCGTCGTCGACTACCTGTGGGCGTGGCAGGTGACGGTGCCGGAAGCCGTCGACGACGGCACGTGGCAGCGCATGTACGACACGTACGTCGCCGACCGCCACGGCCTGCGCGTGCGCGAGCGCATCGCCCAGGCGGGCAACCTGCGCGCGTGGCAAGCCGTGACGGACCGCATGCTGTCCGCGATCGAGAAGGGTTACTGGAAGCCGGACGATGCCACGCGGCGCCGCCTGCTGGCCGAGAATGCGCGCGCCGTCGCGGAAGGCGGCGCGGCCTGCGGGGCGGATTCGTGCAGCCGGGCGACGCTGACGTTGCAGCCGCTGCTGGCGGGACGGGCGCCGGGGCAGGGCGGGACGGCGCGCGGTGTAGCTGCCGCGCCGGCCGCCGCGGCGGCGCCGTCTCCGGCGAAGGCGGAGACGGCGGCGGCGCCCGAGGGCAAGGTAGCCGGCTTCGAAATGGAAAGCGTCAGGAGCTTGACGCCCGTGCAGAAGACGGTCGGTGCGCTGGTCGTGCTGGCGCTGGGCGCGATCGCGGTTGGCGGGGGCTACATATGGCGCCGGCGCAGCGTCGTCAAGCTGTGATGGGTATCGTAGGGCGGGCACCCTGTGCCCGCGCGGATGTCGGCACAACGCACACGTCGCGCGTGGGCACGGGGTGCCCACCCTACCCTTGGTGTCGCGGTGATCGGCGGCGGCTACGTGTGGCGGCGCCGCGCGGTCACCTTCGGAACGGGTTCCGGTCGTTGAGCTCGTCGATGTAGTCGTCGATGCCGCCGGCCTCCCGTTCCAGGAAGCGTTCGACGGCGTCGGCGAACGACGGGTGCGCGAGCCAGTGCGCCGACCACGTCCGCGTCGGCAGGAACCCCCGCGCCATCTTGTGCTCGCCCTGGGCGCCGCCCTCGAACACCTGGATGCCCTGCTCGATGCAGAATTCCAGCGGCTGGTAATAGGCCGTCTCGAAGTGCAGGCAGGGCACGTGTTCCAGCGCGCCCCAGTAGCGGCCGTACAGGGTCGTCTTGTCGTGCACGACGAGGGACGCCGCGATCGGGTGGCCGTCCCGTTCCGCGATCACGAGCAGCAGGTTGCCAGGCATCGTTTTGCCGATGCGGCGGAAGAAGTCCAGGTTCAGGTAGGGCTTCGAGAAGTGTTCGGAGTAGGTGTTGCGGTAGCAGCGCGTGAAGAAGCGCCACTGCTCGTCCGTGATGTCCGGGCCGCGCACGCGGCGCAGCGAGACGCCCGCCTCGCGCACCTTTCTCCGCTCGGCGCGGATGTTCTTGCGCTTCTTTTGCTCGAGCGTGGCGAGGAAGTCGTCGAAAGTCGCGTAGCCCGCATTCATCCAGTGGAACTGCACGCCGCTGCGCAGCAGGAAGCCGGCGTCGGCCAGCTGGCGCGCCTCTTCGTCGGGCGGGAACAGCACGTGCGTGGATGACACGTCCGTCGCCTTCTGCGTTTTCACGAGCACGTCGACGAGCGCCGCCCGGGCGGGCGCATCGCGCGCGAGCAGGCGCGGGCCGCTCACGGGCGTGAACGGGATCGCGGACAGCAGCTTCGGATAATAGTCGAGTCCATGCTCCTGGTAGGCGTTGGCCCAGGCCCAGTCGAACACGTATTCGCCGTACGAATGGCCCTTCACGTACAGGGGCAGGGCTGCCGCCAGTTGCTCATCCGCGTCGTACAGCGCGATGTATTGCGGCTGCCAGCCCGTCTCCGGCGTGGCGCTGCCGGATTCGTGCAGGGCATGCAGGAAGGCAAAGGACAGGAACGGGTTCGGCGACGCCTGCAGGGCCACGAGGGCATCCCAGTCCGCCTGCCCGATCTCGGACAGAGAAGAAACGATATGCGTGCGATAATTCAAGATGACTTCCGTGAGCTGTTGAGACCTATGGATAAGCGATTCTTCAACCTGTATTCCCATGACTTCGCGCGCGTCGCCGTCGCCAGCCCGCGTTGCAAGGTCGCCGACCCGGCCTTCAATGCGCAGGAAACGATCCGCCTGGCGCGCGCAGCCGCCGACAATGGCGCCGTGCTGGTCGCGTTCCCCGAACTGGGCTTGTCGGCCTACACGTGCGACGACTTGTTCCACCAGCGCGCGCTGCTCGACGCCGTGCTGGACGCGCTGGCCGAGGTGGTCGCCGCGTCGAGCACGCTGCCGCTGGCCCTCGTCGTCGGCGCGCCGCTGCGCGTCAACCACGTGCTGTTCAATTGCGCCGTGGTCGTCGCCGGCGGCCGCATCCTGGGTGTGGTCCCGAAAAGCTACCTGCCCAATTATGGCGAATTTTATGAAAGTCGGCAGTTCAGTCCCGCGGACAACGCGGCCGTCGACCGGATTTCGCTGCTGGGCCAGGACGTGCCCTTCGGTCCGGAACAGATCTTCGAACTCGAGAATCAGCCGCTGCTGCGCTTCCACGTCGAGATCTGCGAAGACGTGTGGGTGCCGGTCCCGCCGTCCTCGTACGCCGCGCTGGCCGGCGCGACGGTGCTGGTGAACCTGTCGGCGTCGAACGTCGTCGTGGGCAAGAGCGGCTACCGCCACCAGCTCGTGGCGCAGCAGTCCGCGCGCTGCCTCGCCGCCTACCTGTACACGTCCGCGGGACGGGGCGAATCGACGACGGACATGGCGTGGGACGGCCAGTCGCTGATCTACGAAAAGGGCGACAAGCTGGCCGAGTCCGAGCGCTTCCTGGCCGACTCGCACATCATCTTCGGCGACGTCGACCTGGAACGCCTGTCGGTCGACCGCATGCACACGACGACGTTCGCGCAATCGGTGCGCCGCCACGCGCACGAGGTCGCGAAGTTCCGCGTGCAGGCCTTCGCCGTGCCGCTGCCGGTCGACCGCGACCTGCCGCTGGCCCGCCTCGTCGAGCGTTTCCCGTACGTGCCGGCCGACGGCCGCCGCCGCGACGAACGCTGCACGGAGGTCTACAACATCCAGGTGCAGGCGCTCGTGCAGCGGCTGCAGTCGTCCGGGCACCAGAAGGTCGTCATCGGCATTTCCGGTGGCCTGGATTCCACGCATGCGCTGCTCGTCTGCGCCAAGGCGATGGACAAGCTGGGGCTCCCCCGCACGAACATCCTCGCGTACACGATGCCGGGCTTCGCGACGAGCGAGCGGACCTTGCGCCAGGCGCGCGAACTGATGCGCGTCGTGGGCTGCACGGCGCACGAGATCGACATCCGCCCCAGCTGCGTCCAGATGCTGAAGGACCTCGGCCACCCGTATGCGGAGGGCGCGGAACAGTACGACGTCACCTTCGAGAACGTGCAGGCGGGCGAGCGCACCAGTCACCTGTTCCGCCTCGCGAACCACCACCACGCGATCGTGATCGGCACGGGCGATCTGTCCGAACTGGCGCTGGGCTGGTGCACGTATGGCGTGGGCGACCACATGTCGCACTACAACGTCAACGCGAGCGTGCCGAAGACCCTCATCTCGCACCTCGTGCGCTGGGTGGCCGATACGAGCCAGATCGGCGAGACGGGTTCCGACGTCCTGATCAACGTGCTGGAGACGGAGATCTCGCCGGAGCTCGTGCCCGGCAAGACGGGCACCGGCAAGGAAGAGGGCAAGCCGGCGCAGGTGACGGAGACCTTCATCGGTCCGTACGAACTGCAGGACTTCAACCTGTACTACACGCTGCGCTACGGCTTCGGGCCGGCCAAGGTGGCCTTCTTGTCGTGGAGCGCGTGGCAGGATCGCGCGGCAGGTCCGTGGCCGGAGGGCGGCAGCCCGGCGCGCAATCAGTACGACCTCGCGGCGATCAAGAAAAACCTCGGCATCTTCCTGTGGCGCTTCTTCAAGACGAGCCAGTTCAAGCGCTCGTGCGTGCCGAACGGACCGAAGGTCGGCAACGGCGGCTCGCTGTCCCCGCGCGGCGACTGGCGCGCGCCGAGCGACTCGGAAGCGACCGTGTGGATGGACCGACTGGCGAGGATTCCGGACTGACGGGTGCCATGCGATAATCCCGGGAAATTTTTAGGAGATAGCCATGAAACAGATTACCTGCGTGATCAAGCCGTTCAAACTGGACGAAGTGCGCGAAGCGCTCGCCGAAGTGAACGTCACCGGCCTGACCGTCACGGAAGTGAAGGGCTTCGGCCGCCAGAAGGGCCACACGGAACTGTACCGCGGCGCCGAATACGTGGTCGACTTCCTGCCCAAGGTGAAGATCGAAGTGGTGGTCGACGACGCGCTGACCGAGCAGGTCGTGGACGCGATCATCAAGGCCGCGCGTACCGGCAAGATCGGCGACGGCAAGATCTTCGTGCAGGAAGTGGAGCAGGTGATTCGTATCCGTACGGGCGAGACGGGGCCGGACGCGGTTTAAGCCTGCGCACGCGGCACGTCGTCCCCGCGAAGGCGGGGACCCATGCCGAGGCTCCGACAATCGTGAAGGCGAATGCAAGTTCGCCGAATTCTGAGACTCAGCTTGGATTCCCGCCTGCGCGGGAAGTCATTTCCGGCAATGCCGGGAATGACGGTGTTTACGCGCCACGTGGCCTTAGCGTCCCACCCGCACATCGAACTTCCACGCCACCAGCCGGAACACGACGATGAACATCGCGCTGGACCACAGCGCGAAATCGTGCGGAAAGCCGTTCATCCCCAGCAGCAGGAACATCCAGTTGCCGAGGAATGCGCAGATGGCGTAGGGCTTGCCGTCCCTGAACACCATCGGCACTTCGTTGCAGACGATGTCGCGCATCACGCCGCCGAAGATCCCCGTGATCACGCCCATCATCGACGCGATGAACAGCGGCATGTGCGCGTCCAGCGCGGACGACACGCCGGCCACGGAAAACAGGCCCAGGCCGACCGCGTCGGCGATGACGATCAACCGTTCCGACACGATCTGGCGCAGCGTCCGGATCAACGGCGTCGCGACGAGGGCCAGCACGAAGATCAGGATCGCGTACTCCTGGTGGATCACCCAGAACAGCGGCCGTTTATCCAGCAGGATGTCGCGCAGCGTGCCGCCGCCGAATGCGGCGATGAAGGCCACCGTGAACACGCCCACCACGTCCATGCGCTTTCGCCGCGCCTCGATGAATCCCGAGAACGCGCCCACCAGGATCGCAACGATTTCAATGACGGTGATGAGGTGCATGCGGGGGCCGGTCGTCTCCATGTTGCTAGACTAGCATGCCGGCCCCGGCCGCGTCAGTTGGCGTGCGGTGCCAGCGGCAGGCGGACGGCGAAGATCACCCGGCCGTCCTCGTGGCGGTAGTCGATCTCGCCCTCGTGCTCGCGGACGATCTGCTGGGCGATGTACAGTCCCAGTCCCATGCCCGTGCGGTTGCGCGGGTTGTTCAGGGAACTGCGCTTGAACGGGTTGAACAGCGCGCTCGCCGTCTCCTCCGGGATCGGCGCGCTCGCGTTGGCGACTTCCAGCACCGCAAGGCCGGGGTCCGCCTGCGGTGCGAGGCGGATCGTGATCGGCTGGTTCGGTTCGCCGTGGTGGCGCGCGTTGGACAGCAGGTTCGAGATCACCTGGCCCAGGCGGCCCGCATCCGCCAGCACGAACGCCGGCCCCACCGTGTGCAAATCGTAGACGATGGTCGGATAGGCGAGGCGCGCTTCCTCGACCATGTCCTCGACGAGGGCGGCCAGGTCGACCGGATGCAGGGCGATGCCGAGGGACAGGCCGCGGTCGATGCGGCTCATGTCCAGCACCTGGCCGATCATGCGCTGCATGCGGTTGCTGGACGACTGGATGCGCCTGCCCAGGGTGCCCTTGTTGCCGACGCCGTCCGTGCGCTCGAGGACCATGCCCGCCATGTTGATCGAGTTGAGCGGGTCGCGCAGGTCGTGGCCCAGCATGGCGAGCAGTTGCGCGCGCGTGGACTCCGTCTGGGCGCGGCGCGCGTTCGACACGCGCGCCAGCTCGCCCAGCATCATGCGCGCGTGCGTGAGGATGCCGTCTTCCCACGGGTGGGCGCGGCCGCGCACCGTCTCGTGCCAGGCCTCGAACGAACCGCGCGGCGTCAGGCGCTCGCCCAGCGGGCCGGCCTGGGTCTTGTCCGGCTTGCCGCCCCAGGCCACTTCCTCGACCTGTTCCGTGCGCAGCAGCACGCACCAGCCGCCGGACGGCGGGTCGAAGGGCAGGGCCAGCATGCCGGCCCACTTGCCGAGCAGGGGCCGGACCGCATCCGGCCATTCCTTCACGCAGCCGCACGCGACGATGTCGTGCGCTTCCGCCGGCAGCGACGCGACGATCGCTTCGCCCAGCGCCTGGTCGACGCCGCGGCACACGACGCGCCCGTACTGGCTGACGACGAGCGCCTGCGCATGCGTGGATTCGAGCAGGCCGCCGCCGTGCTCGACGAGGGCTTCGAGCGGGTCTTCTTCCAGCAGCAGCGATTCGACGAGGCTCGTGCGCACCTTGGCCGCGTGTTCGACCAGTTCCGCGTCCTCGCGTGCCTCGATGCCCTGCACGGTCGACGCGATCACCTGGGCCAGCACGTCGGCCGCCATCCGGACGGAATAGGGCACGCGCTTGGGAGACATGTGGTGGCACGCGATCAGGCCCCACAGGCGGCCGTGGATGACGATCGACACGCTCATCGACGCGCCCACGCCCATGTTCTGCAAGTACTCCACGTGGACCGGCGACACGCTGCGCAGCACGGCGAAGCTCATGTCGAGGGGCGCCGCCCCGGGGCTGCCGACCAGCGGCACGGCGTGGTAGCCGACGTCGGCGATCATGCGCAGGGTATTCAGCACGTACAGGCGGCGCGCCTGCGGCGGGATGTCGCCGGCCGGGTAGCGCTGGCCCAGGTAGGGGACGAGGTCGTCGCGGCGCGCCTCGGCCACCACGTCGCCGGAATCGTCGCTGCGGAAGCGGTAGGCCATCACGCGGTCGAAGCCGGTGAAGTCGCGCACCTGGCGCACGGCCGTCTCCAGCAGGCCCTCGATGCTGCGCTGGCGGCGCAGGCGGTCGATCGACGAGTGCGCCTTGATCGCGAACTGGGCCACTTCGGCCATGCCGACGTCGCGCGCCTCGAATTCCACGATCACGCGCTGCATGTGCGCGTGCACGACGCAGTCGTAGTCGCGGCCGCGGATGGCGACGGCCGCCACCGTGGCGGGCGACTGGCCGTCTTCCATCGTGTCCAGGCTTTCCCGGACGAGGTCCGCCACCGCCTGCGGCAGGCCCAGTGCGTCGTACGGCTGGCCCAGGGCGGGCTCGGCGTCGGTGACGGTGGCGGCGTTGGCGCTCCAGCCCTCGATCCGTCCCGCGTCGGTCAGGAAGAGGAGGACGCCATGCGGCTGGATCGACCCGGGAATGTGGATCGGTTCGTCGGCGCAGTTCTGCAAATCGACGCGCTGCGGTGCTGCCATCGGCACGGGGGTACGAGACTCCACTCACTCATCCTTATGTGGGCAGCGCCGCTGCGGCACCACGAAGCCTGCATATTACAGGTTTCGTTAAATGAAGGCGGTCATTTGACAATGAAACGTGCTTGAATGGCTCAGTCCAGCAGCGCGGGACGCAGGAGGACGATCAAAGCGCCATTGCCCCCATCGGCCCGGTTCGCGACGCAGAACGCGACCACGTCGTCCGTCTGGACGAGCCAGCTGTGGACCATGCCGCGCAGGACGGGTTCGCCGCCGGCCGAGCCGTAGCCCACGCCGTGGATGATGCGCACGCAGCGGATGCCGCGCTTGGTGGATTTGCGCAGGTACGCGTCGACGTGGCGCCGCGCCAGGTCGCGCGTGAGGCCGTGCAGGTCCAGCTCGTCCTCGACGGGCCAGTGGCGCTTGCGCAGCTTCTTGACGACGTCCGGGCCGACGCCGGGCGCCGACCAGCTGAGGGACGGGTCTTCGTCGAGCAGGCCGTCCACGTCGAACTGGTCGGACAGCATCGATTCGCGCAAGACGGCCGCGGTTTCTTCTTCCTGGGTGCGGGGCCGCGTGGGCAGGGGCTGGCCGCGCGTCTCGAATTCATGCATCGGGCGCCACACGTAGCGGTCCGATTCGGGCATCTTGACGACGTCCGTGACGGCCGAGCGGAATTCGACGGCGTGCTCGCGCGCGATGCGTTCGCGCTTTTCCCGCTCGGCCTTTTCGATGGCGCGCAGCCGTTCTTCTTCCTTGAGCCGGTCGCGCAAGGATTTCAAATCAGCGAAGTCTTTCATGCCCGCCATCGAACCACCTTTACATTTACTCCAGGGCTTCCAGGTAACGCTGGGCATCCAGCGCCGCCATGCAGCCCGAGCCCGACGACGTGATCGCCTGGCGGTACACGTGGTCCTGCACGTCGCCGGCCGCGAACACGCCCGGGACGTTGGTCGCGGTGGCCATGCCTTCGCTGCCGCCGCGGGTCTTGATGTAGCCGTTGTGCATGTCGATCTGGCCTTCGAAGATGCCCGTGTTCGGCTTGTGGCCGATCGCCACGAACAGGCCGTGCACCTTGATGTCCTTGGTCGAGCCGCCGTCCGTCGATTTCAGCTGCAGGCCGGTCACGCCGCTCTGGTCGCCCTTGACCTCGTCCAGCGTCTGGTTCAGTTCCAGCACGATCTTGCCTTCGGCGACTTTGGCCATCAGGCGGTCGACGAGGATCGGCTCGGCGCGGAACTTGTCGCGGCGGTGGATCAGCGTAACTTTCGTCGCGATGTTCGACAGGTACAGCGCTTCCTCGACCGCGGTATTGCCGCCGCCGATCACCGCCACTTCCTGGTTGCGGTAGAAGAAGCCGTCGCACGTGGCGCACGCGGACACGCCCTTGCCCATGAATTCCTGTTCGCTGGGCAGGCCGAGGTACTGGGCCGAGGCGCCCGTCGCGATGATCAGCGCGTCGCAGGTGAACTCGTGCGAATCGCCCACCAGGCGGATCGGCTTCTCGTTCAGGAACGTCGTGTGGATGTGATCGAACACGATCTCGGTGTTGAAACGCTCGGCGTGCTGCAGCAGGCGCTGCATCAGTTCCGGACCTTGCACGCCCAGCGGATCGCCCGGCCAGTTCTCGACGTCGGTCGTCGTCATCAATTGACCACCCTGCTCGACACCGGTCACCAGCATCGGACTGAGATTGGCGCGCGCGGCGTACACGGCAGCGCTGTAACCGGCGGGGCCGGAACCGAGGATCAGGACTTTGGCATGTTTGCGAGTGGTCATGTGTGAACTTCTTCTATTGGATGATGCCCGGAAAGTGGGGCCGGGCAGTGCGGGAATCAAGAGGCGTTGAACCCGGGATTATAGTCGATGATGCAAACAAGCATGAATCGTGGGGCCAACGCGGCCTTATATCGCTTAGAATGGGCATCTTCGGGAATTGTTACCCGGCAGTACCGTTTCACATCGCAATGAGCAAGAATAGTCCATCGACGAGCACGACCTATACTCACAAGCCGCGACCGCCCCGCCAGCCGCTGCCGAACCGGCTCGTGCGCCTGTTGTCGGAGGCGCGCTGGCTGGCCACGGCCGTCGCGCTGTTGTATTTCGTCCTCATTCTGCTCAGTTATAACAAGGCAGATCCGGGCTGGTCGCACGAGAACGCCGTCGCCCACGTCGCCAACCTGGGCGGCCGCGCCGGCGCCTGGCTTGCCGATCTATTACTGTTCATCTTCGGTTTCTCCGCCTGGTGGCTGTGCGTCTGCTTTACGCGCGCCGTCTGGAAGGGGTATCGAAGGCTGCACACCCGGTTCATCGTCCAGGAAGCGGAGCAGGAACCCGAGCACCAGGGCGAGACCCTGATCCGCTGGATCGGCTTCGTGCTGATGTTCGCCGGCAGCGTGGGCCTCGAATACCTGCGCATGTGGTCGCTGAAAGTCGAGCTGCCGCGTGCGGCCGGCGGCGTGCTGGGCCAGCTGATCGGCCATTTCGCCCACACGGCGTTCGGTTTCACGGGCGCGACCCTGCTCCTGCTGCTGTTGTTCGGCCTCGGCTTTTCCTGGTATTTCCAGGTGTCGTGGCTGGCCGTGGCCGAGCGCATCGGCGAATCCGTCGAGACGACGTGGGACTGGTTCCGCCTGCGCTACGAAGACCGCGAAGACCGCCGCTACGGCGAAGTGGCGGCGCACAAGCGCGACGAGGTCGTCGTGCACGAGCGCGCCAAGTACGAGGAAAAGCATGCCGGGTCGCCGATCCGCATCGAGACGCCGCGCGACGACGAATTCGACGAACCGCAAGAGGCTGCGCCGGCGGCGCCGGGCTTCCTCGCCAAGATGAAGGCCAAGGTGAAGGCGCGCGGCGAAGCGAAGCTGGCCCGCGCCCGGGCCGAGCCGCAGATCGACGGCGCACCGGCCAATGCGGCACCGTCCGCGTGGGAGCCGTCGTTCGACGAGCAGGACGAGGCACCGCCCCCGCCGCGCGCGCCTGCCCCGGTAGCCGCGTCCGTGAAAGCGCCGCTGCCGCCGGCCGCCGCACCGAACCCGTCGCCGATCAAGATCGAGCCGGCGATGACGAGCGTGCCGCGCTCGGAACGCGCCGAGAAGGAGCGCCAGTCGCACCTGTTCGAAGTCCACGGCGATTCCACGCTGCCGCCGCTGGCGCTGCTGGACGACGCGCCGCCCGCACAGGAATCCGTCGCCGTCGACACGCTGGAATTCACCAGCCGCCTGATCGAGAAGAAACTGTCCGATTTCGGCGTCGAGGCGAAGGTCGTGGCCGCGTACCCGGGTCCGGTCGTCACGCGTTACGAGATCGAGCCGGCGACGGGCGTGAAGGGCAGCCAGATCGTCAACCTGGCGCGCGACCTGGCGCGTTCGCTGTCGCTGACGTCGATCCGCGTGGTCGAGACGATCCCGGGCAAGAACTACATGGCACTGGAACTGCCGAACCCGAAGCGCCAGATCGTGCGCCTGACGGAAATCCTCGGCTCCAAGGTCTATGGCGACAGCGCGTCCAGCCTGACGGTGGCGCTCGGCAAGGACATCGCCGGCAAGCCGGTGGTGGCCGATCTCGCCAAGATGCCGCACCTGCTGGTGGCGGGTACGACCGGTTCCGGTAAATCCGTGGGCATCAACGCGACCATCCTGTCGCTGCTGTATAAAGCCGATCCGGCCGACGTGCGCCTGATCCTGATCGACCCGAAGATGCTGGAAATGTCGGTGTACGAAGGCATCCCGCACCTGCTGGCGCCGGTGGTGACGGACATGCGCCAGGCCGGCCACGCCCTGAACTGGGCCGTGAACGAGATGGAGCGCCGCTACAAGCTCATGTCGAAGCTGGGCGTGCGCAACCTGGCCGGCTACAACGGCAAGATCGTGGAAGCCGCCAAGCGCGAAGAGCACATCCCGAACCCGTTCTCGCTGACGCCGGACGCGCCGGAACCGCTCGATAAACTGCCGACGATCGTCATCATCATCGACGAGCTGGCCGACCTGATGATGGTGGTCGGCAAGAAGGTCGAGGAATTGATCGCCCGTATCGCCCAGAAGGCGCGCGCGGCCGGCATCCACCTGATCCTGGCGACGCAGCGTCCGTCCGTGGACGTCATCACGGGCCTGATCAAGGCGAACATCCCGACGCGTATCGCGTTCCAGGTGTCGTCCAAGATCGACTCGCGCACCATCCTCGACCAGATGGGCGCGGAAACGCTGCTGGGCATGGGCGACATGCTGTACATGCCGCCGGGCACGGGCCTGCCGATCCGCGTGCACGGCGCGTTCGTGTCGGACGACGAAGTGCATCGAGTTGTAAAACATCTCCAGTCGACGGGCGAACCGAATTACATTGAGGGCATCCTCGAAGGCGGCGTGGCCGAAGACGGCGGCGGTGCCGACGGCGTGCCGGCCGGCGAAGGCGGCGGCGAGTCCGACGCGATGTACGACCAGGCCGTGGCCGTGGTGCTGAAGAACCGCCGGGCGTCGATCTCGCTGGTGCAGCGCCACCTGCGCATCGGCTACAACCGCGCCGCGCGCCTGCTCGAGCAGATGGAGCAAAGCGGCATCGTGTCGCCGATGCAATCGAACGGCAATCGGGACATCCTGGTGCCCGCAACGAACGCCGAATAATGTCGGGATCATTGCGTACCGTAGGGTGGGCACCTCGTGCCCACCATGCGTCGACGTGACGCATGCATTTGGTGGGCACGGGGTGCCCACCCTACCAAGGATAACAATGCTTAAAACTTCACTGATTGCTGCTACTTTGTTGTTTGCGGGCGCGGCCCACGCCACCGCCCTCGACCAGTTCAAATCCTTCGTCGCCGGCACCAAATCGGCCCGCGGCGAATTCACGCAGACGCAGGTCCAGAAGACGAAGACGGGCAAGACGTCCAGCGGCACCTTCGTGTTCGCGCGCCCCGGCAAATTCATCTGGACGTACCAGAAGCCGTACGAGCAGCTGCTGCAGGCCGACGGCGAGACGCTGTACCTGTACGACAAGGACCTGAACCAGGTCACGACGCGCAAGCTGGGCGGCGCACTCGGCAGCTCGCCGGCCGCGATCCTGTTCGGCAGCAACGACCTGGAAAAGAATTTCACCCTGGCGGAAGCGGGCACGCGCGACGGCCTGGAATGGTTGAATGCGACGCCGAAATCGAAAGACACGACGTTCGAGCAGATCGGCATCGGCCTGAAGGACGGCATCCCGCAGGCGATGGAGCTGAAGGACAACTTCGGCCAGACCGTGCTGCTGAAATTCACGAGCTTCCAGCGCAACCCGGCGCTGGGCGCACAGACGTTCAAGTTCGACGTGCCGAAGGGTGCCGAGGTCGTGAACCAGTGAAGGCCGCCGTCGCCCTGAGCGCCGTGCTGGTGGCCGCATCCGCGGCGGCGCAGAATGGCGGCCCCGCCTGCGCGCCCCAGCAGTGGCCGCGCGAAGCGCTGCGCTACGAGCTCGAGGGCAAGGTGCGGATCGGCTACCGCGTGACGCCCGACGGCCGGGTGAACGAGGCGCGGGTCACGAAGCCCAGCGGCTGGGCGCTGCTCGACGACGCCAGCGTGGCGGCCGCAAGGACGTGCCGGTTCGCGCCCGAAAAAGCGGCTGCGCTGCAGGACCGCGAGATGCCGGTGGAGTTCGTCTGGACGCTCGAAGGCGACCGCGCCCGTCCCAGCCTGGTGCCGGGAAGCTGCGTGGCGTCCGGCCCCATCGACGGATTCCAGCCTTTCGACACCCGGCCGACCGATGCGACCGGCGTGAAGGTGCGGTTCCTCGTCGACGGCAATGGCAAGCCGCATGGCATCAAGCTGGAAGGCCATCCGGACGGCGCACTGGCCGACGAGGTCATGCGCCATCTCGACACCTGCCGTTTCACCTTCGATCCCGCCAGCGCGGGCACGCGCACCGACACGATGACGGGACGTGTGCTGCTGCGCTGAGCTACACTTGCGCTTTCGTTGCATCGGCCATACATAGGCAATATGAATAACAACAACGCCTTGCGCGTCACGGGAGCCGCCCGTGGATGACCTTTTCAAGACCGAACCCGCCGCCCCGCTGGCCGAAAGCCTGCGTCCGAAGACGATCGCCGAGGTGATCGGCCAGTCCCACTTGCTGGGCGAGGGCAAGCCGCTGAACCTCGTGTTCAAGTCCGGCCGCCCGCATTCGATGATCCTGTGGGGCCCGCCGGGCGTCGGCAAGACCACCCTGGCGCGGCTGACGGCCAACGCGTTCGACTGCGAATTCATCGCATTGTCGGCCGTGCTGTCGGGCGTGAAGGACATCCGCGCCGCCATCGAACAGGCCGAGCATTACCTGGCGTCCGGCCACCACACGATCCTGTTCATCGACGAGATCCACAGGTTTAACAAGTCGCAGCAGGACGCGCTGCTGCCGTTCGTGGAATCCGGCCTCGTCACCCTGATCGGCGCGACGACGGAAAATCCGTCGTTCGAAGTCAACTCGGCACTGCTGTCGCGTTCGCAGGTGTACGTGCTGAAGGCGCTGAACGACGACGAGATGCGCCAACTGCTGGAACGCGCCCGGCAGCAGGGCGGCCTTTCCCACCTGCAGTTCGACGACGTCGCCGTACAGACGCTGATCGGCTACGCGGACGGCGACGCCCGCCGTTTCCTGAACCTGCTGGAGCAGACGAAGACGTCGGCCGACACGGCGAAGACGACGCACATCACGCGCGAATTCGTCGAAAACGCGCTGACCCTGAACGCGCGCCGCTTCGACAAGGGCGGCGACAATTTCTACGACCAGATCTCGGCGCTCCATAAATCCGTGCGCGGCTCGCACCCGGACGCCGCCCTGTACTGGCTGTGCCGCATGCTGGACGGCGGCGCCGATCCGAAATACCTGTCGCGCCGCATCGTGCGCATGGCCTGGGAAGACATCGGCCTGGCGGACCCGCGCGCCATGCAGATCGCGAACGATGCCGCGCTGACCTATGAGCGGCTGGGGAGTCCGGAAGGGGAGCTGGCGCTCGGCCAGGCGGTGATCTACCTGGCGGTTGCCGCCAAGAGCAACGCCGGCTACAACGCGTATAACCAGGCCCGGGCGTTCGTCAAGCAGGACAAGAGCCGTGAAGTGCCTGTCCATCTCAGGAACGCGCCCACCAAGCTCATGAAGGAACTGGGATACGGGCACGAATACCGTTATGCGCACGATGAGCCCAATGCCTATGCCGCGGGCGAAACCTACCTGCCCGACGGCATCGGGAAACCCGGCTGGTACCAGCCCGTGCCGCGCGGCCTGGAAATCAAGATCGGCGAGAAGCTGGCGCAGCTCAGGCGCTGGGATGATGAGGCGGGGAATACCTGACGACGATGGGGCCGCTATCCGCGTCCAATGAACGGCATCTTGGTGGCCATGACAGTCATGAATTGCACGTTCGCATCGAGCGGCAGACTGTCCATATAGAGCACCGCGTTGGCGACGTGGGCGACGTCGATCAGGGGTTCGGCCGCAATCTCGCCATTTGCCTGCGGCACGCCCTTGGCCATGCGCGCCGCCATGTCGGTCGCCGCATTGCCGATATCGATCTGGCCGCATGCGATATCGTATTTCCTGCCGTCGAGCGAGGTGGATTTGGTCAGTCCGGTGATGGCGTGCTTGGTGCTGGTGTAGGGCGCGGAATTCGGTCGCGGGGCATGGGCTGAAATCGAACCGTTGTTGATGATGCGCCCGCCGCGTGGCGACTGCGTCTTCATGAGCCTGAACGCCTCCCGCGTACACAGGAATGCACCGGTCAGATTGGTCGCGAGCGCCGTATTCCATTGCTCTACGGTGAGGTCTTCGAGGTTCACTTTCGGTGAACTCATGCCGGCATTGTTGAACAGCAGATCCAGGCGGCCGAATCGTTCCCGGGTCCTCGCGAAAGCGGCCTGTACGGCATGCTCGTCGGTCACGTCCATGCTGACCGCCAATGCGCGTCCGGCCGCGGGAGCCGCCCGCGCGGCCGTGCTTTCCAGCGCATCCAGGCGCCGTCCCGCGAGCGTGACGCAATAGCCCGCATCCAGCAGCGCCAGCGCGACCGCCTTGCCGATTCCACTACCCGCGCCGGTCACCAGCGCGACTTTGCCCTGCGATGTCATCGTAATATCCTCCAATTGTTGCGTGGTGCATTGGCCAGGCATGGCGGCGTTTCTCCCCGCAGCCCGGCCCTCAGGTTGTCCACGGCCAGTGTTGCCATCGCGAGCCGCGTCTCGGCCGTTGCCGAGCCGAGGTGCGGCAGGGCGATGACATTGGACATCTCGAGCAGCGGCGAATCGGCCGGCACGGGTTCGCGTTCGAACACGTCGAGGCCGGCCGCCCGGATTCGACCCGCCCGCAAGGCGGCGACCAGGGCGGCTTCATCGACGATGCGGCCACGCGAGCCATTGATGAATATCGCATCCGGACGCATCAAGGCGAACTCGCGCGCGCCGATGAGCCGCTCGGTTGCCGGGCTCGATGGCAGCACCAGGCAGACGAAATCGGCGTGCGCCAGCAGGGTGTCGAGCGAGACCGCCGTCGCGCCGAATGCCGCTTCCGCATCGGGCGCGGGGGACCGGCTGTGGTAGAGGACCTTCATGCCGAATCCCAGATGGGCACGGCGCGCGACGGCGCGGCCGATCCGCCCCATGCCCACCAGGCCGATGGTCTTTCCATGCACGTTCATGCCGTAATGCGCTTCACCGATACTTTCCGTCCATCGCCCCGCCTTGACGAATTCGGCCAGCTCGACGATGCGCCGCGCGCTGGCCAGCAGCAGGGCGAAGATGGCGTCCGCCGTGGTCTCGGTCAGCACGTCGGGCGTGTGCGCGAGCATGATGCCGCGGCGGTCGAGATACGGCACGTCGAACTGGTCGAGTCCGACGGAGATCGACGAAATGATGCGCAGGCGGGTCGCTTGCGCCAGCATGTCGGCGGACAGCCTGACGCTGGCGCCAAGCAGTCCATCGGCGCCCTTGATCGCATCGGCAAACCTGGCGTGGTTCGAATCGTCGATCTTTTCGAAATAGGTAACGTCGAATTCGCTTCGCAGCGACGCCAGCAGGGTGCCTGGCAGCTTCTTGTACACGACGACCGATGTCATTAGCCGGCTCCTAAGCGATGGCGCCCTGATAGATGAGCTGCAAGCCGGTCAGGAGCAGGCAGACGCGGGCGATGCGATAGAACCATACCTTCCCGGCCTGCTTTTGCAACCAGATGCCGAGACTCACGCCGACCGGAACGAACGGGGCGAGCAGCAACGCGGTCCAGAGATTTGCAGAGGAAAATTGGCCGAGCCACGCATACGGGATCAGCTTCACGATGTTGATAATCATGAAGAACAGATTGACCGTCGCCACATACGTGGTCGTTTCCATTCTTTGCGGCAGCATATAGACCTGGGCGGGCGGGCCGCCCGCGTGGGCGAGGAAGCTGGTCAATCCGGATACGCCCGACCAGAACGTGCCCTTGGTGACCGATCTGGACGCCGGCGCCTGCCGGGAGACGAGATTCAGCCACTGCTGCAGGGTGAACAGTACCGCGATGCCGCCGACGGCGATACGTACATAGGCTTCCTTGACCGAGCCGAACGTGAGGGCGCCGATCGCAATGCCGCCTAGCGCGCCAGGTACCATGATTTTCAGGTTGGCGAGATCCCATTTTCCGTAATAGGCACGAAATCCAACCAGATCCATGAAGCACAGCACCGGCAGCAGGATCGCCGCGGCTTGCATCGGCGATATCGCAAGCGCCATCAACGGCACGCTGATACCGCCAAAGGCGCTTCCAAACCCGCCTTTCGAAATGCCCGTCAACAGGACAGCGGGGATGGCGACGAGATAAAAAACCGGGTCCGTGATAACCATGCAGGATTGATGCGTCGAAACATGTGATATTACGCGGATAATGGGTGACGTATCCAACGCGTGACAGCATGTTGAAAGCGGATTGAAGGCGGATTGACAGGCGCGTCATGGACGCAGGCGGCGCGTCCTGCCCGGGTCCCCTGGGGCGCCGCGCCGACGGATGACGGTCACCTGGCCGTCCGGCTCGAGGTAGGCACGACGGACCTGGACGATGTCCTCGATCTCGTGTTCCCGCAGCATTTCCGCGAGTTCCTCGTCGGAGATCAGTTCGCGCCGCAGCGCCGCGTCCTGCTTGATCCCGTCCTTGACGATGCAGAGCGGCCGCGGCAGGGCCAGGCGGCGGAACGGCTCGAAGCGAAAGCTCAGCCAGTTCAGCGCATAACTCCAGCCGATGATCGTGGCGATCAGCACGAAGCCGTCCGGGACTGACCGGTAATCGCCGGCCATCGCGTTCTGGGACGCGTCCGCGATGATGACCAGCACCAGCAGGTCGGACGGGCCGAGCGCGCCCGTGTCGCGCCGCACGACGAAGCGGAACATGGCGAACAGATAAAAATACGTCAGGGTGCCGCGCAAGAACAATTCGAGCGGCGACATCGTGAACGTCAGCATCTGGTTCCAGTCGATGGTCGGCATGAACCTTAGAGCCGGTCGGCCGGGAAAAGGTCGATGCGCGCCGTCACCGGGAACGGCCTGGGGCTTGGTACAATTGCGCTTTCGATATCCGACCTTGCAGAATCCGACAAATGATAGACATCCAACTCCTCCGCAAAGACATCGACAACGCCGCCGCACGTCTCGCGAGCCGCAAGTACCAGCTCGACGTCGCCGGATTCAACGCCCTCGAAGCCGAGCGCAAGGCGATCCAGACGCGCACCGAGGAATTGCAGGGCAAGCGCAATTCGCTGTCCAAGCAGATCGGCATGCTGAAAGGCAAGGGCGAGGACACGAGCGCCGTGATGGCGGAAGTGGCGGGCATCGGCGACGAGCTGAAGGCCAACGAGACGCTGCTTTCCCAGGTGCAGGACAAGCTGGCCCAGTTCATGGCCGCGATCCCGAACCTGCCGCACCCCTCCACGCCGGTGGGCCAGGACGAATCGGGCAACGTGGAAGTCCGCAAGGTGGGCACGCCGCGCGCCTTCGATTTCGAAGTGAAGGACCACGTCGACGTCGGTGGCCCGCTGGGCCTCGATTTCGACACCGCGACGAAGCTGACCGGCTCGCGCTTCGCCGTCATGAAAGGCGGCATCGCCCGCCTGCACCGCGCGCTGGCCCAGTACATGCTGGACACGCACACGGGCCAGCACGGCTACACGGAGTGCTACACCCCGTACATGGTCAACGCGGATTCGCTGCGCGGCACGGGCCAGCTGCCGAAGTTCGAGGAAGACCTGTTCGCCGTGAAAAAGGGCGGGGCGGAAGGCGAGGGCGAGAATTTCTACCTGATCCCGACGTCGGAAGTGTCGCTGACCAACATGGTGCGCGACGAGATCGTCGCGCTTGATACCCTGCCGATCAGGATCACGGCGCATACGCCGTGCTTCCGCTCGGAAGCGGGCAGCTACGGCCGCGACACCCGCGGCATGATCCGCCAGCACCAGTTCGACAAGGTCGAGCTCGTGCAAGTCGCGCACCCGGAACAGTCGTACGACGCGCTGGAAGAGATGGTGGGGCAGGCCGAGACGATCCTGAAGAACCTGGGCCTGCCGTACCGCGTGATGCAGCTGTGCACGGGCGACATGGGCTTTTCCGCCGCGAAAACCTACGACCTGGAAGTGTGGCTGCCGGCGCAGAACACGTACCGCGAGATCTCGTCGCTGTCGAACTGCGAGGATTTCCAGGCTCGCCGCATGCAGGCCCGCTTCCGCAACGCCAAGGGCAAGCCGGAACTGCTGCACACGCTGAACGGTTCCGGCCTGGCCGTGGGCCGGACGCTGGTTGCCGTGCTGGAAAATTACCAGCAGGCGGATGGCAGCGTCGTGGTTCCGGAAGTGCTGCGTCCGTACATGGGTGGGCTGGAGCGACTGGCGCCGGCGGCGTGATCAAATAGCCCTTCCGTTTTCACGCAAGGCCGTCTATAATGCGGCCTCACGCGCACAAGCGACCGGTTACCAGGAGAGGTGGCAGAGTGGTCGAATGTACCTGACTCGAAATCAGGCGTACGGGTGACCGTACCGTGGGTTCGAATCCCACCCTCTCCGCCA
>CBIHRX010000050.1:0-27598 GCA_966212555.1 uncultured Massilia sp.
TACGGCATCGGTATCAAAGAACTGTGGGAAATCGATCCGGCCAAGCACCAGCCGGGCCTCGTGGTCCACACGGCCGGCTGGCCGCTGGACAACGATACCTATGGCGGCTCCTTCCTGTACCACCTGGAAAACAACCAGGTCGCCGTCGGCTTCATCGTCGGCCTGTCGTACCAGAACCCTTACCTGTCGCCGTACGAGGAATTCCAGCGCTATAAAACGCACCCGGCGATCCGCCACTTCTTCGAAGGGGGCAAGCGCATCTCGTATGGCGCGCGCGCGATCACGGCGGGCGGCCTGCAGTCGCTGCCGAAGACCGTGTTCCCGGGCGGCGCGCTGATCGGCTGCGACGCGGGCTTCCTCAACACGAGCCGCATCAAGGGCAGCCACGCCGCCATCAAGACGGGCATGCTCGCAGCCGACGCCGCCTACGCCGCACTGGGCGCCGGCCGCCAGCACGACGAGTTGCTGAGCTATCCTGTCGCGTTCGAACAATCGTGGCTGCACGAAGAACTGCACGTCGCGCGCAACTTCAAGCCTTGGATGAGCAAGGGCCTCGTCGTCGGCACGATCATGACCGGCATCGACCAGATCCTGTTCAAGGGCAAGGCCCCGTGGACCCTGCACCACAACCACGCCGACCACGAATGCCTGCGCCCGGCGTCCGACTTCAAGCCGATCGTCTATCCGAAGCCGGACGGCAAGCTGACGTTCGACCGCCTGTCGTCCGTGTTCATCTCGAACACGAACCACGCGGAAGACCAGCCCGTGCACCTCACGCTGAAGAATCCGAACGTACCGGTCGAGATCAACCTGGCCAAGTTCGCGGGGCCGGAACAGAGATATTGCCCGGCCGGCGTGTACGAATTCGTGAAGACGGACGAAGGCAAGGACCGCCTGCAGATCAATGCGCAGAACTGCGTGCACTGCAAGACGTGCGACATCAAGGACCCGACGCAGAACATCGTCTGGGTCACGCCGGAAGGCGGCGGCGGGCCGAACTATCCGAACATGTAAGACGCGAACGGCGCTGCGGCGCCGTTTTTCATTTATGCGCGCGGTTGAAATGGCGCTCGGCGCGGCGCTGCACGGCTTCGAAGAATAGGCTCAGCAGCCAATAGATGACGGCCGCCGCCACGTACAACGGCAATGGCCGGAACGTCACGGCGATCAGCTCTTTCGTCACGAGCATCAATTCCGTCACGGTGATGACGGACACGAGGGCCGTGTCCTTGATCAGGCTGATCAAGGTATTGCTCATCGCGGGCACGGCCGTGCGCAGCGCCTGCGGCAGGATCACGAGGCCCAGCGTCTGCGGATACGTGAGGCCCAGGCTGAAGCCCGCATTCCACTGCCCCCTGGCGATGCCGAGGATGGCCCCGCGCAGGCTTTCGGACAGGTAGGCGCCCGCGTTCAGCGACAGCGCCAGGATGCCCGCCGTGACGGGCGTGAATTCGATGCCGATGCCGGGCAGGCCGTAATAGATGACGAACAGCTGCACGAGCAGCGGCGTGCCACGGAAGACACTCACGTACAAGGCGGCCGGCCAGCGCAGCACGGCCCATGGCGACACGCGCAGGATGGCCGTCGGGAACCCCAGCACGAGCCCGCCCACCATGGCCGCCAGCGCGAACGCGAGCGTGTAGCCGGCCCCCTTCGCCATCCCGGGCGCGGCCTCGCGCAACAAGTCGAACAGTTCAGCCAGTGCCGTCACGGGGCGCGGGTGGCGTCGACGCCGAACCACTTGAGCGACACCTGCTTCAGGCTGCCGTCGGCACGCACGTCATCGAGCGCCTTGTCGACGGCCGCATGGAATTTCGGATTGCCCTTGCGGAAGGCGATGCCCGTGCGCTCGACGTCGCCCACGCGCGCGCCGGCGCGGATCGGGAGCTGCGAATTCTTGAGGAGATAGGCCACCATCAGGCTGTCGTTGAGGGCGGCGTCGATGCGGCCGAACGCGAGATCCTGCAGGTTTTCCGGCGCGGCCGGGTAGCTCTTGACCTCGATCCCGGGCACGGCACGCGCCTGCTGCTCGAACACGCTGCCCTGCCCCACGCCGACCGTCCGTCCCTTGAGGTCGGCGAGACGCTTGTAGGCGGCAGCCTCGTTGCGGCGCACGATCAATTGCGGCGTCGAATAGGTGTAGGGCCGGGAGAAATCGAACGCCTGCTGGCGCCGCGGCGTGATACCCACCTGGCTGACGATCACGTCGTACTTGCCCGCCCCCAGGCCGGCGAGAATGGCGGACCATTCCGTCGTCACGAATTCCGGTTTCAGGCCGAGCCTGGCGCAGACGAGCCGCGCGACGTCGACGTCGTAGCCGGCCAGTTGCCCCGTCTTCGCATCCTTGAAATTGAATGGGGGATAAGTGCCTTCCAGCGCGATGCGCACGGTGCCGCGCGTCTTGACGGTGTCGAGCAGGTCGACCGCGCGGGCCGGCAGCGACGCCGCGCCGAGAACCAGGGTCAGCAGCAGCGCACGCCGCGTGGCGGTCGAAAATTGTGTAGGCATCGGCTCAGCTCATCGTACGAGACAGCGCTGATTTAACACCGAATCCTGACTATGCGCAAAGGAAATATAGTCGTAAATATATGCTAAAACTGTCGCCGTCCGTGTTTGCCGAAATTGTGGCCCGTGACGATCAGCGAGTTCTCCACCAGCGTCGACAGGCCCAGCAGCAATTGCACGAGCTTGTCGTCCGGCAGCACCCAGATCGACCCGGCCGGCTGCTCGGCCCCCGTCGCGGCCATGATGAGGGGCGCGACCCAGCTGGCGTCCGGCTCGACGTCCAGGATGACGGCATCCGCCGCCGTCTGCATATAGACGTCGCCGCCGGGCGCGAGGCGGAAGCGCACGCCGACGCCCGTTTCCTGCGGCTTGACGAGCTCCTGCATCGTGCGGTTGTGCTCGTCGATCCACAGCTCGACGTCCTGTGGGGTTTCCAGCGCGGTCCACGGGACGGGGCGGAAGCGGGGACGTTCGGTGTCGTTATTGGGCGTCATTGTTGTGATCGATCAGGCTTGAGGACGGCGCGTATGCTACGGCATTTCCCGCGCCGCGGCCAGAGCGTTCAGAGCACGAGCGTGACGAGCTTCGCCACGACGGCATCGCCATCGATGACGAGCTCGGCAGCGGAGATCGGCAGGCTGAACCTGCGCCGCCCGGCACTGCCCGGATTCACGTACAGCACGCCGCCGGCCTCCGTGCATGCCGGCTTGTGCGAGTGGCCGGACACGACGACGCGCACGCCGTCCGCGCGCGGGTCGATGTCGAGTTCCTTCAGGTCGTGGATCGCGTACAGCGCCACCGGCCCGAAGTCGACGCGGGCCGTTGCCGGGATCGCGCGCGCCCACGGCGCCGTGTCGTTGTTGCCGCGGACCACTGTCAACGGGGCGATGGCCGCGAGGCGCTCGAGGATCTCCGGCCCGCCGATGTCGCCGCCATGGACGATATGGTCGGACCCGGCAAGAAAATCCAGCGCCTCGGGCCTGAGCAGGCCGTGCGTGTCGGAAATCAGGCCGACGCGCATCCGTTCAGTGGTGCTGATGACGGCTGAGCTTGATCGCCGTGTAGATCGAGTACAGGGCCGCGAGACCGACGACGACATACACGACGCGGCTGGCCGGGCTGCCCGGACCGAACAGCGTGGCGACGACGTCGACGTCGAACAGGCCCACCATCGCCCAGTTCAGGCCGCCGATGATCAGGAGCGCCATCGCGGCGTAGTCGATCCCGGACACCGCGGTCGTCCCCTCGCGCACGGAAGCGCGTCGTTCGGGCAGGTGCCGGCGTTCCATCGTGGGTGCGTTCATGGTTGCCATCATGTCCTCCTTTGAAAAAAGGTTGATCGACTTACGATAGCAAAAACGCGCGAACGCGTGCGCCGCCTATCCGTTCGGGAATCCGGCGACTCAGCCTTTCCAGGTACGGTTGAGGCCCGTGTCCGTATGGATCCAGCCGCCTTTCGGGCCGGAGCGGTAGTAAAAGCCGACGCCGCCTTTGCGGAAGCTCTTCACGAGCCCGCCCAGCACTTCCTCGGTCAGGCCGGCGATGCGCACGTCCGCCGCCTTGCCCGACATGTGCAGCGACTGGCGCGCGGCCGGCACGCCCTGCTCGATCAGGCGGTTGTTGGATGCGGGGGTGCGGTAGCCGGACAGGATCTCCAGTGGACGGTCGAGGCCGTAACGGGCGACGAACGCCTGCGACGCCCACAGCGTTTCGATCAGCTTCGGGTCGATGGCGATCGACGCCTTGCCGTTCACGTCGCGCAGCAGATGGCACAGTTCCTGGTAGGCGGAGTCGATCACTTCGCCATCCCGCCAGTACATGACGCTGGCCCGCTCGCCGCTTTGCGGACGGATCACGGACAACGTGCGCGGCTTGACCCAGAAGTCGATGTCGACGACCTGGGCATCGAACAGATCGGGAGGCGGTTCCAGTTCCGTGTTCGGGGTGTCGGACTGGGAGCGGGCCGCCTGCGCGTCGACGAGCGGGACGGCGACGAGTCCCAGCGCGGTCAGGCGCAAGCCGTGGTAAAGAAAGTCTCTGCGGGAAGCCATAACGAACTCATCATTGCAACCCGACTACTATAGCGCAAGCGCCCGCAGGAAAAAAGACGAGTTCACGTTGCGTAATGTTACACAACGTTCAAACCATGACGCAGCTCATTGGCTGCAATTGCAAAATCTCTTGCGTGCCGGCACGGTTTCCGCGTCGAGCTGCTTCCACAGGAAGTCGCATTCGAGGCCGAAACAGGCCTTGTCCTTGCCTGCATTGACATAGCCCTGGCGCTCGAAAAAACCGCTGGCGGACGCCGGGCTCTGCATATGCACCTTGGTGATGTTCCAGGCGCGCGCCTGGGTTTCCAATGCCCGCAGCAGCGCGCGTCCGACGCCCTGGCGCAACAGATCGGGCTGGACATAGCACAGAGGCACCTTGCCCGCCTGGTTCAGCAGTGCGAAGCCGACCACTTCCGGCGTGCCGTCCGCGTCACGCTCCGCGACGACGGCATAGTTGCTGGGCGACGACAGCCAGCCCAGCACGTTCTGGGTGGTCTTGTTGCCGAGCCAGGCCTGCAGGATCTCGGGGCGCTCGCCGTGGTCGCGCACGCAGCCCTCTTCGATCGAATGGCGCAGCAGCCGGCATGCGGCCGGTGCGTCATTCGGTGTTGCCTGGCGAATTTCGATACCCATTGTTTTCAGCATCAACCTAGAACGATGTTTCAGCGAAGGCCGGACTATACCCCAAACGGGACTTGCCTGCTTTTTGGCGGCCCGAAGCGTATGCATGCCACATATGGCGTCTAAGCATATGATAAAAATGTACTTTTGTTTTGCTATTTTTTAACGGATCATCGATCACCCCTAGAGAGTGTTTACAAGGAAAAACAATATGGCGATCCCATCCGTTTCCTCGCTGCGCCGCGCACTACTGGCGCTGGCGCTCGGCAGTGCCGTCATCCCCTTCGCCGCACAGGCCGCCGACGTGGAACTGCTGAACGTGTCCTATGACGTGGCACGTGAGCTGTACAAGGACATCAATCCGGCCTTCGTCGCCGAATGGAAGAAATCGACGGGCGAAACCGTCACGATCAAGCAGTCGCACGGCGGCTCCAGCAAGCAGGCCCGCGCCGTCGCGGACGGCCTGGAAGCGTCCGTCGTCACGATGAACCAGGCCAACGACATCGACATGCTGGCCGACCGCGGCCTCGTCGCGAAGGACTGGGCGAAGAAATTCCCGGCCAACGCGGCGCCCTACTACTCGACCATGGTGTTCCTGGTCCGCAAGGGCAATCCGAAAGGCATCAAGGATTGGGCCGACCTGGCCAAGCCGGGCGTGAAAGTCGTCATCCCGAATCCGAAGACCGCCGGCAACGGCCGCTACACGTACCTGGCGGCCTGGGGCTCGGTGATCAAGAAAGGCGGCAACGAAGCGCAGGCGCGCGACCTCGTCGGCAAGATCTTCAAGAACGTGCCCGTGCTGGACGCCGGCGGCCGCGCCGCCACCACCACGTTCACGCAGCGCCAGATCGGCGACGCCCTCGTCACCTTCGAGAACGAAGTGAACCTCGTGCGCGCCGAGTTCGGCAACGACTTCGAAGTCGTGTACCCGTCCATCTCCGTGCTGGCCGAGTCGCCGGTGGCCGTCGTGGACAAGGTCGTCGACCGCAAGGGCATCCGCAAGCAGGCGACGGGCTATCTCAACTTCCTGTACACGGAAACGGGCCAGACGATCGGCGCCAAGCACTACCTGCGCGTGCGCAACGAAAAAGTCATGAAGCAATTTGCTGCCAACTACAAGCCGATCCAGCTGTTCACGGTGGATGATGTGTTCGGCGGATGGCGTGCCGCGCAGAAACGCCATTTCGACGATGGTGGAGAATTCGACAAAATTTATACCTCTAAATGAGACAGATCGGATAGTCCGTTCAAAAAGAAGGCCCTGCGGCAACGCGGGGCTTTTTTTTCTTGTAGAATCTTGCTGTTAGACTCGATATTTCATTGAGAGACATTTACATATGTCAATCTTTGATGCTATCGTTCAACCTTTATTGTTGCCGTACAGCTAGACGCTGTCTGCCAACCCGACGTTTTGATGCTCCGCCGCCGTCCGGCGCCCGACCATTAACCGTACCCAGACAACCATCCATGATCAAAAAATTCCTCGCTGCCGTAGTGATGACGATCTCCAGCGCAGCGGCCTTCGCCGTGCCGTTCGGATCGCAATCCGTGCTGGTGGTCGAAGACGACACCGGCAAGGTGCTGTTCGAAAAGAACGCCAGCACCGTCGCGCCGATCGCTTCGCTGACCAAGCTCATGACCGCCATGGTCGTGCTCGATGCCCACCAGGACATGAACGAGCCGATCGAGATCGAGAAACAGGACGTCGACATGCTCAAGCACAGCACGTCGCGCGTGCCCGTCGGCGCGACCATTCCGCGCCGTGACGTGCTGCAACTGGCCCTGATGTCGTCGGACAACCGCGCCGCGGCCGCGCTCGCCCGTACCTATCCGGGCGGCATCGACGGCTTCCGCGCCGCCGTCAAGCGCAAGATCACCGCGCTGGGCATGACCCAGACGGTCATCGAGGAACCGACGGGCCTCTCCCCGAACAACCGCTCGACCGCTGCCGACCTCGTCAAGATGGCGACCGCGGCATCGAACTATGCGGAAATCACCCGTATCACGACCTCGTCGAAGGACCTGATCAACATCAAGGGCCGCGACGTCGAATACCACAACACGAACCGCCTCGTCGGCGCCAAGGGCTGGGACATCGGCCTGTCGAAGACGGGCTACACGCAGGAAGCGGGCCGCTGCCTGATCATGCGCGTGAAGGCGGCCGGCAAGAACGCGACGATGGTGCTGCTGAACGCGGGTGCGTCGTCCGTCCGCATCCTGGACGCCCTGAACATCCGCCGCCACGTGCTGGGCGACGCCGGCCCCGTGGCCACGCGCGGGGAGTCGCCGCGCGTACGCGCTTCCGCGGGCGGTCCGCGCATCCGCGCCTCGGCAGGCGGCCCGCGCATTCGCGCGACCGCCGGCGCCACCACGCGCCGTGGGCACAAGCACGTGACCGTGACGCGGCATCGCCGCCATCGCTGATCCAGGCGAATAAGGCGATCAAGCAAGGCCGGGACGGGCGACCGTTCCGGCCTTGTCGTTTCCGGCTCCGGTATCATGACGCTTTTTCCACTCGGTTATCAGTCATGAAGCGTGCTCTCACCGCCGGCGCCGCCGGCGCCCTCCTCGTCCTTGCCGCCACGAGCTTCGCCAGCCCGTGGTGGACGCTGCATACCCTGCGCGACGCCGCCGCGCGCCACGATGGCGCCGCCGTCGCGGAGAAGGTCGACTTCCCGGCCCTGCGGGCCAGCGTGAAGGAGCAGATGCAGGCGTCCCTGAAGCGGGACATGGGCAATGGCGATGGCGGCAGTCCGTTCGCCGCGGCCGGAACGGGGCTCGCGATGGCGCTTGTCAATCCGCTCGTCGACGCCGTCGTGTCGCCCGACGCCGTCGCGGCCATGATCCAGCACGGCAAGGTGTCGGTCGGGAAGGCGCATCCGGAACCGGAAGCGGCGGATCCGGCACCGCAACAGGACAAGCCCCGCCATGCGCTGCACTACCGCGGCTGGGATCGGTTTGCCGTCACCGGGGACGACGGCGGCAGCTTCGTGTTCCGGCGCGACGGCTTGTGGAGCTGGAAACTCGCGGGCATCGAACTGCCGCCGCGCGGCTGAGCAAGATCAGCGCGACTTCAACTGGCGCACATGGCCTTCCAGCTCGGCGAAGGTCGGGCGCTCCGTGGCCGAGATGACCTTGCGGCCGAATTCGACGGCGATGGTCGGCGCGTAGCCGTTCATGGACGCCAGCAAGGTCACCTTCACGCACTGCAGCGCCTTGACCACTTCCTGGTGGCGCCGGTGCAGCAGGTTCCCGAGCGGCGCGACGAGGCCGTACGACAGCAGGATGCCGAGGAACGTCCCCACGAGCGCGGCCGCGATCAGGCCGCCCAACTCCGCCGGCGGCCGGCCGATGGACCCCATCGTGTGCACCACGCCCATCACCGCGGCGACGATGCCGAACGCGGGCATGCCGTCGGCCAGCTTGTGGATCGCCTGCACGGGGATGTCGGCGTCTTCCTGGTACGTGGCGATCTCGTTGTCCATCAGGTTTTCCAGCTGGTAGCTGTTCATCGAACCCGACACCATCAGGCGCAGGTAGTCCGTGATGAAATCCATCAGGTGATCGTCGAGCAGGATGATGCGGTACTTCGTGAAGACGGCGCTTTCGTACGGCGCGTCGATGTCGTTCTCGAGCGCCATCAACCCTTCCCGGCGCACCTTCGTCAACAGGTCGAACATCAGCGCCATCAACGCCATGTACAGCTCGCGGGTATAGCGCGAGCCGTGGAACAGCATCGGCAGGCTGTGCCACGTGAGGCCGATCGCCTTGCGGTCGTTGGCGATGACGAAGGCACCCAGCGCGCCGCCGAAGATCATCATGAGTTCGTAGGGCTGGAACAGCGCGGCCAGGTGCCCGTCCTGCAGCACGAAGCCGCCGAATACCGCCACCAGCACGATGATGAAACCCACGACGATCAGCATGATACCGCTCCGATAACAATTACTAGACCGCAACTTTAACATTGTTGCCATCGGGAAAGCAAAGACTCGGTCTTTGACGAGCGATAATGTTGACTGAGTCAGCAATCTCCCTGACAATGGATGAAACGATATTGCTGGAGTGTCCATGACGACTTCCGTGTACGACGACCGGATCGCGGCCATCCGAGGGTTCAACCGTTTTTTCACGCGCCACATCGGCGTGCTGCGGGAAGGATTGCTGCAAAGCGAATTCACGCTGACGGAATTGCGGATTCTGTACGAACTGGCGCACCATGGCGATCAGCAGCCGGCGGCGCTGTGCCGGGACCTCGGCCTGGACCGGGGCTACCTGAGCCGCATCGTCGCCAAGTTCGAGGCGGCAGGCCTGGTCGGCAAGGTCGATTCCCCGACCGACGGCCGGGCCAAGCTGCTCCACCTGACGGCGCATGGGCGCGCCGTCTACGAGCCCCTGGACCGCCGCTCCCGCGAAGAAGTCGCCGACATGCTGTCGCGCATCGGAGAACGAGACCAGGCGCGCCTGCTGGAGGCCATGGACACCATCCGGACGCTGCTCGACAACCATCACGGCATGAAATTCGCCCAACCCTTCGTCGTACGGTCGCACCAGGCCGGCGACATGGTCTGGATCACCCGCCGCCACGGCGAGCTGTATGCGAAGCGGCAGGGTTGGGACGGCAGTTTCGAAACCCTGGTCGGACAGATCTGCACGGATTTCGAACGCAACTTCGACCCGGCCCGCGAACACTGCTGGATCGCGGAGCGGGCGGGCGAGCGCATCGGCTCGATCGCGCTGGCACGCGACGCCGAAGAAGGCGTGGCGAAGCTGCGCCTGCTCCTCGTCGAAGAACAGGCCCGCGGGCACGGACTGGGGTCGCACCTGGTCGACGTCTGCCACCAGTTCGCCCGGACCGCCGGCTACCGCAAGATGCGCCTCTGGACCACGGACCAGCAGAAGGAAGCGCGGCACATCTACCGGCGCAAAGGCTACCGGCTGGTCGCCGGGCAACCCGTGCATGCCTTCGGCCAGGACATGATCGACGAGACGTGGGAGCTCGACCTGTGAAATACGCGGCGTTTTTTCGCAATCTCAACCTGGGCCGTCCGCCCGCGCCGACCCGTACGGTGCTCGAAGCGGCATTCATGGAGGCCGGCGCCGTCAATCCCTGCTCGTTCCTGACGAACGGCACCGTGGTGTTCGACGCCGGTACGCCGGCAAAGGCCGCGCGCATCCTGAAAGCCGCCCAGGCCACGTTGCGGCGCGACGGCTTCGACGAACCGGCGGCCCTGCGCGACGTGGATCGCCTGGCTGCCCTCGTCGCCAGCGATCCGTTGGCCGGCATCGCGCTGGACGACGTCTACGCGCCGTGCGCCACGTTCCTGATCGGGGCACCGGCGGATGGCGTGTCGCTCCCGCCGGCCAACGCGAAGGGCGACGTGCGCGTCGTGAGCTGGCATGACGGGATGCTGCTGTCGCTGACGTACAAGCTGGGGACCAGTGCGGGCAGTCCGAACGCATTCGTCGAACGCACGCTGAACGTGCCGGCGACGACCCGGGTCTGGAACACGGTCGTCAGGCTCGTCGCCAGACATGCTGCTACACCGGATCCTTGACGACCCGGTCGACATAACACCAGCCCCACGTCTCCCCGTGCTCCTTCGACCGGATCACGGGGTGCCCCGTGGCATGAAAGTGCCTGGTGGCGTGCTTGTTCTTCGACTGGTCGCAGCACCCGACGTGGCCGCACGTCAGGCACACGCGCAGGTGCACCCACGTGTCGCCCATTTGGAGGCACTCCTCGCAACCGTCCGTATTGCCCTCGCGGGTCACGATGTGATGAAAGTGCGTGCAGTCGTTGCTCATACCCCCTCCTCGTTCTACTGTTCGACCATCCCCCGCAACCCGCTGGCCCGGTGCGTACGCCGCAGGATGGCGTCGCCCAGCACGGCCGGCGCCGGCGTCGTCAGGGTGAACTGGCGGCTCGCGCGCGTGATGCCCGTATAGACTAGCTCGCGCGCCAGCACGGCGCCCCCCTCTTTCGGCAGGGCCAGCACCGTGTGCGCGAATTCCGAGCCCTGCGACTTGTGGACCGTCATCGCGTACGCCGTCTCGACGTGGCGCAGGCGCGTGGCCAGCACGCTGCGCACATTGTCGCCTTCGAGGAACCACACGCGCAGCGAGCCGGGACGGGCAGGATCCGGCAGCGCGAGGCCGATGTCGCCGTTGAACGTGCCCGTCGGGTAGTCGTTGCGGGTGACCATGACGGGCCGGCCCACGTACCAGTCGCCGCGCGCGATCAGGCCCGCGTGCGCCAGGCGCTGTTCGATGGCGTCGTTCAGGCCTTCGATGCCCCATTCGCCTTCGCGCACGGCGCACAGCACGCGGAACGCTTCGAAGCGCTGCAGCACGGCGCGCACCCACGCCTCGTGGCTGGCGTATCCACCGCTGCCGGCGCGCAGCAGGTCGAGGTAAGGCCGGTAGCCTTCGTTCGCCAACTGGATCACGTGGTGCTGGTGCGCGTGGTCGATCCAGCGCAGCACGCCGGCCGCATCGGGCGCGCGCAGTGCGGCGGCGGCGCCGTCGACGTCGCCCCCGTTGACGGCGAGCGCCAGCTTGCCGATCGGGCCGCCGAAGCGGCGGCTGTGGCGCAGCATGACGGTCTGCTGGGCGAGCGGGCCGCCACGGCCTTCATATTCGGTGGGGATCGTCTCGCCGCTCGCGGCGCGCACGTACGCGAGCGTGTCCGCGTCGTAGCGGCCGGCCTGCGCGTCGTGGCACAGGTCGCCCAGCACGGCGCCCGCCTCCACCGACGCCAGCTGATCCTTGTCGCCCAGCAGGATCAGGGTGGCGCCCGCGGGCAGCGCGTCCAGCAGCGACGCCATCATCTCCAGGTGCACCATCGACGCTTCGTCGACGATCAGCACGTCGACGTCGAGCGGATTGCCGCGGTGGTGCGCGAAGCTGCGCGTGTCCGGGCGCGCGCCCAGGAGGCTGTGCAGGGTGCGGGCGGCGCCCATGCGCGTCGTCAGTTCGCGCAGCGGCAACGCGCCGCCCACGCGGTCGGCCAGCTCGGTCAGCGCCTTGTCGATCGATTGCTTCAGGCGCGCGGCGGCCTTGCCTGTCGGCGCGGCGAGCGCGATGCGCTGGCGGGACGCGTCCGGCGCCGTCGCGAACAGCAGCGCGAGCAGGCGCGCCACCGTGTACGTTTTACCGGTGCCCGGGCCGCCCGTGATGATGGCGAACGCGCCGCGCAGCGCGACGGCGCACGCGATGCGCTGCCAGTCCGGCGTCTCGCCCGCGCGCTGCGCGCCGAACAGGGCTTCCAGCCACGTGCGGGCCTGGTCGAGGTCGACGTCGCGGCGTTCCTGCGCGCGCGTGCGCACGCACGTGGCGACCAGCGTTTCGTCGCGCCAGTAGCGGCGCAGGTACAGGCGCGTGTCGTCCAGCACGAGCGGCTGGCCGTAATCGAGGTCGCCCACGCGCCACACCTGCTCGCACGCGGCCAGTTGCGACATCCACCCTTTCACGCCGCGCGGCAGCGGCTTGGCCGCCTTCGACAGCAGTTTCCAATCCTCGTCGGCCCAGCCGAGCAGCGCGGCCGGATCGCCCACCAGGTCGTCCAGCAGCAGGCAGCTGTGACCTCGCCCTTCCAGTTCGGACAGAACGAGCGATGCAAGCAGCAGCGGGGTCGACTTCGCGCACGCGCCATCGCCGAGACTCGCCACGAAGCGCGCGAATACGCCGGACAGGCGGCGCAACTCGCCGGCCTCCGTCAGGCGCTCCACCTCGGTCCAGAAGGCGCTCGTGTCGATGACGTCAGGCTTCATGCGTCTCCTTTCCCAGCAGGCGATCGAGACCGTCCAGCAATTCCACGTCCGGCTCGATCAGGTAGCAGCCGTGCGTGGCCGGGTTGCCGATCCCGCGCAGGAACAGGAACACGGCGCCGCCCAGGTGCTCGTGCGGCGAGTACGCGGCGCCCAGGCGCGCGCGCAGCAGGCGGTGCACGGCCAGCATGTAGATGGCGCCCTGGATATCGTAGCGGTGTTCGGCCATGCCGGCCGCCATCGCGGCCTGCGTATAGGCCGTATCGCCCGGCCCCAGCGCATTCGATTTGTAGTCCAGCACCCAGTAGCGGCCGTGGCATTCGAATACGAGATCGGTAAAGCCCTTCAGCATGCCGTGCAGCTGGCGCTCCGGCAGGATCGGGCGCGGCGTGTTGCCCAGCAGGCGCTGGCGGCACAGGCGGTCGAGCGCGGCCACGTCCAGCTGGCGGCTGGGGAACCAAAATTCCATCTCGGCCAGCGGAGAGTCGATGTCCGCCAGCGCGCAGCCGACGGGCGGCAGCGGCGTGACGGCGACCATGCGCAGCCAGGCCAGCGCATCGTCCAGCCGGTTGCCCCAGCCGGCCCGCTGGATGCGCTGCGCGAGGCGCGGCCGGAATTGTTCGTCGTCCACCTGGCCGAAGCCCTCCTGGGCCATCCATTCCAGCTGCTCGTGCAGGAAGTTGCCGGGGCCGGCGCCGCGCGGGAAGCGGTGCCACGGCGCGTCCTCGCTGTGGGTGACGGGCACGACGCCCGGGTCTTCTTCCTCCAGCAGGTTTTCTTCCTGCGGCCGGGTGGGTGGCGCGACGGCCACCGTGTTCTTCGTGAGCGACGTGAAGGAGCCCACGGCCCAGTTGCGCTCGAAGCGCGCCTCGAAGCGGGGCGGCTCGACGAGCTCCGGCCGCACGTCCTGCCGGGCCAGCCGCGTGCAGCCGTCCGGGCTGGCCAGCGCATGCAGTTCGATGCCGTCGACGTCGCCGCGCAGGTGTTCCCAGCGCTCGCGCACGGCGGTCGCGGGCACGGGCGCGCCGCCCGTCAACAGATAGCCCAGCGCCGATTCGTGCAACTGGTTCTCGCCCTTCTTGCGCGCCGCGACGGCGGCGACACCCAGCCACAGGAAATGGCGCGCCCGCGTCAGCGCCACGTACAGCAGGCGCAGGTCTTCTTCCAGCCGGGCGCGGTCGACGGCTTCCATCGCGGCGTCGGACAGCGCGAGGTCGATGCGGCGCTCGCCATCCTCTTCCACGTATTCGAAGAACGCGCGGTTGCGGCGGTCGGTCTTGCGCGCGGTGACGGCGAACGGCAAGTACACGAGCGGATACTCGAGGCCCTTCGACTTGTGCACGGTGACGACCTTGACCAGTTCCGCATCCGACTCCAGCCGCAGCACGCGCTCGTCGCCGCCTTCGCCCACGCCTTCGACCTGTTCGGCGAACCAGCGGATCAGCGCCTGTTCGCCATCGAGCTCGCGGCTCGCTTCCTGCAGCAGTTCCGCGAGGTGCAGCAGATTCGTCAGGCGCCGCTCCCCGCCCGGCGCCGCCAGCAGCTTGGCGGGCAGGCCCAGTTCGTGGATGAAGCGGCGCAGCATCGCCAGCACGCCCTGCCGCTGCCAGGCCTGGTGCAGGGATTTCAGTTGCTCGACACGCCCTTCCCACGCCAGTTCGTCGCTCGCGAGCTGCGCCAGTTCCGCCAGCGGCAGCGCGCACGTCGCGGTCGCGAACGCGGCGCGCGCGAGCGTGACGTCGAGCGGGTTCGCCACCGCCTGCAGCCAGCGCAGCACGTCGCGCGCTTCGATGCTTTCGACGACGGAGTCCTGGTCGGACAGGTACACGCTCGCGACCTTGCGCTGCACGAGCGCGCGCCGGACCGCGGTCGCCTCGCGCCGGTCGCGCACGAGGATCGCGATATCGGCCGGTTTCAGGACGGCGAAGCGGCCCGCATCGTCCGCGAAGCCGACCTGCGGATCGTTCAGCAGCCGGACGATGTGCTCGGCGCAGTGCTGGGCGAAGAATTCGCGGTAGTCGTCCACGCGCAAGTCCTCGACCTCGGCCACGCCGACGGCCAGCGCCTGGAACGGCCCGTCGACGCCGACCAGCTGCTGCTTGCGTCCCGCCGCGTCGACGGCGTCGAACGGCAGCGGATTCTCTTCGCCCTTGCGGAAACGGAAGGCGCCCGCCGCGTAGTTCCCTTCCGCGTGACGGAACAGCTGGTTCACGGCGGCCACGAGCTGGCGCGTGGAGCGGTAGTTCGTCCCCAACTGGTAGTGGCGGCCCTGCGTCGCCCGGCGCGCGGACAGGTAGCTGTGGATGTCGGCGCCGCGGAAGCCGTAGATCGACTGCTTCGGGTCGCCGATGAGGAACAGGCCGCGCGCGGGATCGTTGTCGGCCACGCGGTACAGCAGGTCGAAGATGCGGTACTGGTCGGGCGACGTGTCCTGGAACTCGTCCACCATCGCCACCGGATACTGGTCGAGGATGCGGCGGCGCAGCGCCTCGCCGTTCGGCCCCTCCAGCGCATCCTTCAGGCGCGCCAGCATGTCGGCGAAGCCGAACTGGCGGTTGCGGCGCTTCAGTTCCGCCATGCGGTGCGCGATGGCGCAGGCGGCGTGGCGCAGCAGCGCGTGCGCCACGGGGGCGATCGCATCCAGCCCTGCCTTGAGCGCCGCCGTATGCTCGAAGCACTCGGGCACCGGCGCGCTGTAATCCTTGCTGAAGGCCCCCTGGATACCCTCGGGCGTCAGCCGGTCCCACAATGCGTCGGTTAGTTGCGGATAATGCGCTTGCGGATCGTCGGCCCAGCGGCGCAGCGCATCGAAGCCCTTGGCCAGCGAATCCGGCCGCATCTTGTTGCCGTTGAACGCCTTCGGATTGACGCTCCGCTGCGCCGCGATCCACGACTCCATCGCATCGGCGCGCGCATGCCAGCCATCTTTCAATCGGGCCAGTTCGGCGCGTTGTGTGCGCTCCGCCTCGGCGATGACGGCGCCCAGCGGCTGCTCATTGCCGTCGCCGATGCGGCCGGCGCGCTGCACCAGCTCGCGCACGGATCGCTTCAGCGCCTCGACGTCGCTCCAGCAGGACAGGAGGCTCGCGAGCGCCGCGCCGGACAGCGGGTACACGTGCTGGCGCCAGTAATCGTGCGCCGCATCCTCGAACAGCGCGCGCTCGTCGCTGACGAGTTCCTCGTCGAACAAGCTGCCGCTGTCGAACGCGTGCTCGCGCAGCATGCGCTGGCACCACGCGTCGATCGTGAAGATCGCCGCCTCGTCCATCGTCTCGGCCGCGAGGACCAGCCGGTGCGCGGCGACGAGCCGGGACGCTTCGTCGTCATACGCGTCGGCCAGCGCTTCGAGATAGGGATCGTCCGGCTCGATCTCGCCACGGAAGCAGGCCGCGGCCTGCACGAGGCGCTCGCGCACGCGGTTCGACAGCTCGCGCGTGGCGGCGCGCGTAAACGTCATCACGAGGATCTCGGGCGGCATCAGCGGGCGCGCGAAGCCGTCGTCGCCACCGTGGCCCAGCACGAGGCGCAGGTACAGCGCGGCGATCGTCCACGTTTTACCGGTGCCCGCGCTGGCCTCGATGAGGCGCGAGCCGTGCAGCGGGAAACCCAGGGCGTCGAGCAGCTGGCTCATTGCTCGCCTCCCTCGAAGCGCGTGACCGTCACGCTGTCCTTCAGCCAGGCGACGAGGGGGCCGTACAACGCCTCCGCCACGAGCGGCCAGCCGCCGGCCGCGCGCAGCAGAGAGAACTCCGGCCACAGGCGCGCGAGGCACGGGTCCATCACCTCGCCGTCGATCTCGAAGCCGCCGTCATACGTCTCGCGCGCGTCGCCGCCGGAAAAATGGGCCAGAGCCGTCTTGCACGCGACAGGCAGCGGACGGTCGAGATTCGAGCGCCACAGCGCGACCAGCGTCTCCAGCCTGGCCAGCGCCTCGTTGCGGTCCAGCGGCGCCAGCGCGAGGCTCGCGTCGCGCGCGACGAGCACCCCGCCCACGCGCTCGCCCATCGCGGCGGCGGCCAGCTGGCGCAGCCACGGGCCGATCAATTTGTCGCCGCGCGGTTCGCCCTTGCGGTCCAGCACCTTGGACGATATCTGCAGCAGCCACACGGTGTCCTCGTCGTTGCTGCGCAGGCGGTCGATCCAGTCCTCGATGCGCACGCCGCCCACGTCGACGCTGACGACGCGTTTCGGCGCCGACTGCGGATAGCGCGCGCAGGCCGCGAGCCACGCGCGGCGCACGGGCACGAGGTCGTCGACGAGCTGCTGCTGCCACTGGCGGCCCACGAGGCCGATCGGCAGGACGCCTTCGCGCGCGAGCCGCGCGGCGCGCGTCTCCAGCACGTGGCGCACCTCGTGCGGGGCTTCCGGCGTGCCGCTGTCGTCCAGCAGCGTGTCTTCCAGGAAGTAGCGGTCGAGCGCATCCAGCGAGAACGGTTCCTCGTCTTCGCCGACGACTTCCAGGTCCGCGAACGTCACGCCGAGACGGCGGCGGAAGAAGAAGCGCGCGGGCTGGCGCAGGAAGCTCGCCAGCTCGCCCAGGGTGAGGCGGTAGTCGGCGTCGAGCTCGAACGGCGGCAGCGCGTCGTCGCCGACGCCCGCAGTTTCGGTGCCGTGCGCCGACCGCCATTCGCCCGCATACGTGAGCAGGCCGCCGCGCTCGAAGTAGCGGCGCGAGAACGGCTGCAGCGCATGCACGGTCGTGCGCTCGGCCAGGTCGAGGTCCCAGCCGGCGGCGAGATAATCGCGCAGCTGCGCCACGAGCACGGATGCCGGCTGCTCCGTGTTGTCGCGCACGTTGCGGCCCACCCAGCTCACGTACAGTTTTTCGCGCGCGGCCAGCACCGCTTCCAGCATCAGGTAGCGGTCGTCGTCGCGGCGCGAGCGGTCGCCCGGGCGGGCAAGGCCCGGCAGGGCCAGCAGGTCGAAATCGGACTGGTGGCCGCGGCGCGGAAAGTCGCCGTCGTTCATGCCGAGCAGGCACACGACGCGGAACGGCACGGCGCGCATCGGCATCAGGGTGCAGAACGTGACGCCGCCGGACACGAACTGGTGCGACAGCGCGGGCTGGTCCAGCTGTCCGAGCCACGCTTCGCGCACGACTCCCAGCGACACGGGTTCGTCGAACGGGGCGCTCTCGCAGATCTCCAGCCAGCACTGCAGCGCTTCTTCCAGCTGGTGCAGCATCAGGCGGTCTTCCTCGTTCGTCGCGCGGAAGAAGCGCGCCAGCAGCGCGCGGGCGCAATCGCCCCACTGCATCGGCGTCTGGACACGGTCCAGGTCTTCGCGCCATGCCAGCAGCGCTTCCACCAGTTCCGCCAGCGAGCCCGCGAGCGCGGCATCGAGGCCGCCCACTTCCGGATACGGCTCGATGTCGCGGAAGCTGGCGCCGTGCCCGGTGGCATAGCCGAGCAGCATGCGGCGCACGCCGAACAGCCAGGAGTTCTGCTCGCCGGCCGAGCCGAGGCCGAGGCCCGCGCGGTGGCGCTGGTCGAGGCCCCAGCGCACGCTGGCGCCCTCGATCCAGTGACCGAGGATGGGCAGGTCGGCGTCTTCCAGGCCGAAGCGGGCGGCCAGCGCGGGCACGTCGAGCAGGTCGCGCACCTCGCTCTGGCGGCAGCGCTGCTGCGGCAGGCGCAGCAGCCATTCCAGTGCGACCAGCAGCGGATTCACGCTGCGGTCCTTCACGTCGCCGATCTCGAACGGGATGTAGCGCGGGTCGCTGCGCTTGTGCTGGTCGAACACGGCGTGCACGGCGGCCGAGAAGGTCTCGATGTCCGGCACCATCACGACCACGTCGCGCGGGCGCAGCGGATCCTCTCTCTCTTCCGCGAACCACGACAGCAGCTGGTCGTGCAGCACCTCCACTTCGCGCTGGGCGCTGTGGGCGATGTGGAATTCGATCGAGCGGTCGTCGGGCGGCGGCGGCGTGTGCGGATGCTCGGACAGCGGCAGCAGGTCGCGCACGGCGGCCTGCACCTGGCCGAGCAGCGTGTCCCCTTCCTCGTCGGAGAACAGGTCGATGCGCAGGTTGCCGAATTGCGCCCCCTCGCCGTTGTCGAATTCGTCGAGCATGCGCACGAAGTCGCGCCCCTGCCGTCCCCAGCTCGCGAGCAGCGGGTGGCTGTGCGCGTGCAGCTGCTCGACGGGGATGTCGGACAGGTCGCTGCCGTTGCGGTGCTGCTGCCGCTTATAGGCGGCGCGCAGCAGTTCGCGTCCCTCGATGATGTCGCCCCAGTAGAAGCGGCACGGATTCGGCACGGCGACCAGCACCTGCGTGTGGCGCGACAGGCCCGCCATCGCCTGGATCGTCTGGTACGGCAGGGTCGACATGCCGAACAGGATCACGCGGCGCGGCAGGCGCAGCACGGGTGCGCGGTCTTCGAGCACGGCGGCCATGAATTGCTGGTGGATCGTCGCGCGGCCGGACCAGCGGCGTTCCGGCGGCAGGCTCGCGTGGATCTCGCGCCAGAGCTGCGCCTGCCAGCACTGGTCCGGCGCCAGCGGGACGGGATCGCCGCCGGGGCGGCGCAGCTGGTCGCGGTCCTCGGCCCAGTCGGTGAGCCAGTCGGCGCGGTAGACCTGGTACTGGTCGTACAGGTCCGCCAGGCGCTCGGCCAGCTGCAGGCGGCGCTCGGCGTCGCCGTCGTTCAGGAAGTGGCGCAGCGGGGCGAACTTGTCCTTGTCCAGCACTTCGGGCAGCAGGCGCATGAGGCGCCACGTGAGGGCATCCTTGTCGAACGGCGAGCGGCGCGGCACCCGTTCCGGGCCCAGCATGCCGCGGTAGGCTTCCCACTGGAAGCGCGCCGGCAGCGCCACGCGCGTGGCCGCGCACACGCCCAGCTCCTCCGCCAGCGCGATCTTGAGCCACTCGGCGACGCCGTTCGACTGGACGAGCATGATCTCTTCTTCCAGCGGACCGAGCGGATTGTCGCGCAGCCAGTCGAAGACGGCGGCGCGCAACAGCTCCATCTGGTTGCCGTGCAGGATGAGGAGGCCGGGGCGGATCGGGGATGGCATGACGGGACGTGGCGAAGGGACTCGCGCAGCATACTACTTCCGGGCGCCCGGCGGTAGAGCTGGCGGCGCTTCAGGCCCGGTGATCCTGCTGGCGCGCGCCCAGTTCGGCGAGGATGTGGCGTTCCAGCCGCGGCAGCATGCCGCGCAGCCGGGCCGCCAGCGTGCGGGCGTGGCCCAGCGCTCCCGGCTCGACCTGGCGCTCCAGGTCGGCGCACAGGTCGCCGAAGGCCAGTGCGCCGACCGTGCGCGCCGCCGACTTGAGCCGGTGCGCGACCGCCGCCGCCCGGGCCGGTTCCTGCGCCACCAGCGCGCGGTCGATCTCGTGCATGCCGTCGCGGGCCGTGTCCAGGAACAGGAACACGTATTTGCGCATGCGCTCGGGCTGGCCGCCGAACGCGTCCGACAGCACGCCGAGGTCGAGCAGCGTGTCGGCCTGCGGGGTGTCCGGCGTGTCCGGGCGCCGCACCACGCGGCCGAGCGCACGCGCGATCGTCGCGACCAGCGTCTCGGGCGCCGCCGGCTTCGCCAGGAATTCATCCATGCCGGCCGCGAGGCAGCGGGCCTGGTCCTCGATCCCCGCGTTCGCCGTCATCGCGATCACCTTCAGGCCCGCCAGCCGCGGATTCGCGCGGATGCGCCGCGTGGCTTCGATGCCGTCCATCACGGGCATCTGCACATCCATCAATACGCAGTCGACGGGCCCTTCCGCCAGCCGGTCCAGGGCCTGGGCGCCATCGTCCGCGACGACGACGCGCGCGCCGGCATCCTCCAGCAGCTCGCGCGCCACCAGCTGGTTGAACGCATTGTCCTCGACGAGCAGGATCGTGCAGCCCGCCAGCGCCCCAGGTTCCGACTGGGGCGCCGGCGCCGCGGGCCGCAGGGCCGACAACGGCTGCAGCCGCGCGGTGACCCAGAACGTGCTGCCCTGTCCGGGCGTGCTCGTCACGCCCACCGTTCCTCCCATCAGCTCCGCCAGCTGCTTGCTGATGACGAGGCCCAGGCCCGTGCCGCCGTGCACGCGCGTCGTCGACGGGTCGGCCTGGTGGAATGGGGTGAACAGCTGCGCGAGGTCGCCGGGGGCGATGCCGATGCCCTGGTCCTCGACATCGAAACGCACGAGGACGTCGGCGCCCACGGTCCGTTCGACGCGGGCCCGCACGTGGATGGTGCCGTGCTCGGAAAACTTGATCGCGTTGCCGACGAAGTTCAGCAGCACCTGCTCCAGCCGCAGCGGATCGCCGCGCACGGGCCACTTCAGCTCGGGCGCCACGTCGAACGCGAGCTCGAGGCCGCGCGCCGTCGCCTGCGCGCCCAGCTGGCTCTCGACGTTGCGCTTCAGGGCGTCGAACGTGAAGTCGCGCAGTTCCAGCTCGACCTTGCCGGCCTCGATCTTGGAAAAGTCGAGGATGTGGTTGATGATGCCCAGCAGGTGCTGCGCCGAATGCTGGATCTTGCCCAGGTAGTCGCGCTGCTTCGGGTCCTCCGCCCGCTTGCCCGCCAGGTAGGCCATGCCGATGATGCTGTTCATCGGCGTGCGGATCTCATGGCTCATGTTGGACAGGAAGTCGCTCTTGGCGCGGCTCGCGGCGTCGGCGCGGGCCTTCAGCGCGTGCAGTTCCGTCACGTCCGTCGACACGCACAACACCGCTTCCACGTCGCCCTCGCCATCGAAGCGCACGGGCACCTTCACGCTCCACAGCTCGCGCACGACGCCGTCCTTGCCGGCGAACGCGTTCTGCACGGCGCGCTTTTCGCCCAGTTCCAGCACGGGCCGGTCCAGCGCCCACAGCGCGTCGGCCTGCGCCGGCGGCATCACCTCGCGGTCGCGCCGGCCCACGATGTCGCTCGCGGGGAGGCCGCAGGCGGCCGCCATCTTCGCGTTGACGTAGCGGTAGCGGCGGTCGCGGTCCTTCAGGTAGACATAGGCGTCGACGTTGTCCAGCACGAGATCGAGCAGGCGGCGCTGGTCCACCGCCGCGCGGCGCGAGCGGGCCAGGTTGAGGAACAGCGCGTAAGTCAGGAGTGTCGCACCGAAGCCGCCCATCCCGGCCAGCCACGGGAAGACGCGGCCGAAGCCGCCGGCAAGATCGGAACGGCGGGCGATGAAGCGGGCCTTCCACAGGTTGTCGTCGAAGCGCACGGGCAGCACGGCTTCCAGCAGGTCGTCCGGTCCGGCCAGTGCCGGGCCGGCGCCGTCGTACAGCAGGTTGTCCGCGCCGTTCACGCGCAACGGGCCGCTCGCCCGGCTGTCGGCCGCCGCATAGAGTTGCAGGGCGACGGGCTGGTCCCCGCCCGGCAGCGCGCCGCGCACGAGGGCCGGTACGGAAAAGCCGATGCCGACGGAGCCCGCATACGCGGCGCGCCGGCCTTCGACGTCGGGCGGGACGGCGCCGTCCGTGCGGTAGACGGGCATGCGCAGTCCCAGGCCCAGGTGGCGCACGGGGCGTTCCACGACGACGGGCTTGCCGGACGCCGCCATGCGGCCGCTGTCGCGTGCGCGCGCGAGCGCCTGCGCGATCGCGGGCGCGCCGCCCGCCAGGTCGGCGCCGGCCTTCTCCGGCAGCCAGGGCTCCAGGTAAGTCAGCACGGTGTAGGACGGCCGCCGCCCGGCGGGCCGGATCGCGAAATCGGGATACCCGGCCGGATCGAGGCTGCGGTCAGCGCGCACGGCGGCGACGAAGGCGTCGCTCGCCCCCTCCTCGACATAGGCCGCGTAATTGACCGATTCGAGCGCCGGATAGTGCTCGGCCACGCCCAGCGTCCGGACATAGCGGTGAAATTCCAGCCGCGTGACGGTGCCGCTTGCCTGGAACAGTCCGGCCAGGCCGCGCACGACGTCGGCATAGGAGTGCACGGCGCCGGCCAGTTGCTGGCGGCCCGTGCGCGCCAGGTGGTCGAAGCGCGCCCGCGCCTCGACGTCGACCGTACGGGCCGCGCCCAGGTACAGCCCGGCGCCGGCGAGCAGCGCGAGCGCAACGCCGCCCGCCCACAGCGCGGTTGCCTGTCCCATGTTGCGCGTCGTGATGTCTGCCATGAGGTTCGTCGCAAGCGTTGCCGCACGGAAATTTTTAGATGTTTGCTAGTATGTCCGAATCGGGCCGAAATGGCGAGCTTAACAATAAGGAATGCATATGCGTGAAGCGGATGACGGGCATCTTGACCCCTGGCTGTGGCTGGAAGACGTCGATTCCGACCGTGCGCTCGGCTGGGTGGCCGAACGCAATACGGAAACGGAACGCGAACTCGCCGCCCTGCCGGGCTACGCCGCCTTGCGCACGCGGCTGAAGACGATCCTCGATTCGCGCGACCGCATTCCCTACGCCGGCCATCACGCCGGCCGCTTCTACAACTTCTGGCGCGACGCCGAACACGAACGGGGCATCTGGCGCCGCACGACGCTGGAGGACTACCGCAATCCGGAACCCGCCTGGGAAACGGTGCTGGACCTGGACGCCCTCGCCCGCGCGGAATCGGAAAACTGGGTGTGGGCCGGCGTGACGTTCCTGGAACCGCACGGCACGCGCTGCCTCGTCTCGCTGTCGCGCGGCGGCGGCGATGCCCACGTCGTGCGCGAATTCGACGTGGCGGCGCTGTCATTCGTGGACGGCGGCTTCACCCTGGCGGAAGCGAAGACGAGCGCCGGCTGGATCGACGCGGACACCCTGTTCGTCGCGACCGACTTCGGCCCCGGCTCGATGACGGCATCCGGCTACCCGCGCATCGTCAAGGCCTGGCGGCGCGGCACGGACCTTGCGGACGCCACGCCCGTCTACGCGGCGCAGGAAGACGATTTGTCCGTTTCCGCCTGGCAGGATCCGACGCCCGGCCACGAGCGCCAGTTCGTGCTGCGCCAGATCGATTTCTATAGCAGCGAATTGTTCCTGCGCGATCCGGCTGGCGGGCGGCTGACGCCCATCGCCAAGCCCCTGGATGCGAACGCGTTCGCGCTGCGCGACCAGTTGATCGTCGAACTGCGCTCGGACTGGACGCCAGCGGACCGGACATGGCCGCAAGGGGCCCTGCTCGCCATCGGGTTCGACCGCTTCATGGAAGGCCACCGCGACTTCGACGTGCTGTTCGAACCGACGCCGACGACGTCGCTGGACGGCATCGCGGCCACGCGGGGCGCCCTCTTCCTCACGATCCTCGACAACGTCAAGAACCGCATCCTCGAATGGCAGCGCATCGACGGGCGCTGGCAGCGCCGCGACGTGGAGGCGCCCGGCATGGGCGCGCTGCACGTGTCCGCCGTCGACGAGTACGACTCGGACCAGGCTTTTCTCACCGTGACCGACTTCCTCACGCCGAGCAGCCTGTACCTGATGGAGGCCGGCCGCGACGGCCGCGAACTCCTGAAGTCCATGCCGGCGTTCTTCGACGCGGCGCCGTACGCGGTCAGCCAGTTCACGGCGCAATCGCCCGACGGCACGCACGTCCCGTATTTCGTCGTGATGCGCAAGGACGCGCCGCTGGACGGCACGCATCCGACCCTCTTGTACGGCTACGGCGGCTTCGAAGTGTCGCTGACGCCGTTCTACAGCGGGACGACGGGCGAGGCTTGGCTCGCCCAAGGCGGCGTCTACGTCCTGGCGAACATCCGCGGCGGCGGCGAGTTCGGGCCGCGCTGGCACCAGGCGGCCCTGAAGGAAAACCGGCAAAAGGCATTCGACGATTTCCTGGCCGTCGCCGAAGACGTCATCCGCCGCGGCATCACACGTCCGCCCCGCCTGGGCATCATGGGCGGCAGCAATGGCGGGCTGCTCGTGGGCGCCGCGTTGACGCAGCGGCCGGACCTGTTCGGCGCCGTCGCCTGCCAGGTCCCGTTGCTGGACATGCGCCGCTATCACGAACTGCTGGCCGGCGCGTCGTGGATCGGCGAGTACGGCGACCCGGACGATCCCGACGAATGGGACTACATCGCCCGCTACTCGCCCTACCACAACCTGTCGTCGGACAAGCGCTATCCGCGCGTGCTGTTCACGACGTCGACCCGCGACGACCGCGTCCACCCGGGCCATGCGCGCAAGATGGCGGCGCGGATGCGCGACCAGGGGCACGACGTCCTGTACTGGGAAAACACGGAGGGCGGCCATGCCGGGGCGGCGAACAACGAGCAGACGGCGACCATGTGGGCGCTGACCTATGCATTCCTTTTGAGGGAACTCAAGTAATTGCACGTGGAAAACGCTGGACGTGACCCGTTTCGCCGGTAACCATCAGTTAGCAAGCTAACGCAACTGGGACATTCGATATGAAACTAGCAGGGTTGCTAGGACGCTAAATGAATGTTGCATGGAATACTTGTTTCTCACACATCTTTCCATGGAGGAGCGGCGATGGCTAATGATTTCGTTACCGAAGCAAGCCTGCGGGAACCGTCGGCAGGCACCCTGATGATGAAAACGCCCGCATCCCTGGCGCCCTCCATCAGCGACCTGAAAAAATACCGGATCAGCAAACGCGAGAGCCAGGAGAAATTCTGGGGTCGATTCGGCGTCACACAATCCAGCGGCAGCCGCTTCGAAACGGGTCTGGCCATTCCGGCCCCGGTCGCCCTGCTGTTGAAACTCTATGTCAACGGCAAGCTCAACGATGGTGATCTTCTGGGGTAATCAACCCCAAGGAAATCGCCCTCACGACCGCCTGTTGCCGGGTGTTGACGTTGAACTTCTGGCGGATATTGCCCATATGGAAGTTCACCGTCGCCTCGGAACAGCCGGTGATTTTTGAAATTTCCCACGACGATTTGCCCACCATGACCCAGTTGAGCACCTCCAGCTCGCGCGGGGTCAGGCGCGGCGCCGCTTCCTGCGCAGGCGGCGGGCAGAAACGCACGCCGGACGCGTACGCATAATCCCGCACCAGCGCCAGGTCGGGCAACATGCTCGACACGTCGCGCAAGAACGCGCCATCCGCCGCCGTATCGACGGCAAAACTCAGCAGGCCAAACTCCCCGTTCGGACCATGGATCGGAAACGTCACGCCGGCGCGGATGCCGTACGTGCACGCCTCTTCATACAGGGCGCGCTGGGCCGGGCTGCGGAAGATCTCCGGCTGCCAGATCAGCGGCAACGTGGTGGCGAGGCAATGGCTGACGACGGGATCGACATAGGCGTACCGCTCGGCGTCATAGCGCTCGCGCCATTTTGTCGGGTAATTACTCTGTATAAATGCGTTTTCGAGCCGCGCATGGCGCGAGCCCGACATGCCGAACAACACCTTCTCGAAACCATAATGGCGGCCGAGGGCGAACAGCGCTTCGCCCCAACTGGACGCGGTGTCGGTATGTAACAACTCGTCCAAATCGACGGTTTTCATGGATGCCTCGCGCTGTTGAATGGGGTGTAACGACACCCCGCTATGCTAGTTGAGTTGTAACCAAAAAGCACGAAAAATTGGTGTTTTATTCATTATGGCAGAGCTCTAACTTTGGTTCAGTTGTCGTTCCGATACATCTTGAACACGGCCCCGTCATCGAATCGTGCGCCGGTCTTTACGATTTTGGAATATCCTCGCGCGAATTGTCCATTTAAAATTTCAAAAATGCAAGTTTATGTAGTATCCGTAACAATTATGTCCCGGGGTACATATGTATGCTTGACTTGACCGGACACAGGTGTATCGTTGCGTCTTCTTGGCATTTAACAATGCGCGTTGTCTACAATCCATGCGCGCCAGCCCTTCCGCTTTTCTCTTCGAGGATTCCTAGTCAATGAATAACATGACCGACATGGCTGAGCAGCTTGATGTCAAGCTGCTGCTGTCCACGCTGATGGCGTTGAAAAAAGGCGATTTCTCGGTACGCATGCCGTCCGACTGGACCGGCGTGTCCGGCAAGATCGCCGATACCCTGAACGACATCATCGAGACCAAGGAAAAGATGGTCGAGGCGGTCACCGAAGTGTCGCGCGTCGTCGGCCGCGAAGGCCATCTGACGCAGCGCGCGTCCGTGCCGGGCGTCGTGGGCGGCTGGTCGACCATCATCAGCTCGGTCAATACGCTGATCGACGACCTCGTGCGCCCGACGACGGAAATGGCGCGCGTCATCGGCGCCGTCGCGAAGGGCGACCTGTCGCAGACGATGGCGCTGGAAGTCGACGGCCACCCGCTGAAAGGCCAGTACCTGCGCGCGGCGACCACCGCGAACACGATGGTGGAACAGCTGTCGTCGTTCTCGTCCGAAGTGACGCGCGTGGCGCGCGAAGTGGGTACGGAAGGCAAGCTCGGCGGCCAGGCATATGTTCCGGGCGTCGCGGGCACGTGGAAGGACTTGACGGACTCCGTGAACTCGATGGCGGGCAACCTGACCTCGCAGGTGCGTAACATCGCGGAGGTGACCACCGCCGTGGCGAACGGCGACTTGTCGAAGAAGATCACGGTGGACGTGCGCGGCGAGATCCTGCAGCTGAAGGACACCATCAACGTGATGGTGGACCAGCTCCGCTCCTTCGCGTCCGAGGTGACCCGCGTGGCGAGGGAGGTCGGTACGGAAGGCAAGCTCGGCGGCCAGGCCTACGTGCCGGGCGTCGCCGGCACGTGGAAGGACTTGACCGACAACGTGAACTTCATGGCGTCCAACCTCACGGGCCAGGTGCGTAACATCGCCGCCGTGACGACCGCCGGGGCGCGCGGCGACCT
>CBIHRX010000051.1:0-27448 GCA_966212555.1 uncultured Massilia sp.
GACCGAAAGCACAGGCGGAGAGATGCGAACTTCGTGTTTTTACACAGCCTGGGCCCAATGCGGACGCTTCAGCTTCTAACATCAAGCCGAGAGATTTTGAAATCGACGTATCCGTCGCTTAGCGCGCCCATCTCGATAATGAATCCTTGTACTTCGATCAGACCTTCCGTCTGATCGATCACGCGACCTCGTCCTCGATACGCATAGTGTCCGATACGTTCGATCCACTCCGTAGACAATGTCTCCTTTTCGTCTTCTGGCCAGTCGGAAAGGTAGGCGGCCAACACATCTGCTTCCAAGACCGACAATCGGTTTTCGATGACGTCGCCGACCTTCAAATCGCAAGGCCAGCAAAACGCGACGATTTCACCTTTTTCGCTGCGAAGCGTAACTGACGCGTCTTCATCGTCTGGCGGATCGACCAAAACTACAGTGAGCTTGTCCATTTATCTATGGTACGCCATGCGTTTCAAAGTTGAGATGATCGTCCGCTCCTGGCCGATCACGGTCGTTCGACCGAACCCGCTTCCGCCCGAAGCCGACAGCGACCTTTTCCATGTCCGATCAGGAGAACAATGGACGAAGTCAAACGCGGAGATCTCGTATCCGAGAGGACTATCTTGATCAGCCACCATGTATTCCGCCCCTTCCTGCCCTGGCACAAAAGGCGCGAGGTCTTTAAATACACGATCGTGCCGCGTATTATGTTCTAACGCTCTCTGAATCCAGCCAGGCGGCTCCTGGCGATCTTCAAACCATCTCCGCAAACCCGATCCGGTCCGTCGTCGCCGCGCGCGCCTCATCGACACCAACCACGTGCGCGGCCAGCAGCGCTTCCAGCACGCTGTTCATCGTGTGGCAGCCGGGCCCGCGTCCCGCGTTCATGTGCGCGCGGATGGCGCCCAGGTCGCCCTCCTCGATCATCGCGGCGACGGCCGGGTTGATGGTCAAACACTCCGTGGCGAGATGGTAGCGGTTGCCCTGCTTCGACGGCAGCAGCGCCTGGCACAGCACGCCGCGCAGCGCATGCGCGAGGGCCTGGCCCTGCGCTTCCGAATTGCCCAGCAGGCGCAGCATCTTTTGCAGGCCCAGTTCGGTCGAGCGCGCGTGCAGCGTGGCCAGCACGAGCGGGCCGGATTCGGCCAGCGCCAGCGCTTCCTGCGCGGTCTGGGCGTCGCGGATCTCGCCGATGACGATCACGTCCGGACGTTCGCGCAGCGCGTCCAGCGCGCCGAGGTAATAGCTTTCGACATCGCCGTCCACGCCCACCTCGCGCTGCGTGATGATGCACTTGCGCTGCGGGATCAGGGTCTCGACCGGGTCTTCGATGGTGATGATGTGGCCCGAGCGCTGTTTGTTGATTTCATCCAGCATCGATGCGATCGTCGTCGACTTGCCCTGGCACGTGTCGCCGATGATCAGCACGAGGCCGCTCGTCAGGCGCGCGAATTCGCGCTCGTCGGCGTGCAGGCCGAGGGTATCCAGCGCCAGCGGTTCCTTCGGGAAGCGGCGGATCACGCAGCCCAGGCGCTTCTTGCCCTGGAAGCTGAAGCAGTTGGCACGGATGCGCGCCGTGTGCAGGTCGATCGAGCGGTCGAAGGCGCGGTCGGCGATGCGCTCGGCCCAGTTCGGCTCGATGACGTCGAAGAACTCTTCCAGCTCTTCCTTCGTGATCGGCGAGTCCGTCACCGCCACGAGGCCCTTCGGCTGGCGCAGCATCAGCGGACTGTTCTGGTGGATGATGATGTCGGAAAACACCAGCTTCGAATTCAGCAGGTGCAGGATCTGCTCGACCAGGGTGCCGAACACCGGATGGTCTTCGTTTTCGATATACGACAGGGTGGGAATCTGCGAGGACTGGTGGTATTCCATCATGCGTCGACGTGTTCAAACAGGCTCGGCTGAGCGATCCATTCATTATAAAACCGGCATCCTGTCAAAATTCCAACTGGAAAGATATTTTTTCTAACACCAAGCCTTGGCCGTGCCTTCGCCGCCACATCGCATCGATTGTTAGCGCACGACATTTTCGTGTTAGCATCGTACAAAACTTATAACAGGAGACTACGATGACTCGCCACCTCCCCTTCCCGCTCGCACCGCTGGCACTGGCCGCCCTGTTCGCCACGGCGCCCGCGCTGGCCCAGCAGGATCCCGCCGCCCGCGCCGCCCAACTCGTCGCCCAGATGACGCTCGAGGAAAAGGCCGCGCAACTGGGCAACGACGCACCCGCGATCCCGCGCCTGAAAATCCCGAAATACAACTGGTGGAACGAGGGCCTGCACGGCGTCGCGCGTGCCGGCTACGCGACCGTGTTCCCGCAGGCCGTGGGCATGGCCGCGACGTGGGACGAGGCGCTGATGCACGACGTGGGCGACGTCATCGCGACGGAATTCCGTGCCAAGTACATGGCCACGCGCGCGCCGGACGGCGGCACGGACTGGTACCGCGGCCTCACCGTGTGGTCGCCCAACATCAACATCTTCCGCGACCCGCGCTGGGGCCGCGGCCAGGAGACGTACGGCGAAGATCCGTACCTGACGTCGCGCATCGCGATCAACTTCATCCACGGCCTGCAGGGCGACGACGGACAGGCCTACAAGACGATCGCGACGGCCAAGCACTTCGCCGTGCACAGCGGGCCGGAATCGAACCGCCACCGCGAAGACGTCCACCCGTCCCCGCACGATCTCGAGGACACGTACCTGCCGGCGTTCCGCGCCACCGTCACGGAAGGCAAGGTGGCGTCGGTCATGTGCGCGTACAACGCCGTCAACGGCATCCCCGCGTGCGCCAGCGACGACCTGATGGAACAGCACCTGCGCCGCGCCTGGGGGTTCAAGGGCTTCGTCGTGTCGGACTGCGGCGCGGCCGCGAACATCTACCGCGACGACAGCCTGCATTACACGAAGACGCCCGAGCAGGCCGTGGCCGCGTCGTTCAGCGCGGGCATGGACCTGATCTGCGGCGACTACCGCAACAAGATGACGACGGAGGCCGGCCCCATCGTCAACGCCGTGCGCCAGGGCGAATTGAAGGAAGCCGTCGTCGACCGCGCCCTCCAGCGCCTGTTCGAATACCGCATCCGCCTGGGCCTCCTCGACGCGAACCCGCCGCAGGCCTACGCCGGCATCAAGCCGGCCGACAACGACACCCCGGCCCACCGCGCCGTCGCGCTGAAGACGGCGCAGGAGGCGATGGTGCTGCTGAAGAACGACGGCCTGCTGCCGCTGAAAAAGACGCCGAAGACCATCGCCGTCATCGGCCCGAACGCGGACAGCGAGGATGCGCTGGTCGGCAACTACAACGGCCAGCCGTCGCATCCGGTGACGGTGCTGGCCGGCATCCGCGCCCGCTTCCCCGATGCGAAGGTCGTGTACGCGCCGGGCACGGGCCTCGTCGGACCCGCCGAGCCGCCCGTGCCGGACGCGAACCTGTGCGTGGACGCCGCGTGCCGCACGCCGGGCCTGAAGGCCGAGCATTTCGATGGTCCGGACCTGGCCGGTGCGGCCCGTAGCGCCGTCGAAAAGAATGCCCGCGCCGCGTGGCAGGAAGGCGGCCACAATGCGTCCGCGCGCTGGACCGGCTACCTGAAGGCACCGCGCACGGGCGACTACAGCCTGCGCTACCTGAGCAATGCCGGCTACCGCATCTGGGTCGACGGCAAGCTGGTCGTTGATGCGTGGGACGTGGGCGATACGCCGTCGATCGAAGCGGGCAAGGCGAAGCTGCAAGCCGGCAGGACGGTCCCGATCCGGATCGAGGCCGTGCAGCGCGGCGCGCGCGGCGACCAGAAACTGGTGTGGAGCACGCCGATCGACGCCGGCAAGGAGGCCGTCGACCTGGCCCGCCGCGCGGACCTCGTCGTGTTCGTGGCCGGCCTGTCCGCCAACCTGGAAGGCGAGGAACTGAAGCTGCAGGTGCCCGGCTTCGCGGGCGGCGACCGGACGAGCCTCGACCTGCCCGCCCCGCAGGAGCGGTTGCTCGAGAAGGTCGTCGGCGCCGGCAAGCCGACCGTGCTCGTGCTGATGAGCGGCAGCGCGCTGTCCGTCAACTGGGCCGACAAGCACGTGCCGGCCATCGTCCAGGCCTGGTATCCGGGCGGCGAAGGCGGCCATGCGGTGGCCGGCCTGATCGCGGGCGACTACAGCCCGGCGGGCCGCCTGCCCGTCACGTTCTACCGCGGCGTCGAGGGCCTGCCGGCATTCACCGACTACCGCATGGACGGCCGCACCTACCGCTATTTCAAGGGCGACGTCCTGTACCCGTTCGGCCACGGCCTGTCGTACACGACGTTCCGCTACGGGACGCCGGCGTTGTCGGCGGCGTCCGTCGCGGCGGGCAGCCCCGTGAACGTGGACGTCGAGGTGGCCAACACGGGCAAGCGCGACGGCGACGAAGTCGTCCAGCTGTACGTGGCCAAGCCGGGCGATGGCGCCAATCCCACGCTGGCCGGGTTCCGCCGCGTGCACCTGAAGGCGGGCGAGCGCCAACGCGTGACGCTGGCGCTGGATGCGCGTGCCCTGTCGCAGGTCGACGCGGCCGGCGCACGCAAGGTCGTGCCGGGGGCGTACACGATCCACGTGGGCGGCGGGCAGCCGGGGCATGCGCAGACGGTCAAGGCGGCGCTGACGGTGACGGGGGCGGCTGCCGGGCTGCCGAAATAAATCCCGGCCCGCTGCCCCAAGGCGTCGTTCCCGCGCAGGCGGGAACGACGTGCTCAATGCCGCCTGCGTGCATTCCGGTCCGGTTTTCATGCGTTTTGTCGCAAACCGGTACCCCATTCGCGCCCGCCCGCTTAGGATGCACACATCGACACCATCCACGCATCCAGGGAGAACATCATGACCCACAATAAAACCCGCCGTTTCCTCGTCGCCGCCTGCGCCCTCGCCTGCATCGCCCTCGCGCCGCAGGCCGAAGCGGGCAGCTGGCCCTGGAGCAAGAGCGAAACTGTGCAGGGCAATGGCCACGTGCAGAGCCAGGCCCGCGACGTCGCCCACTTCAGCGGTGTCGCCATGTCCCTGTCCGGCAACGTCGAGATCAGGAGCGGCAGCGGCCGCGAAGGCGTGACGGTCGAGGCGGACGGCAACCTGCTGCCGCTGATCGAAACCGTCGTCGAAGACGGCACCTTGAAGATCCGCGCCAAGCGCGACACGAACCTGCGCACCCGTAACCTGAAGGTCGTCGTGCAGGCGCGCGACATCGACCGCCTGGCGCTGGGCGGCTCCGGCAACATCGATGCGGACGTCGTGCGCGGCAGCCGCGCGCGCTTCGACGTGGGCGGCTCGGGCTCGATCAAGGTCCGCAAGCTCGAAGGCGAGTCCGTCAACGTCGCCCTCGGCGGCAGCGGCAACCTGCAGGTTCTCGACGGCACGGCACGCAGCACGTCGATCTCGATCGGCGGCTCGGGCACCGTCGACATGGGCCACGTGCGCACCGAGAACGCCAGCGTCACCGTCGCCGGCTCCGGCGACGCGACCCTGTGGGTGCGCGACAGCCTGAGCCTGACCGTGGCCGGCTCCGGCGACGTCAATTACTACGGCGATCCGCAAGTCACCCGGTCGGTGGTCGGCTCGGGCAACGTGAAGCGCCTGGGTGCGGCGCCGCGCTGACGTTCGCGTGGGCACGGGGTGCCCACCCTACGATTAAAGGTCCCATCGCATTTCCGCCACGACGGTTCGCTGCGTGTACGGGTGAAACGCCCAGTAGGTGCGGTCATTGAGGTTGTCCACCCCGACCGCCGCGCTCCAGTGGCGGTCGAACCGGACACGCAGCCGCGCGTCGAACACCAGGTAGTCCGACACCCCCATGTACGCGTCGCCGTTCGGGTCGCTGTTGTCCAGCGTCCCGTACTGGCGGCCGCTGTAGCGACCGCCGAGCGTCGCGGTCCAGCGGTCGCTCGCCTTCCACGTCGCCAGCATCGTCGCGCGCCAGCGCGGCACGCGCGGCTGCCATTTGCCCACGCTCGCCGGGAACCCGGCGTTTTCCGTGATGATGGAATCGGCATACGTGAGGCTGCCCGTCAGCCCCAGTCCCTCGACACCCACGTCGTCCGCCTGCGCCGAGACTTCGAGGCCGTTCGTGCGGATGCGGCCCACGTTCTGCACCGTGTTGACCGTCGTGCCGCCGGCGACGAGCAGCGGCTGCGAGTACAGCGCGTCGCGCGTCGTTTCGCGGAACAGCGTGACGCGCAGCGAGCCCTTGTCGCCCAGGGTCTCGGCCGACAGCTCGCTCGTCCATGACTTCTCGGCCTTCAGGTTCGGGTTGCTGTTGACGATGGCGTTGTCGACGATGGCACCCTGGAACAGCTCGGCCGCCGTCGGATTGCGCACGGCACGACCTGTCGACGCCTTCAGCGTCCAATCGGGGCTCACGCGCCACGACAGTGCGGCCTTCGGCGACCAGGCGGTCGCGCTGCGCGCCGGGAACGCCAGCGGCGCGGCCAGCACGGCGTTCGACAACTCGCCGCCGTAGGCGCGCCACCGTTCGAAGCGGGCGCCGAACGTCGCGCGCCACGCGTCGCCGATGCGCCAGCTGTCCTGCGCATACAGGCTTTCCAGCCACGTGTTGCCGTTGAAGACCGAGACCTGCCGGCCGTCGCCCGCATGCAGCCAGTCGCCCGCGCTGCCGAACACGCGGGTGCGCAGCCTTGCGTGGTCCGACTGCAGCCCGAATTCGACCGTGTGGCCTTCCGGCCGCCAGATGCCTTTCAAGGCGAGCGTGTTCCAGCCGCTGCCGTGCATGTCCGTGACCTGGCCCGCGCCGTTCGTGTCGGCGTCCGGCACGAGCACGGTCGGCGTGCGCACGAGGTCGCGCGCGTAATCGTAGAGGCTCGCCGCGATCTCCCAGTCGAACGTGTCGCGGCTATGGCGCTTAAGCGACAGCCCGTGCATCGCGTGTTCCAGCGTGGCGCGGCTGGGCGCGAAGTCGGAGGCGCGGATGTCGTAGGCGCGGCCGTCGATGTTCACCCGGGTCGCGGTGACGACCGGGGCGCCGGCCGCGTCGCGCAGCCAGGATTCGGCCGTGCGCTTCGCTTCGTTGCGCCACCAGCCGAACGTGTAGCTGGCGCGCAGCCTGGGCGTGATGTCCCACGCGAGCTTGAACTTCGCATGGTCCTGCACGGTGTGCGTCCGGTTCGTCGCGCCGATCAGCCACCAGTCCTTGTTCGACGGGTTGCGGCCGGCGACGGCGCCCGTCACGGGCACGCCGCCGCCCCCCTGCACGCCGGCCGCCAGCAGCTTGTTGGCGAACGCGATCGGCTGCGCATCGCTGCCCTGCCGCGACACGTCGATCCAGTACGACCACGCGCCGCTGCGGTCGCCCAGCGACGCGCTGCCCTGCCAGCCGTCGTAGCGGTCATCGGTGCGGTACAACGTGAAGCCCTGCGAAAAGCCGGACAGCTTGACGTGCGCCTCGCGCTTCACCGGCATGCGGGTCTGGAAGTCGACGACGGCGCCGACGGCATTGCCCGGATACGCGGCCGCGAACGGGCCGTACAACACGTCCACGCGCTCGATCTCGTCCGGCGTGACGAGGCCCCAGCGCGGCGTGTACGTGGCGCCGTTGCCGAGCAGGTTCGAGAGCAGGATGCCGTCCGCGTACACGAGCGAGCGCGCGCTGTTGCCCGTGCCGGACGCGCGGCTCGCGAGCACGGCGTGGTCGTAGTCGCCCGTGTAGCGCTTGCGCACGTTCAGGCTCGGCAGGTATTTCAGGGCGTCTTCGCTGTCGACCGCATTGATCCGCTCCTCGACCTGGGCACCGGTGATGCCTTCGATCGTCGTCGGGATCTGCGCCGGCAGCGACGTGGGGCGGCCGCCCGTGACGACGACTGTTTCCAGGTGCGTGTCGTCCGCATGGACGTGCGCGGTCACGCACGCCAGCGCGGCGAGCGCGAGGCGATGATGTTGGAATCGCATGGGCACCTCAGTGGTGGTGCATCGGCATGGCGGCGGGTAGCACTTCCAGTACCGGCGCGGGCGTCTTCGATTCGGGCGTCGTGTCGGACCAGTCCATGCGGCCCTTCTCGCACTGCTGGCCGACCTTGAACACCAGGCGGCCCGGCGCGTCCGGCAGCCTGGCCTGCAGCGTGAACTCGTCGTAGTAGGCGTCCGGCAGCGGTCCGCCGCGCCAGCTGATCTCGCGCGGGGCCAGCGCGATGGACCAGCCCGGCTTGGGCATCGGCTTCGCCGTCACGCCTTCCGGCAGCTGCACCGTGATGCCGGTCGTGGCGCTGCCGGCGCAGCCGTGGCCGACCTTGAACACGAGGGTTTGCCAGGCGCCGGCCGGCGCGGTGGCCGGGGCGACGGTGATATGGGCGTGCGCCAGCGGCGCCGCGAGCAAGGCGGCGATCCAGAAAGCTTTCATCTTAGGCTCCCGTCAGTGCGCTGCGGTATAGGTCAGCGGTTTGACCGGCACCTGCACGGTGACGTTCTCGCGCTTTTTATCCGGCCCGATGAAGGACAGGGTCAGGGGCACCTGCTCGCCTTCCTTGAGCTGCCGTTTCAGGTCGAACAGCATGACGTGATAGCCGCCGGACGACAGGTTCACGCCCTGGCCGGCCGGCAGGTCGATGCCGTCGACCTTTTGCATGCGCATGGTCTGGCCTTCCATGGCCATCTGGTGGACTTCGGCGCGGCCCGCGACGGGGCTTTGCACCTCGACGAGGCGCGTGGCCTTGGGCGAACGCAGTTGCATGAAGGCGCCGGTCGTCTTCTGGGCCGGCACGGTGGCGCGGATCCACGGGTCGCCGACGGTTACCTGGGCGAACGCGGCGGTCGTGATGAAGCTGGCCGCGGCCAGCACGAGGACTTGTTTGAACATGACTTTACCTGACAAAAAATGGATCGGAAGGAAACGGAATCAGGCAAAGACGGGAGGACCGCGCGGCACGGCCGCCAGCCAGACGGCCAGCGGACGGGGCGCATGATGAAACAGGAAAGGACGGGGTTCGATGCCGTCCGGGAGCGCGAGCGGCGCGTGCACGGGCGGCGGCAGCCCATGGCTGCCCGCATGGGTGAGGCAATAGCCGCAATCGTCGAGCATGCTCATGCCGGCATGCTCGTCCTGCACGAGCAGCGCGGCCGCGGCGGCGAACGAGGCGCCGCCGTCGACGCTGCAGACGTCCAGCGGAATCGTGGGCCGGCCGGCGGCCAGCGCATGCGAGACCGTCGGCGCGAGCGCATTCAGCAGCACGGCGAACAGTGCCAGCCACACGAAACGCAGGCGTCTTGTCATCGAACGAATCGGCATGCTCCGATTATAGCCGCGCAGGCACGGCGTGGCGCACACGGGCCCTGTGACAAATTGTCCAGCCGGTCAGCGCTCGGCCAGCAGGACGTCGCGCTCGACCTGCACGGTGCGCTCGCCATCCGTCAGCCACACCTGGCCGTCCTGGATCGTGCACTGCAGCTGCATCGTGCGCTGGACCATCTGCTCCAGCTGGGCGCTCGTTTCCGCCGGAATGTTGATGATGGAGATTTTCTTGGCGCGTTCGAGCTTGCTGGCCAGGCCCTTGAACCAGATGTTGCTGGTGGCGCTGTAGCAGTACACGACCACGTGTTCGGCGCGGCCTGCCGCCTTCATGAGGCGGCGTTCGTCGGGCTGGCCGACCTCGATCCAGAGGTCGATCGCACCGGTGAGGTCCTTGAGCCACAGTGCGGGCTCCTCGACGTCGAACAAATCCTTGCCGTAGGCGAGCGCCGGGTCGGCGTGCAGGGCGAAGGCGAGCAGGCGGATCATCACGCGCTCGTCGGTTTCCGAAGGATGCCGCGCGATCGTGAGCGCGTGCTCCTGGTAATAATTGCGGTCCATGTCCGCAATGTTCAGGTCTGCCTTGTAGATGGTTGCTTTCAGGGCCATGCTCGAGTGTTGCCTTTTGTTTTATGGTTCAGCTGAACACGACGGTCTTGTCGCCGTTCAGCAGGATGCGGTGTTCCACGAACCACTTGACCGCGCGGGCCAGCACGACGCTCTCGACGTCGCGGCCGATGGCCGTCAGCTGCTCCACGCTCATGGCGTGGTCGACGCGCTCGACGTCCTGCTCGATGATCGGGCCTTCGTCCAGGTCGCCCGTGACGAAGTGGGCCGTCGCGCCGATCAGCTTGACGCCGCGGCGATGCGCCTGCGAATACGGACGCGCGCCCTTGAAGCTGGGGAGGAACGAATGGTGGATGTTGATCGCCCTGCCCTTCAAGGCATCGCACAGCCCCGGCGACAGGATCTGCATGTAGCGCGCCAGCACGACCAGGTCGATGCGGTGGGTGTCCAGCAATTCGATGATGCGCGCCTCCTGGGCGAGCTTGGCCGATTCGCTGGCACCGGCCTCGAGCGGCAAGTGGTGGAACGGGATATTGTAACTGGCCGCGAGCTGGTAGAAGTCCATGTGGTTCGACACGATGGCCGGAATCTCCACGGGCAGCAGGCCGCTGCGGTAGCGGAACAGCAGGTCGTTGAGGCAGTGGCCGATCTTGGACACCATGATCAGCACGCGCGGCTTGCGCTTGGCGTCGTGCAATGCGCCGTCCGCGCCCAGGTCCTCGCACAGCGCGCCGAAACCGGCGCGCAGCAATTCGTCGGACATGGCGTCGTCTTCCAGCGCGACATGCACGCGCATGAAGAACAGTTTCGATTCCGGATCGCCGAACTGGGCCGAGTCGATGATGTTGCAGCCGTGTTCGGCCAGGAAGCCCGAGACGCGCAGCACGATGCCGCGGTGGTCCAGGCAGGACAAGGTCAGGATATATTCTGGATACATTGCTGGAAACTTCAGAATGGTTGAGATTGACTGAGCCCGGCCATTGTCGCATGGATTGCCATTCCGGCATTTTCCCCAAACCGGGGTCAGACCCCGATTTTGGGCAATTTCTTTAAAAAGGGGTCTGACCCCGGTGTTTACAGGAGACGCAAATGAGTAACCGCCAATTCCGCCTCGCCGCCCGCCCCGTCGGCATGCCCAGGGCCACCGACTGGCAGCTGACCGAGGAACCGCTCGCCCCGCTGCAGGACGGCGAGGTGCGCGTGCGCGTGCTGTACCTGTCCCTCGATCCGGCCATGCGCGGCTGGATGAACGAAGGCAAGTCGTATATCCGCCCCGTCGCCATCGGCGAGGTGATGCGCGCGGGCGGGATCGGCGTCGTCGAGGCGTCGAACTCGCCGCACGTGGCCGTCGGCGACCATGTGACCGGCAGCTTCGGCGTGCAGGAATACTGGACGGGTCCCGTCGATACCAGGGCGGCCGCGGCCATGAAGATCGATCCGGCACTCGCCCCGCTGCCGGCGTGGCTGAACGTGCTGGGCATGCCCGGCATGACCGCGTACTTCGGCCTCACGGACATCGGCCAGCCGAAGCCCGGCGACACCGTCGTCGTGTCGGCGGCGGCGGGCGCCGTCGGGGCGACGGTGGGCCAAGTGGCGAAGCAGCTCGGATGCCGCGTCGTCGGCATCGCCGGCGGGCCGGACAAATGCCGCTACGTCGTGGAGGAACTCGGATTCGACGCATGCATCGACTACAAGGCGGACGATGTCCCGGCGGGACTCAGGGAACATTGTCCGCAGGGCGTGGACGTCTATTTCGACAACGTGGGCGGCGACATCCTCGACGCGGTGCTGGCCCGCATCAACCTGAAGGCGCGCATCGTGATCTGCGGCGCGATCTCGCAATACAACAACACGACGCCGGTGCGCGGCCCGGCCAATTATCTATCGCTGCTCGTGAACCGGGCGCGCATGGAGGGCATGGTGGTCTTCGACTACGCGGCGCGCTATCCGGAAGGCGTGCAGCGCCTCGGCGCCTGGCTGAAGGCGGGGGCGATCAAGAGCCGCGAACACGTGGTTGGAGGCCTGGACAACTTCCCCGACGCCCTCATGATGCTGTTCGAAGGGAAGAACTTCGGAAAACTGGTGCTGAAGGTCGCGGACGACGCACATTGAACTAGCCGCACGCCGCCGGAACCATTTGATCCCCCGCCTCTCTAACCGCACGAGCGCATCCATGAACGCTCGTTGATTGTTCAGGCACAAGGAGATCGATATGGCGACAAGCAAGGAAGGCGGCCACAAGGGCGCTGCCGACTCCGGCGGCAACGAGCAGAAAAGCCAGCCGGCCAAGCGCGGTTTCGCTGCGATGGACCAGAACCAGCAGCGTCAAATCGCCAGCAAGGGCGGCCAGGCCGCCCACCAGAAGGGGACGGCGCACGAATTCGATTCGGAAGAAGCGCGCCGGGCGGGCCAGAAAGGCGGGGAAGTGGTCAGCCGCAACCGCGCCCACATGGCCGACATCGGCCGCAAGGGCGGGGAAAGCCGGCAATCGGCCAACCGCGCCGCCGCCGCCGCGAAATCGGGCAACCAGGCGGGCACCCAGGCGGGCAACCGCCAGGGCAGCAAGGAGTCTTGAACTTTGGGGCAGTTCCCCTCACCACAGCGCGCAAGCGCCGACCGCGCCGCCGTGCCGGGCGCGGTCGCTCATCGCATTGCCGGGAGGTGCGCCTGGAACATGGACGTGCTACAGTTCCACCCTTATGTCCACTGCCTCCCACCTGAAATACCTGGCCGCGTATCCCGCGCACATCCTGTCCCAGGTCGAGCGCCTGATCGCCGACAACCGCCTGGCCGACCACCTGCGCCAGCGCTATCCCGACGCGCACGACGTCCGCACCGACAAGGCCTTGTACGGCTACGTGCAGGATTTGAAGGACGAATACCTGCGCAACGCCGAACCCGTCTCGAAAGTCGCCTACGACAGCAAGATCGGCATCGTCCAGCAGGCCCTGGGCCTGCACACGGCGATCTCGCGCGTGCAGGGCAACCGCCTGAAGGCCAAGCACGAGATCCGCATCGGCACCGTGTTCCGCGACGCGCCGCCCGCCTTCCTGCGCATGATCGCCGTGCACGAACTGGCCCACCTGAAGGAAAAGGACCACGACAAGGCGTTCTATAAACTGTGCTGCTGGATGGAGCCGGACTACCACCAGGTCGAGTTCGACGTGCGGCTGTACCTCACCCAGCTGGACCTGGGCGGCGAACGGTTGTGGGCGTGATATCGTTGCCGGAACAGGGCCGCCACAAGCCGACCGCGCCGGGCCAGTTGTCATAACGGCCAGCGATGGCCGGAATCACCACAATCCCTCGTTGCCGCAACGCAACAAGATATTGAACAGCGGCCGTTCCCGGCCAAAAGCTGTCGACTTTCCCATGCACACGGATTAGAGTCGAGGTCGCGCTTCCTGCGCCCCGTGCCTGCCATTCCCGCAGGCTGGATGAATTCCCGGCCGGCCGGCCGATCCCGACGAGACCCATGCTGCAACAACGCCTCGCCCAATTCCTGCTTCTTTCGCTGTCCGGGCTTGCCCTCGCCGGCGCTGCCCGCGCCCAGGACAAGCCGGACTGGCGTATTTCCGGCTTCGGTACGCTGGGCGTCGTGCACGCCAGCGAACGCGAGGCGGATTACACGTCGTCCGTCTTCAAGGCCAACGGTGCCGGCGCCACGCGCCGCTGGAGCCTCGACGTCGACACCCGCCTCGGCGTGCAGCTCGACGCCACGCTCGCGCGGCACTGGTCGGCCGTGCTGCAGGTGGTCGGCGAACAAGGCCTCGACAACACGTACCGGCCGCGCGTCGAATGGGCCAACATCAAGTACCAGGCGACGCCCGAGCTGGCGCTGCGCGTGGGCCGCATCGCGCTGCCCGTCTTCCTGACGGCGGACTACCGCAAGGTCGGCTACGCCTATCCGTGGGTGCGCCCGCCGGTCGAAGGCTACAACGTCCTGCCCGTGACGAGCAGCGACGGCATTGACGCCACGCTGCGCTGGGGCCTGGGCCCCGTCCGCAATGCGTCGCAGGTGTTCTATGGCCACAGTTCGGTGTCGCTGATCGAGCCCCTGCACGTGTACGGGCGCCGCGGCGTCGGCATCTCCAACACGAGCGACTGGGGTGCGCTCAGCGTGCGCGCCAACGTGGTCAGCGCCGAAATCTCCAGCGACATCGGCGCGGAATTGTTCCGCGCGTTCGACGCCTTCGGCCCCATCGGCCAGGACCTGACCCGGCGCTACGAGATGGACCACAAGCGCATGATGCTCGCGAATATCGGCGTGAACTACGACCCGGGTTCGTGGTTCCTGATGGCCGAGGCGGGCCGCACGGTCAGCCATTCCTTCCTCGGCGCGACGCGCAGCGCCTACGTCAGCGCGGGCTGGCGCTGGCAGGCGTTCACGCCGTACGCGACGTATGCGCGCGTGCGCGCCGCAGGCGCGACGACGGACCCCGGCCTGCCGGTGGCCATCCTGCCCGCGGCGCTGGCGCCGACGGCGGCGGCGCTCGACGCCGGCCTGAACTTCCTGCTGTGGACGATCCCGCAACAGACGACGCAGGCGGTGGGCGTGCGCTGGGACCTGCGCACGAACATGGCCCTCAAGCTGCAATACGACCGCGTGACGCCCAGCGCAGGCTCGCGCGGGACCTTCATCAACCCGACGCCGCGCTTCACGCCGGGGCACCCGGTCCACGTGGCCAGCGTCGCACTCGACTTCGTGTACTAGCATGGCGACCTTCAAGTCTTTCCGCCTGCTGGGCACGTCCCTGCTGCTCGGCATCCTGTCCGGCGCACCCGCGGGTGCGGCCGATCTCGTCGTGATCGTCTCCGCGCGCAATCCCGTCGCCACCCTGCGCGCCGACCAGGTGGCCGCGATCTTCCTCGGCCAGTCCGTGCGCTTCCCCGACGGCACGGAAGCGGTGCCGTTCGACCTGCGCCTCGGCACGCCGATGCGCGACGCGTTCTACGCGCGCGTGACGAACAAGTCGCCCGCGCTGCTGAAGGCGCACTGGTCGAAGATGGTGTTCACGGGCCGCGGCCAGCCGCCCATCGAGCTGCAGGACAGCACGGCCGTGCGGCGCAAGGTGGCCGACGATCCGGAGGCGATCGGGTATATCGAACGGAGCGCGCTCGACGCGAGCGTGCGCGCGGTCCTCGTGGTGCAGTGATGACGTCGCCCGCCGCTTCCGACCGCCGCCGCCCGCGCTGGCTCGCGCGCGCCCTCGAGACGCACATCGCGCTGCCGCTGTTCGCCCTGCTGCCGCTGGTGGCCATCTGGGTCGCGACGTTCCACTTCATCGAAACCGAACGGCGCGCGGCAGTCGACGCGGCGCACGATGCCGTGCGCGAGCAGCTCGACACGTACGAGGCGCAGGTCGCGCGCAACCTGAACGCCATCGACCAGACGCTGAAGGTCATCAAGTATTCCGTCGAACTGAACGGCATGCACGCCGCCCTGCCGACCCTGCGCGCCGAAGAGCTGCTGCCGCCCGGCCTCGTGTTCCAGGTCGGCGTCGCGGACCGCGACGGCACCATCGTCGACAGCAACCCGTCCATGCCGCCGCTGGACGTGTCGCGCGCCCCCTACTTCACCGTGCATGCGAACGGGTCCGGCCACGCGGTGTTCGTCAGCCTGACCGTGGGCGACACGGCCCGGTCCGAGCCGCACCTGCACTTCACGCGCCGCATCGAGGATGCATACGGCCGCTTCGCCGGCGTCGCCATCGTCGAAGTCGACCCGGCCTATTTCACCAGCTCGTACGAGCGCTCGCGCGCGGGCGAACTGGGCCTGCTGGCGCTGGTCGGCAACGACGGCGTCGCACGCGCCGTGCGCATCGGCGACAAGGTGACATGGGGCCAGCAGATCGCACTCGACGGCATGAAGGAGGAGGCCCTCGCCCCGCACCCGGCGCCGCCGGACGGCATCGAGCGCTACGCCGCCGCGCGCCGCCTGGCGGGCTTCCCGCTCACCGCGATCGTCGGCCTGGCCGACAGCGAGCAGATGGCGCAGTACGAGCAGCACTATGGCAACTACCTCGTGGGCGCGACGGCCGCCAGTTCGCTGCTCGTCGCCGTCGTCGCGATGATCAGCGCGTGGTCGTGGCAGGTGGCCAAGGCACGCCGGCGCGAGCGCCAGGCGCAGCAGACCTATGCGGCGGCGTCGGAGGCGAGCCCGGACGCGTTCTTCGTGCTGCGCAGCGTGACCGGCACGGACGGCGCCATCGTCGACTTCCTCGTCGAGGGTTCCAACAGCCGTTCCGAACTTTTCACCGGCATCGCCAGCGAGGCGTTGCGCGGCCAGCTGCTGGGCGACGCGCTGCCCTATTACCGCACGAACGGCATGTGGGAACACCTCGTGCTGGTGGTGCTCGAACAGCGCGTCATCGAGGCCGAGTGGCAGGCGGCGTCCGGTCCCGCCGCGGGCCGCTGGCTGCAGCGCCAGATCGTGCCCGTCGAAGGCGGCGCCGTGGCGATGGTGCGCGACATCACGGAGCGCAAGCTGGCCGAGGACCGCATCCGCCACATGGCCCACCACGACGAGCTGACCGGCCTGCCCAACCGCAGCCTGATCCGCGACCGCCTGGACCAGGCCGTGCGCAACGCCCAGCGCAACGACGGCCATCTTGCCCTCGCCTTCGTCGACCTGGACGGTTTCAAGCTCGTCAACGACGGCCTCGGTCACAATGCCGGCGACGAGTTGCTGAAGGTCGTCGGCAGCCGCATGCAGGCCTGCCTGCGCCGCACGGATACGCTCGGCCGCCTCGGCGGCGACGAATTCGTGATCCTGCTGCCCGACGCCGGCGAAAGCCCGCTGGCGCTGACGCCCGTGCTGGAAAAGATCCGGCAGGCGGTGACGGAACCCGTGCAGATCGGCGACCAGGCCGTGCGCGTGAGCTGCAGCATGGGCGTCGTCGTGTACCCGCGCGACGGCGAGGATCCGAAGACCCTCATGATGAACGCCGACGCCGCGATGTACCGCGCCAAGGACCTGGGCAGCAACAACTTCCAGTTCTACGCGCGCGAGATGAACGCCAGCGTCGAGGAAAAGCTCGTGCTGCTGGAGGACATGCGCAGGGCGCTGGACGCCACGCTGGCGGACGAGACGCGCGACGCCGCCGATGGGGATGCACCCGCCATGGAATCGCCGGCCGGCCGCTTCCACCTGCTGTACCAGCCGAAGGTGGACCTGCGCACGGGCCGTTTGTTCGGCGTGGAAGCGCTGATCCGCTGGCGCCATCCGGAACACGGTATCGTGCCACCGATGCGCTTCATCGGGCTCGCGGAGGAATCGGGCCTGATCGTCGGCCTGGGCGAATGGGTCGTGCGCACCGCGTGCCGCCAGGCCCAGTTGTGGCGCGCGGCGGGACTGGATCCGCTCACGGTGTCCGTCAACGTGTCGGCGCGCCAGTTCGAGGAAAAACGCCTCGTCGAGCGCATCGCCGGCGCCCTGCGCGACAGCGGCCTGCCGCCCTGCGCGCTCGACCTGGAAGTGACGGAAAGCCTCCTGATGCGCGACCTGAACCAGGCCATCGAACGCATGCGCGAACTGAAGGAGATGGGCGTGACCCTGTCGATCGACGATTTCGGCACCGGTTATTCGAGCCTGTCGGCATTGAAATCGTTCCCGATCTCGACGCTCAAGATCGACAAGTCGTTCGTGCGCGACCTGGCGTCCAGCTCCGACGACCAGGCGATCGCGCTGGCCGTGATCTCGCTGGGCCACCGCATGCACCTGCGCGTGATCGCCGAGGGCGTGGAGACGGTCGAGCAGCGCGACTTCCTGCTGGCGCACGACTGCGACGAGATGCAGGGCTATCTGTTCAGCCCACCGGTGCCGCCCGAGCGCATCACGGAGATGCTGCAGGCCCAGCAACGCCAGCCGCGCCATGGTTCGCAACCCGGCCCGCAACCCGGCCCGCTGGTGAGGGCGTGAGCATGATCACCCGCCACCAGGCCATGCGCACGCTGTTCGGCGCGGATCGCAAGCTGCATCGCATGCTGCAGTACTGGGCCGGCACGGCCATCATGTACACCGTCATCATCGGCCTGATGTTCGGGCGGGCGGCGCTCGCGGGACAGGCCGATGCCCGTGGCATCTGCCTCTACGTCGCCGTGGGGGTCGCCGTGTTCTATCCGCTGGTGCGCGTGGGCGGGCGCATCGGGCTCGCACCGACCGTCCTGGCGGGACTGCAGGGCGTGTTCAGCATCAGCTGCCACGTCTGGGGCTACTCCATCGCCGGGCCGCTGCGCGGCGTGACGCTGGTGGGCCTGCCGGTGATCGTCGTGTTCTGCATCTTCGCCCTGCGTCCGCGCCAGACGCTGATGCTGACCGGCTTCAACCTGGCCGTCATGGGCGCCACCATGTGGTGGCACGCGGCGCGCGACCCGCTGCATTTTCCGCCCGCCGTCGAAGCCGTGCACTTCACGATCGTGGCGATCGGCGCGCTCGCGGTCACGCTGCTGACCGGCGAAATGAGCAAGCTGCGCGCGCGCCTGAAGACCCAGAAGGACGACCTGCTGACGGCACTCGACACGATCCGCACCCTGGCCACGATCGACGATCTGACCAAGCTGGCCAACCGCCGCCACATGAACGACCTGCTGGCGCAGGAAGAGCGCCGCCGCGACGCCGGTGCCGGTCCGATATGCATCGCCGTGCTCGACATCGACTTCTTCAAGCGGATCAACGACCGTTTCGGCCATGCGGCGGGCGACAACGTGCTGCGCGACTTCGCGCAGGCCACGCGCGCCGAACTGCGCGAAGGCGACGTGCTGGCGCGCTGGGGCGGGGAAGAATTCCTGCTGATGCTGCCGAACACGCCGCCCGCGAACGCCCGCACGGTGCTGGAGCGCATGCGTGCGCGCGTGGCCGCGCTGAAGCCCGCAGTGGAGTCCTGCAGCGACGCGCAGGACCGCGTCAGTTTCTCGGCCGGCCTCTCGGTCTGGCACCCCGACGAGCCGATCGCCGAAACCGTCAACCGCGCCGACAAGGCCTTGTACGCGGCCAAGGCGGCGGGACGCAACCGCGTGATCGAGGGTTGACGCCGTCAGCGTGCGGGCACGCTGACGCGGAACCAGTCGACGTCCACATAGTCGCGCTCGATGGCCTTCGGGCCGCCGCCCTGCCGGGGTGCGTCGGTGTCGCCCTTGATCCACGTGAACACGGCGGGCCGGCTGCCTTTCCACCACGAGAACGGCGCCAGCCTGACCGGCGCGCCGGCGGCGCGGAAGTCGTCCGAGCCGTCCCGCGCATACGAGAAGCGCACCGTCTGGTCTTGCGCCACGGCCGCGCGCAGGACGATGGCCTTGCCCTCCAGCGGCGCGATGCGCGTCTCCGCGCCGTGATCGGCCACGGTCACGTAATCGCGCCCATCCTCGTGCACGACGCCCACCCACGGCACGCCCACGCCGAACAGCACGAGGCCCGCGCGCTGGCGTTCGCCCAGCCCTTTCAGTTCCAGGCGCGTCGTGATCTCGGACGTCGGTCCCTGCAGGATCTGCGTGAGGACGTTGCGCGCACCGACGAGGTATTTCGCCTCGTTGGCCTGCAGGCGCAGGAAGCCGGGCCGCTGCGTGAGGCTCCAGTGCGCATCGTCCGGATTGTGGTTCCACGACCATTGCAGGCCCAAGGTCGCGGCGGAGAATTCGTCCGAGTCCTGCAGCCGGTCCGCGGGCGCGCTGCGGCCCGTGTCCGGGATGGGCGCCTCGATCACGGGCAGGCCCCCCTGCCCCATTTCCGGCCAGTCGTCCTTCCACACGACGGGCTGCAGGTGCGCGATGCGGCCGAACGCGCCCGTGCTGTTGAAATGGATGAACCACCCCTGCCCCGACGGCGTCTCGACCCAGCCGCCCTGGTGCGGCCCCTCGACGCCGTTCCCCGGCAACAGCACCTTGCGCGCCTCGTACGGTCCGTCGATGCGGCGCGCGCGCAGCACGGCTTGCGGTCCGTGGCCCACGCCGCCGATGGGCGCGAAGATGTAGTAATACCCGTTGCGCTTGTAGACCTTGGGGCCTTCCAGCGTCGGCAAATTGACCTTGTCCTCGACGATCGTCTTGCCGCCATCGAGCACGCGCGTGCCGTCCGGGCTCATGCCGTGCAGGATCAGCGGTCCGGCACCGACCTTCGAGTGGACGAGGTACGCCTTGCCGTCGTCGTCCCAGAACGGGCACGGGTCTTCGTAGCCGGGGCCGGCGATGACGGCGACGGGGGCGCTCCACGGCCCGGCCGGATGGCTGGCCGTGCTCATGAAGATGCCTTCGTCCGGCGTCGCCCAGTACACGTAGAATTTGCCGGCGTGCTCGCGCAGCGAGGGTGCCCATACGCCGCGCGCGTAGCGCTGGCCCGTGACGGGTTTCGACGTGCTGTCCGTCAGCGTGTACGGCGGGACCATGTCGTAGGCGGGGTCGAACGGGAGCCGCGGCAGCACGTGGCCGGCGATGGTCCAGTGCACGAGGTCCTTCGAGCGCAGCACGGGCAGGCCCGGCGAAAAGTGGAAGCTCGATGCGACAAGCCAGTAATCGTCGCCGGACCGGATCACGTCCGGGTCGGAGTAATCGGCGTACAGGATCGGGTTATGGTAAGTGCGCGCGGGCTCCGCGGCGTGCGCGGTGCCCAGTACGACAGACAGCAGGAAGACGAGTCGTTTCATGGTGTGCAGGGAGGATCGGCGTCGGGGCCCGACAACAGCATCGGGCGCGGATCGATGGCGGTGGTGGTAAAGCGCACGCGCTGCAGGGTCAGGCCGCGCACGTGGCGCGTCCACAGGCCGTAGGCCGGCATCACCGTGGAAAACATGTGCGGGTCGGGATACTCGGCGGGCGCCTCGGGGATGTCCTGCTGGCGGATCGCCGGCTCGGTCGTGGCGGTCATCGGCAGGTCGACGTCGCGCAGCAGCACGTCCTCGATCGCGTGGCCGGGCACGCCCGTGAAGAACGACCCGCGCCGGCCGTTGTCGCTGCCCGTGATGCGGTCGAACACGATGCGGCGCAGCCGGCCCGGCTGCGGGCGCGCCTGCTCCGGGCGCACGCGACCGCGGGGGCCCAGGCGCAGGAACAGCGGGCTCTCGGCGCGCACGATGTGCGCCTCGTGCACGAGCACCCGCTCCACCGTGGCGCCGTCGACGGATTCCCACGAGATGCCGCCGTCGGCCTTGCGGCGCTTCATGGCCCGCATGTCGGCCGACGGGCCGCCCACTTCCACGTGGCGTACGAGCACGTTGCGGAAATCGCCCTGCGAATCCGTGCCGAACTTCAGGGCATTGCACGTGCTGTACAGGCGGCAGTGCTCGACGAGCACCTGGTCGATCGGCCGCTGGCTCGCGCCCTTGAAGCACAGGGCGTCGTCCTCGGCGCTGATGAAGCAGTTGCGCACGATGACGCGGCGGCAGCCGTCGATGTCGATGCCGTCGTTGTTGTGGTTCGCCTGGTTCTCCACGTGGATGCCGTCCACGATCAGGTCTTCGCAGTTCAGGTAGTTCTGCATCCAGCACGGCGAATCTTTCAGACGAATGTCCGCGATGACGACCTGGCTGCAATCGAGCATGCGGATGACGAACGGCCGGCCCGGCGTGGCGCCGATCGTTTCCTGGCCCGGGAAGTTGTCCTGCGTGCCGCGCCCGTCGATGAGTCCCTTGCCGCGGATGCCCACGCGCGTACAACCCTCGGCGAAGATCAGCGACTGGTTCATCCCCATGTTGCTGTCCTGGACCGTGGGGCGGCGCGCGCGCCGCTCGGGATAGTCCTTCAGGTCCGTGCTGGCCAGCACGCGCGCGCCGTCGGCCCCCTGCAGCCTCACGCCCGAACCCACGGCGATGGTGGCGCGCACATAATCGCCCCGCGCCAACCGGACGACGCCCCCGCCGGCCTGCGCGCACGCGTCGACGGCGCGCCGGATCGCGGCCGTCGCGGGTTCCCCGGGCCGCAGCCCGTACGACTCCGGCACGAACACCTTGTCCGGCACGGGCCACGGGCGCAGGGTGCGCGTCAGCTCGTCCGCCATCGCGTCCAGGTCGCGCCGCAGCGCGTCCGCCCACCCGGGCGCCGCGCACGGCGCGCCCCGTGCCACGGCGGGCAGCAGCCACGGCGCCAGCAAGGCCGCCTGCAGCAGGCTACGTCGATCCATCATCGTGCGGTCTCCTTTACAGCTTGACGTTCAGGGTCAGGAACAGCTGGCGTCCGAGCGTGTCGTACGTGGCCGGGATCGTGTTATTCGACGGCAGCTGCGAGGAACCGAGGATCGGCGGATCCTTGTCCAGCACGTTGCGCACGCCGCCCGTCAGGTTGACCATGCGGTTGAATTCCCAGCCGGCGGTCAAATCCAGCCAAGTATAAGACTTGATCTTCGGATTCGTCAGCGATTCCAGCGCGGGCGGAGTCGCGGCCAGTGCATAGGCGTCCACCGTCACGGGGCCGGTATAGCGCGCGCGGGCCGACAGCAGCAGCGGTCCCCGCTTCATGCTGATACGCGTCGTGCCCTTCCAGCGCGGCACCGGCTGGCCGCACGTGCCGCCCCACGTGCCCACGCAGCGGTTCTTTAGCCCCGGCAAGTCCTGGATCGGCGTGAACGTCAGCTCGTTCACGTACGTCCAGTTGGAATCGAGCGTCCATTGGATGCCGTCCCGCGTGAAGTTGTAGTGGCCCGCGAGGTCGACGCCGCGCGTGGCGATGCCGCCGATGTTCGCGTTCGTCGTCATCACATAGGTCGGCGCCGCGATCTGGCCCGTGATCGGGTCGCGGTTGATGGCGCGGCAGTACACGCTGGAGGCATTGCGGATCGTGTTGTAGCACAGGTCCAGCACGGACTGGATGCCGCCGCCGCCCAAGGTGGAGATGGCGTCGTCGACGGTGATGCGGTACCAGTCGACGCTCAGCTGCAGGCCTTTCACGGATGGCGGCATGAACACGGCGCCGACGGTGACGGTATGCGACTTTTCCGCCGACAGGTCCGGGTTGCCGCCGACGACCTGCGTGATGAACGGCGACGGCTGCACGGCCGGGTCGAACACGAGGTTCGCGGGCACGCCGGTCGCCTCGCACAGCACGCGCACGGCCTGGGTCTGCTGCGCCAGCGGGGCGCGGCTGCCGCACGGGTCGGTGGCCGTCGGGCCGTTCGTGCCCTGGCCGCCGAACAACTCGCCCACGTTCGGCGCGCGGATCGATTTCTGCTTCTGCGCGCGGAACGTCAGCGCGCGCGTGGGCGCCCATTCCGAACCGATGGAACTGGTCCAGACCTTGCCGACCGAGCTCACGTCGTAGTCGGAGCGGCGGAACGCGCCCGACACGGACAGGCTCTTCGCGAACGGCTTGTCGGCGAGCAGCGGCACGCGCACTTCGCCGTACAGTTCCTTCACCGTGGTCGAACCCTTCGTCGCGCGGGCCGCGTTCCAGCCGGAGACGTCGCCCGACGCGAGGAACACGTCCGGGCTGTAGGCGCTGTACGCGTAGCGGCGCTCGAAGCCGGTCGAGAAGTCGATGGCGCCGGCCGGCACGTCCATCAGCGACCCCGCCACGTTACCGGCCAGGACGTTCTGCTCCGCCGTGATCTTCGATTTCGACGCCACCGAGATCGCATTGGCGGACGCCTCCGTCAGGTTCTGGCCGAACGGATTCAGTACGGGCGCCGCGCCGTTCTGCGACAAGATCGCGTTCTGGAAGCGGCTCAGCGAGATCGAACCCGCCTGGTCCTGCGTCTCCGTCGTGCGCGCCTTCGTGTAGTAGACGTCGTACTTCAGGTCGCGCAGCCAGCGGTCCGACACGTCCGGCAGGCTGCCGCGCAGGCCCAGCGCGACGCGGTAGACCTGGTGGTCCGTGTCCGCCACGCGTCCGCCCAGGTCGGAGAAGCGGCGGTTGTAGTTCAACACGGCGAGGCCGTCGCCCGGCGTCGTGGTGAGGCTCGACGTGCCGTTGGTGACGCGCGTCGTGCCCGTCTCGCGCAAGTCCAGCTGGCGCAGCACTTCCTGCATCTGCGGGCTCAGGTACGGGTTGTTCGTATTGAACAGGAAGTTCCCGCTGGCGCTCGTGGGGCCGATCTGCACGCTCGCCGAATTGCTGCTGAAATGGGCTTCCATGTAGCCGGTGGCGCGGTCGCTGAAATCGTAGTGGGCGAACGCATTGCTCATCCAGCGCTTCTGCGGCGTCACCATGTACGACAGCGGGCCGAGGTCGTACGCGTCGCCCGGCGCCGCATATGGACGCACCGTCCTGCCCGTCGGGTCGAAGATGGCGCCGAGGGTCGACATGTTCTGCAGCCCGGCCGCGACCAGCGCCGCGTTCAGCGCCGGATTCGACGCGGCGGAACCGACGACGGGCAGGTTGCCGATGCGCCCCGTCGGCACGTTCGAGGAGCCGCTGAAGATCAGGCCCGGGCGTCCGCCCGCCGACACGCAGGTCTGCCCGGCCGGCACCGCGAGCGGCGTGCCCGGACGCGTGGACGACCACGACGCGGCCGTCACGCAACCGTCGCCCAGCGACGGCAGCGCCCAGCCGCCACGTTCGCCGCGCGTAAAACCGTCGCGGTCCATGTAGTTGACGGAGACGACGACGTTGCCCCTGCCCTCGGCGAAATTGCCGCCCACGGTCAGGTCGAGCGAGTCGTTCGGCGTGCGCGTGGGCTGGTCGACACTCCTCTGCGCGTTGATCTCCACGCCTTCGAAATTATCGCGCAGGATGAAGTTGACGACGCCGGAGATGGCGTCCGAGCCGTACACGGCGGACGAACCGCCCGTCACCGTCTCGACGCGTTTTACCAGCGCCGCGGGGATCGTGTTCACGTCGGTCGTGAAATCCGGGCCCGTGATGGCGAAGCGGCGGCCGTTGACGAGCACGAGGTTGCGCGTCGGTCCCAGGTTGCGCAGGTTCAGCGTCGACGTGCCGGACGGCTGGCCCGGCTGCACCGTGTTCGCCGTCGGGCTGCTGAGCTGGTTCGCGGTGAACTGCGGCGTATCCGACAGCATCACCTCGAGGTTCTGCGTGCCGGCCAGCTTGAGTTCCTGCGCGTCGACCGTCGTCACGGGCGTCGGGGCGAGGAAACCCCGGCTGACCAGGCGGGAGCCGGTCACGATCACTTTGTTTTCTTCGGGCTTGGTGGCGTCGGCCTCCTGTGCGCTGGCGTGGCCGGCGAAATTCGCCGCGATCAGCAGCGCGGACATCGTCGTGGTGTGGTGGGCGCGGGCCCGTTTGTTCTTGCGTCTCGTCTTCATGCCGTTTGTCCTTATGGATTATCGATGGGCGTAAAGATGGTAGACAGCCGCCTCGAACAGGGTCAATCGGCGACCGCTCAGCCGACTGACCGAAAGGAAATCTGGTCAAAAACGTGATCGCAACGACAAAAAGGGACGGTTATCATCGGCTGTCGCATCCCAGGAGACACCATGCCCGCCTTTGCCATCGCCGCCCTGCTGATCTTCGTGACGGTGCTGCCCGCGCACGCTGCCGGCCGCATCGACCGCCAGGCCCTCGTCGCGCGCCACTCCCCGCACCTGACGGCACCCGATCCGTGGGCCCCGCTCAGCGTCGGCAACGGCCGCTTCTGTTTTACCGCCGACGTGACGGGCCTGCAAACCTTCGCCGACCACTACCGCGCGCACGGCATCGGCCTCGAGACGCAGGCGCGCTGGGCGTGGCACGAAGACCCGAACCCGCACGGCTACAAGCTCGCCGACGCCAACCGGGCCTACACGGCGCACGGCCGGACGGTCGACTATCCGACCCGGATGGACGTGCCGGCCGCCGGCTGGCTGCGCGAGAACCCGCATCCGCAGCCGCTCGGCCAGCTCGCGCTCGCGTACACGCACCGCGACGGCCGGCCGCTCGCGCTCGCGGACGTGGGCGCCATCGACCAGCGCCTCGACTTGTGGCGCGGCGTGCTGACGAGCGCCTACACCATCGACGGCGAACGGGTCGTCGTGACGACGGCCGCCGACCCGGCACACGACACGGTCGCCGTGCGCATCGAATCGGCGCTGCTCGCGCGCGGCCTCGCCGTGCGGCTGGCGCTCCCGCGCGGCTACGTCGCGGGCATCAAGCAGAATCCGCCGCCGGACTGGTCGCAGCCGGCGTCGCACACGACGACCGTCGTGACGCGCACGGACCGGACCCTCGTGCTCGCGCACGCACGCGACGGTAATCGCTACGGCGCGGCGTTGCGCGCGTCCACGCCGGTCGACATCGCAACGCCCGCGCCGCACACGTTCGAGCTGCGGCCGAAGTCCGGCGCGGTGCTCGAATTCACGCTGGCATATGCGCCGGAGGCACCCGGGCCGGAGACGGCCGACGTCTTCGCCCGCAGCGTCGCGTACTGGCCCACGTTCTGGCGCAGCGGCGGCGCCGTCGATTTCAGCGGCAGCACCGACCCGCGCGCGGCCGAGCTGGAACGGCGCGTGGTGCTGTCGCAATACCTGACGGCGATCCAGGCGGGCGGGGATTTTCCGCCGCAGGAAAGCGGGCTGACGACGTCGACGTGGTACGGCAAGCACCACACGGAGATGATCTGGTGGCACACGGCGCACTTCGCGCTGTGGGGCCGCCCGGCGTACCTGGCGCGGGCGCTGGACTGGTTCCGCGCCACCCTGCCCGCCGCGCGCGCGACCGCGGCAGCGCGCGGCCTGCGGGGCGCGCGCTGGCCCAAGATGACGAGCCCGCAGGGGCGCGAGAGCCCCGGCGGCAACCCGCTGATCGTGTGGAACCAGCCGCACCCGATCCACCTCGCGGAGCTGCTGTACCGCGACGCGCCGACGCCCGCGACGCTGGCGCGCTACCGCGACCTCGTGTTCGCGACGGCCGACGCGATGGCGTCCATGCTCGCGTGGGACGACAAGAACCGGCGCTGGGTGCTCGGCCCGCCGCTGTGGATCGCGCAGGAGATCCACGACCAGGCCGCCAGCATGAACCCGGCATATGAACTGTCGTACTGGTCGACGGCACTGGACACCGCGCAGCGCTGGCGCACGCGCCTCGGCCTGCCGAGGAATCGCGACTGGGACGACAAGCGCCGCCACCTGTCCGCGCTGCCCGTCAAGGACGGCAAGTACGTCGCGCTCGAATCGATCCCGGACACGTGGGACGACGTCGCCAGCCGCCAGGACCACCCGTCGTTCCTGATGGCGCTGGGCCAGCTGCCGGGCGCCGGCGTCGACCGCGCCGTGATGGACCGCACCCTGGACGCCGTGCTCGCGCAATGGGACTGGAAGGCGAAGATCTGGGGCTGGGATTATCCGATGATTGCGATGACGGCTGCGCGCCTGGGGCGTCCGGACACGGCCGTCGACGTGCTGCTGAAGACGGGGGTGCCGAACAACGGCTACACGGCGGCCGGGCACAATCCGAACACGGACTTGCCGGTCTACCTGCCCGGGAACGGGGCGCTGCTGGCGGCCGTCGCGATGATGGCGGGCGGGTGGGATGGCGCGCCGGCCGGGCCGGCGCCGGGGTTTCCGCGCGATGGGACGTGGGTCGTGCGGGCGGAGGGATTGAAACCCCTGCCCTGAAAACCGTCATTCCCGCGCAGGCGGGAATCCATACTGAGAATCAGAAGTCGGTATTTCGGAGCCGCCGCAGTCTTTCCCGCAGCTTCGACTTCGGTATCTCAATATGGGTTCCCGCTTCCGCGCACTGCTGTCCGGAATAATTTTTACCGTCGAAAATA
>CBIHRX010000052.1:0-27144 GCA_966212555.1 uncultured Massilia sp.
AGTCGCTGCGCGGCCCGCGCGGCGGCATCATCCTGATGAAGGCCGAGCACGAGAAAGCGATCAACTCCGCGATCTTCCCGGGCATCCAGGGTGGTCCGCTGATGCACGTGATCGCCGGTAAAGCCGTCGCCTTCAAGGAAGCGCTGTCGCCGGAATTCAAGGCCTACCAGCAGCAGGTCGTCAAGAACGCCAAGGCGCTGGCCGACACGCTGATCGCCCGCGGCCTGCGTATCGTCTCGGGCCGTACCGAGGCGCACGTGATGCTCGTCGACCTGCGTTCGAAAGGCCTCACCGGCAAGGAAGCGGAAGCGATCCTCGGCCAGGCGCACATGACCTGCAACAAGAACGGCATCCCGAACGACCCGCAGAAGCCGTTCGTGACGTCGGGCATCCGCCTGGGCAGCCCGGCCTTCACGACCCGCGGCTTCAAGGAAGAAGACGCCGTCAAGGTCGGCAACCTGATCGCCGACGTGCTGGACAACCCGCACGACCAAGCGACCATCGAGCGCGTCAAGCTTGAGGTGAAGCAACTGACCGACAAGTACCCGGTCTACGAAGCGTAATGTGATAGCGGGGCGCCCCTGCGGCGCCCCATCGACCCCATGAAATGTCCGTTCTGTCAGCATGACGACACCCAGGTCCTCGATACCCGCGTATCCGAGGAAGGCGATGCCATCCGGCGCCGCCGCCGCTGCGTCGCGTGCGACAAACGTTTCACCACGTACGAACGGATCGAACTGTCGATGCCGTTCATCGTCAAGAAGAACGGCAGCCGCACCGAATACGAATCCTCCAAGCTGCGCGGCAGCCTGATGCTCGCGCTGCGCAAGCGTCCCGTGGCGGCCGAAGCCATCGACCGCGCCGTCGCCTCCATCGAAGAAAAACTCCTCACCAGCGGCCGGCGCGAAGTCGACACGGGTTACGTCGGCGAACTGGTGATGCAGGAACTCAAGCGTCTCGACAAGATCGCCTACATCCGCTTTGCCTCCGTCTACAAGAACTTCGAGGACCTGGCCGAGTTCCAGGAAGCCATCGCGGAAGTGGGCCAGCCCCGTAAATAAGCGCGTCAGCGTTTTCCGTTTTTAGTTCCATCCCCACGGTTGAGTCGCCACACGGCTCGCCGGAGCTCGACTGTTACCTTTTCAGCTCTCTGAAACGTAAAGCTGGAGGTCGTCGATGCGGTCGCTGTCGGGTTCGCCATTGCGCGTGCACGCCGGATTCACCCTGGTCGAGGTGCTCGTCGCCCTGTTCGTCGTGGCGCTCGGCATTGCCGGCGCGGCCGCGCTGCAGACGCTGGCCGTGCGCGCCGCGCGCGACGCCGCACGCCTGTCCGACGGCACCCGCCTGGCCCGCTCGCTGGCCGAGCGCATGCGCGCCAATCCCCGTGCGCTGGCGTTGCCCGACAATCCCTATCTCCACCTCGATTACGACGCCGGCAGCGGCGCACCGGCCGCACCCGCCCTGTGTTACGCGGACACGGATTGCGACGCGGACGAACTCGCGCGCTTCGATGTGTTCGAAGTGCTGGACGCCGTCTCCGCCGGCTTTCCCGGTGGTCGCATCCGCGTCTGCCGCGACGCGGGTGAGCCCGATGCCGCCGGCGTGCTGCCATGGACCTGCGACGCGGAGGAGGCCTCGTCCTTCGTCGTCAAGCTCGGCTGGCGCGCGCAAGGCGACCGCGAGACCGGTGCGCCGAAGCTGACGATGCCGTTGGCGGGGGCGGCGCCATGAACGCATCGACCCTGCAGCGCGGCATGACCTTGGTCGAGTTGATGGTGGCGCTGACGATCGGCCTCGGCGTCGTGCTGATGGCCGGGCGCCTGCTCGTCCTCGCGAACGGCGCATATGCGGCCTAGGCCGAGTCGGCCGGCGTGGAGGACGGCGGACGCTTCGCCATCGACCTCGTCGGCCGCGCCGTGCGCCAGGCCGGCGCCGTCGATGCCGACACGCTGGCCGATCCCGCCGCGGACAGCGCCCCGGCACGCGTCGCGGGACTGGATGCGCGCACCTTGTCCCGGGCCACGGCCGGCATCGACGATCCGCTGCCGGGCGCCGTCAACGGCAGCGACGTCCTGGCCATCCGCTTTCCCGGCGACGACAGCGCCGTCGATTGCGCCGGCTTCCCGGTCGCTGCGGGCGAGGAGGGCTGGAGCATCTTCTACGTGGCGCGCAACGGCGAAGGCGAGGCGGAGCTGCGCTGCAAATACCGCGGGGCCGCGCACTGGAGCGCGGATGCGGTGGTGAGCGGCGTGGACGGTTTCCAGGTGCTGTACGGCGTGGACACGGACGACCCGCCGGACGGCGTCGCCAACCGCTATGTGAACGCGACGGCGATCGATGCCCTCGACGCGGGGTTTGCCGGCCTGCCTCCGGCCGAGTTCAACCGGAGGACGCACTGGAAGCGTGTCGCCGGCGTACGCGTCGGCTTGCTGCTGCACGGCAGTCGTGCCACGCGCACCGACCCCGGCAGCGCACGCTTCGACCTGTTGGGCGCCGGCTATGCGGAGGCCGCCGGCGCCGCCGACCCCGGGAGTTCGCTGACCGAATCCGGCATGCCGCAAGATCTGCGGCGGCGCGAGCGGCGGCTGTTCACGTTCACCGTCGCGTTGCCGGCGCCACCATCATGAAGACGAGGGCACACGAGCGCGGGCTGGCCCTCGTCTGCGCGCTGACCTTGATGGTGGCGACGATGGTGATCGGCGTGGCCGTCGCGCGCGGCGCGTTCGTCCTGCTGGCGTCCGCGCGCAACGAGCGCGATCGCGACGTGGCGCGGGCGGCGGCCGAGGCGGCCCTGCGCGACGCCGAGCACGACATCGCCGGCGCGGCGGGCGTGCCGCCGGACCGTCATGCGCACTTCGGCCCGGCGGGCGATCACGCGTTCGTGGACGAGTGCGGGCGCGGCGCGGCCGATCTCGGCCTGTGCCGTGCGCGCGCGCCGCCCGCATGGCAGGCGCTCGATCTCGCGGATGCCGGCAACCCGGCCCTCGTGCCCTATGGCCGGTTCACGGGCGCCGCGCTGGCGGTGGGGCGAGGGGCGTTGACCGCGCGGCTGCCGGCCTACGTCATCGAAAAGATCGCGCCGGCGGGGGCGACGGCGCCGCTGGGCAGCTTTTATCGCGTCACGGCCATCGGGTTCGGGACCCGGACGTCGACGCGGGTCGTGTTGCAGTCGCTCGTCCGGTTGCCGCCGCCCGCCGGTGGCGCCGGAGGGGAGCGCGGACATGGGAACGCAGGCGGAAGCGAAGGCGGTGAGGACAGCGATGAGGGGCACGATGAGGGAAACGATGATGCACACGGCAGCGGCGATCCGCCTCCGGCCGGGCCGCAGGAACGCCCGCTTCCGGCCGGCCGCATCGGCTGGCGCGAGGTCGCGAACTGGGACGAACTGCATGCCCGCGCCCGGCCGTGACGGGGGATTCACGCTCGTCGAACTGATGATCGTGCTGGCCATCGTCTGCATCCTCGGCGCGCTCGCCTACCCGACGTACGCCGGCTACACCGTGCGGGCCAGGCGCGTCGAGGGCCAGGTGGCGCTGATCGATGCCATGCAGCGCCAGGAGCGCTACCGCCTCGACCACCATACCTATGTCGCGTTCTCGGCAGAGGAACCCGGCGCGGACGGCTTCACGTGGTGGTCGGGCACCGGCGCGGCCGCCAGCGCCTATGAACTCGACGCTTACGCCTGTCCCGGCCGCGAGATCGGGGAGTGCGTCGAGATCCGCGCCCGTCCCGGCACGGCGCGCGTCGACGCGCGCTTCCGCGACCCCGACTGCGGCGCGTTGACGCTCGACAGCACAGGTCGCCAGGGCGCGGAACACGCGGCGGCGCGATGTTGGCCATGATCGCCGCGCGCACGTCCACGCCCGCGCCGGTGGCGCCGGCGCCGCCGCCAGCGCCGCCGGTTCGGCGCCGCGCCGGCTTTTCGCTGCCCGAACTGTGCATCGTCCTGGCCGTGTCCGTCATCGTGCTGGCCATCGCCGTGCCCGACCTGCGCGACCTCGTGCGGACGCAGCAACTGAAGGCGGCCACCGGCGACCTGTTCGCGGCGCTCGACCTCGCGCGGGCGCAGGCGCTCGCGCGAGGGCGGCAGGTCAGGGTGGTGCCGCGCGATCCGCTCGGGGCCGACTGGCGCCTGGGCTGGCAGGTGCTCGGCGACCGCGACCGCGACGGCCGGCCGGGTGCGGACGAGCTGATCGCGGAGCACGGGCCGGTGGCGCCGGGCATCGCGATCGACTTCGCGTTCACGAATGTCGCACGGCCGTACTATATCGCCTACAATGGCGCGGGACGCAGTTGTGCCGACGGACACAGCGCGGCGGCGCGCTGGGGAACGGTGTCGCTGTTTCACGGCGGGCACATCCGCCGTATTAAAATCAACATGCTGGGCCGGGCGCGCGTGTGCGATCCGGCGCGCGACGCGGGTTGCGACGGCGCCCCGGCACCGTGATCGGGGCGGCGGGACGCCGCCAGTGCGAACCTGGCAACACAACGTAGCGAGACCGGAAACGAGAGTGCAGATACAGAGCGATACCGACGGCATGGCGCTGGCCCTGGAATGGGCGGCGAAGGGCATGTACATCACTGCGCCCAACCCGCGCATCGGCTGCGTGATCGTGCGCGACGGCACCGTGATCGGCGCCGGCCATACGCAGGCCGCGGGCCAGGCCCATGCCGAGATCCAGGCGTTGCGCGATGCCCAGGCGCGCGGCAACGACGTGCGCGGCGCCACCGCCTACGTCACGCTGGAACCGTGCAGCCACTACGGCCGCACGCCGCCGTGCTCGAACGCGCTGATCCAGGCGGGGCTCGGCCGGGTCGTCGCGGCCATGGTCGACCCGAATCCGCTCGTCGCCGGGCGCGGCCTGGCGCAGCTGGAGGCGGCCGGCATCGAGGTCAGCGCGGGCGTTCTGGCCGAACCGGCACATGAATTGAACATCGGCTTCTTCACGCGCATGCGCCACGGGCGGCCGTGGGTGCGCCTGAAGACGGCGGCGAGCCTGGACGGCGTCACGGCGCTCGACAATGGCGAGAGCCAGTGGATCACCAGCCCGCAGGCGCGCGCCGACGGCCACGCGTGGCGCGCGCGCGCGAGCGCGATCCTGACCGGCATCGGCACGATCAAGGTCGACAACCCGCAGCTGACCGTGCGCGGCATCGACACGCCGCTGCAGCCGCGCCGGGTGATCGTCGACAGCCGTCTCGACATCGACCTCGACGCGTGCATCCTGCAGGGCGAGTCCTGCTGGATCGTGGCCGCCGTGCCGCACGCGGAGAAGGAGGCGGCGCTGCGGGCGATGGGGCACGAGATCCTCATGTTGCCGAATGCGGCGAACAAGGTCGACCTGCCGGCGCTGATGCGCGAGCTGGGACGGCGCGAGATCAACGAGCTGCACGTCGAAGCCGGCTCCAAGCTGAACGCGTCGCTCGTGCGCGAGGGCTGCGTGGACGAGCTGCTCGTCTACCTCGCGCCCAGCCTCGTCGGGCCGGGGCAGGGCATGTTCGCTTTGCCGCCGCTCGCGCACCTGGCCGACAAGCTGCCGCTGCATTTCCAGGGCGTGGCCCAGGTGGGGCCGGACCTGCGCATCCTGGCGCGGTTCAAGCCGGACGAGGATTCGAACCGCCACGCGTAACACCGATACAAGACCCAATACAGGACCAAGCAAAGGAATAGATCATGTTCACCGGAATCGTCGCTGCCGTCGGCAGCATCCAATCGGTTACCCCGCTCGCGGACGGCGCGGATGCCGGCGTGCGCCTGGACATCGACGCGGGCGGGCTGCCGCTGGCCGACGTCGCGCTGGGCGACTCGATCGCCATCAACGGCGCCTGCATGACCGTGGTCGAGAAGACGGACAGCGCCTTCTCCGTCGACGTCTCGCGCGAGAGCCTGAACCGCACCGTGGGCCTCGACCAGCCGGGCGAAGTGAACCTGGAAAAGGCGCTGACCCTGGCCGAGCGCCTGGGCGGCCACCTCGTGTCGGGCCACGTCGACGGCCTGGGCGACGTGCACAGCTTCGAGCAGGTGGGCGAGTCGTGGAAGCTCGTCGTCGACGCGCCCCGCGACCTGGGCAAGTACCTGGCCTATAAAGGCTCCGTCGTCGTGAACGGCGTGTCGCTGACGGTGAACAGCGTCGAGGACATCGACGCCGCCGGCAGCCAGTGCTGCCGTTTCTCCATCAACCTGATCCCGCACACGATCGCCGTCACGACCTTGAAGCACCTGCGCGCGGGCGCCAGGGTCAATCTCGAAATCGACCTGATCGCGCGCTACGTGGAGCGCATGCTCAGCGCCGCCAAGGCCTGAGCGAATGGCGTAGACTGCCTGCTGGCATCCATGCCAGCGTAGCCGGCCTGTCCGTCTTTACGTTGGCATCGCCACGATGACAACGACAACAAGGACGAGACATGGCCCGGGACATCCCCTTCGACCACAAGACCTTCGCGCGCTGCGCGGCATTCGCCGTGCTGCTGGCCGCGACCGGACAGGCAGCGGCCGATCCGGCCGGCATGCGCACCTACCGCGCGCTCGCGATGACGGCGGGCGGCGAGCGCATCGCGGCCGTCGAAGCGGTGGAGGGTGAGGCGAAGACGGGGCCGCGCATCGTCGTGCGCGACACGGCCACGGGCCGGATCGCCTCGACGTGGCAAAAATCCGATTGCGCGCAGTGCCGCCTGGAGTCGCTGGCCTGGGCGCCGGACCAGAGGACGCTGGCCGCCATCGTCGCCGACCCGAAGGCCGGCACGGCCAATGTCGTGCTGGTGCGCGAGGGCCGGATGACGACGCTCGCCACCGTCAGGGGCGTCGCGGGGACGGTGCGCTGGTCGCCGGACGGGCGCCAGGTCGCCTTCCTCGCCACGGTCGGCGCGAAAAAGCTCACCGGTGCCGTCGAGGCGGGCGCGCGCCAGGTCGGCGAGATCGGCCTCGCGCAGGAAGAGGACGAGCAGCGCATCGCCATCGTGCCGGCGACGGGCGGCGACTACCGCCTCGTGTCGCCGGCCGACACGTTCGTTTACGAATATGACTGGACGCCGGACGGCAAGGGCTTCGTCGTCACGAGCGCGCAGGGCAACGGCGACAACAACTGGTGGATCGCCACGCTCGGCCACGTCGACGCGGCCAGCGGCCGCCTGCGCATCGTCGCGGCGCCGAAGATGCAGATGAACATGCCGCACGCGTCGCCGGACGGCCGCACGGTCGCGTTCATCGGCGGCCTGATGAGCGACTTCGGTTCCGTCGGCGGCGACGTGTACACGGTGCCGCTGGAAGGCGGCGAGCCGGTCGACGTGACGCCGGAGTACAAGGGCACGTTCAACGGCATCACGTGGCGCGGCAAGGAATTGCTGGCGTCCGTGCTGGCCGGCAGCGACGCCGGCATCGCCGCGATCGACCCCGAGGCGCGCACCGTGCGCATGCTGTGGCAGGCCCCGGTGACGACGTCGGCCGGGCGCGACGGGCGGGTCGTGTTCAGCGCGGACGGCAAGGTGGCCGCGTCGGTGACGGAAGACTTCGAGCACGCGCCGCGCATCGTCGCCGGACGCCTGCCGGAGCTGGTGCCCATCACCCGCGACAACGACGGCTTCGCGCCGCAGGTCTCCGCGCGCAGCGTCGGCTGGACCAACGAAGGTTTCAACGTGCAGGGCTGGCTCTTGGGGCCGCGCACCGTCGACGCGGGCAAGACGTATCCGATGATCGTGCAGGTGCATGGCGGCCCGGCGGCGGCCGTCACGCCGCGCTACGTGGCGGCCGGCGACAACGGCAGCCCGCTCGTGCGCGACCTGGTGAAGGGCGGGTATTTCGTCTTCATGCCGAACCCGCGCGGCAGCTACGGGCAGGGCGCGGCGTTCACGCAGGCGAACCGGCGCGATTTCGGCGGCGGCGACTGGCGCGACATCCTGGCCGGCGTCGACGCCGTCCTCGCCCGGGCGCCCGTCGACGGCAACCGCCTCGGGCTGATGGGGCATTCCTACGGCGGCTTCATGACGATGTGGGGCGTCACCCACAGCCAGCGCTTCAAGGCCGCCGTGGCCGGCGCGGGCATCGCCAACTGGATCAGCTACTACGGCCAGAACGGCATCGACCAGTGGATGGTGCCGTTCTTCGGCGCGACCATGTACGACGATCCGGCGGTCTACCGCGCCGCGTCGCCGATCGAAGCCATCAAGGCGGCGCGCACGCCGACCTTCATCTACGTGGGCGAGCGCGACGTCGAGTGCCCGCCGGCGCAATCGTTCGAGTTCTGGCACGGCCTGAAGGCGATGGGCGTGCCGACCACGTTGCTCGTGTACGACGGCGAGGGGCATGCGTTGCGCAAGCCGGAACACCAGCGCGACCTGCGGGCGCGCGAGATCGCGTGGTTCGACAAATACCTGAAGCAGTAGGGTGGGCACCCCGTGCCCACGCGTAACGCATGCGTCACGCGAACGTCACGCGAACGTCACGCGAACGTCACGCGTGGGCGGAGGGCCGCCCACCCTACGATTTGTCGGCCCTGGCTTCCGGATTCAACACCACCTGCACGTAATTGTCCGTGTCCAGGTAGCGCTGCGCGGCCCGCTTGACGTCGTCCACGGTCAGGTTCTGCACTTCCTTGTCGAACGTGAGGATGGTGCCCGGATCGGTCCCTTCCGTCAGCGAGGTCTGCAGGGCGGCCAGCCAGTACGTGTTTTCCTGCAGCGACTTGCGGTAGGTCTGCAGCCAGTTCGTCTTGACCTTGTCCAGGTCGGCCTGCGAAGGGCCTTCCGTGCGCATGCGCTCGATTTCGGCGAACGTGGCGCTCAAGACCTTGTCGACGTTGTCCGGGCCCGTCGGCAGCTGGACGCCGATCGTGTAGTGGCTGTACGGGATGCGCGTCATCGAGGCTTCCATGCCGCCGCCGTAGATCAGGCCCAGCTTTTCGCGCAGCACGTCGATGATGCGGATGTTCATCACTTCCGTCAGGGCGGACAGGCGCAGTTCTTCCAGTTCCGTGACCTCGGACGGACCGGTGAACGTCAGCGACACGTTGCTGCGGTCTTCCGAACCGCTCTTGATCTCGCGCTTGACGACGCCCGTCACGGGGCGGATGCCGAGGTCGCGGTAGGCGGTCGGGATGTCCGGCGTGGGCAGGCTGCCGAGGTAGGTGGCGACCAGCGGCTTGATGGCGGCGACGTCGAAGCTGCCGACGAAGATGAACGTCAGGTCCTTGGCGCTGGAAAAGCGTTGGCGGTAGATGGAAATGGCGCGGTCGAGGTCGATCTTGGTGATGTCCTCGGGGCGCAGGGCGCGCGGCGCGCGCGGATTGTTGTTGTACAGCGTGGCGAGCACGGTGTCGCCGAACAGGGCGCCCGGCTGCGACAGGCGGTTGCGCGCCAGCTCCATCTGCTTGCCGATGAAGGATTTATAGAGGTCCTCGTCGCGGCGCACGCCGGCGAACTTCAGCCACACCATCTGCAGCATCGTCTCGACGTCGGTGGCGCCCGCGGTGCCCGCGACGACGTCCGTGTTGTTGCCCAGGCCCGCGCTCACGGACGCGGCCTTGCCGGCCAGGATCTTGCGCATGTCGAGCGGCGAGAAATCCTTCAAACCCATGGCGGCCACGATGGTGTCGGCGTAGCGGGCGTTGAACATGTCCTTGTCGTCGAACAGGCTCTGGCCGCCGAAGCGGGCGGCGCTCATCAGGACCTGGTCGTTGCGGAACGTGGTCGGCTTGAGGATCACCTTGACGCCGTTCGACAGGGTCAGCCGCGTGAGGCCGAGGCTCCCGTCGCGGCTTTCGTCGACGATCTTGCCGGGCGCGGGCGGCCGGTCCATCAGGTGCGCGGCCACGGCCTTTTCGTCGTGCGCCCGCACGTCGCGCTTTTCGGCGCTCGCGACGGCCGCCAGCAATTGCGTGCCGGAGGGAATGGGCGCGTTGCCTTCCGTCTTCGTCGAGCCCGTGTAGATCACGAGCTTGCCGGAGTCGGCCGGAATGGTCCTGGCCGCATAGGCATTCACATCGGCCAGCGTGATGCCGGGCACCAGTTCGTTCACGTAGCGGTACTCGGCGTCGATGCCGGGGATCGATTCGCCTTCGAGGAAGTTGCGCATCAGTTCGGCGGCGTGGACGGCGGAGTCGGTCTTGTCGCGCTCGTTCCAGGCGCGTTCGTAGGTGCGCATCATCGTCTTCTTCATGCGCTCCAGTTCGGCCGCCGTGAAGCCGAAGCGGCGCGCCCGTTCGTTTTCCTGCACGAGGGCGTCGATGGCGACGGTGGCGCCGTTCATGCCGAGCGCCGCCATCGCGTTGTACGACCGGTAGCGCGGCGTCAGGCGCGAGAGGGCGCTGCTGGCGCCGATGAACGGCGGCGAAGGCAGTGCCGACAATTCCTGCAAGCGCTGGTTCAGCATGCCGGCGAACAGGGCCTCGACCAGTTGCTCGCGGTAGCCGCGCAACGTGGCGCGTTCGTGGAAGGGCTGCAGCGGGTAGCGGATCAGGATCGATGCGGGGCCCGCTTCCTTGTCGGTGACGACGAGTGCCTCGTTGTCCGTGCGGGCTGGGATCCTGGCGTACTCGCGCGGACGTGCGTGCGCGGGATTTTTCAGGCCGGCGAAGTGACGGCGAATCAATTTCTCTGCCTGCGCGGGGTCGATGTCGCCCACGGCCACGACGGCCATCAGGTCCGGGCGGTACCAGTCGCGGTAGAAGCGGCGCAGCGTGTCCGGCCTGAAGTTGCGGATGACGTCTTCCTGGCCGATCGGCAGGCGGTCGGCATAGCGCGAGCCGTTGTAAATCTTCGGCATCAAGACCTTCTGCATGCGGTCGCCGGCGCCCTTGCCGAGACGGGCTTCCTCGAGGACGATGTCGCGTTCCTTGTCGATGTCCGCGTCCGTCAGCGTGAGGCCGTGGGCCCAGTCTTCCAGCACGAGGAACGCCTTGTCGAGGTCGTCCTTGCGGTCGGACGGCACGGGCAGGATGTAGACGGTCTCGTCGAACGACGTGTAGGCGTTCAGGTCGGCGCCGAACTTGACGCCGATCGACTGCAGGTACGAGACGAGCTCGTGCTTCTTGAAATGGCGCGAGCCGTTGAAGGCCATGTGCTCGGTGAAGTGGGCCAGGCCCTGCTGGTCCTCGTCCTCGAGGATGGAGCCGGCCTTGACGACGAGGCGCAGTTCCAGCTTGTGCTCGGGGATGCCGTTGCGCTGGATGTAATAGGTCAGGCCATTGTCGAGCTTGCCGACCTTGACCTGCGCTCCCACCGGCAGCGGATCGTCCAGCTTCAGGGGCGCGCCCGGCGCCAGGCCCTGCACGAGCAGGGCGGCGACGAGGAAAGAGATGCGGGCGATACGGATGAGCATGCGACGACGTCCTCAGCACGGGAAAAAATCATTCTACCTTGCCCGACTTAAGCCACACTTGTAAATGAGCATGATGTAACGCAGGCCGGACAACACGGGTCGTTGTCATTATGCAACGAAACAATGCGGCGCCAGTGGTAGCGGGACTCTAGAGTGCGTGCCCTCCCGCCGGGGATACGGCCGAGGACTGGCAAATCCTTTAAAATAGCGGATTTCCGCACCAGCCGGTCCGTACTCTCGAGGAATCCACATGCCCATCTCCACCACCCAGGAAATCGTTGACGAACTGCGCGCCGGGCGCATGGTCATTTTGGTCGACGAGGAAGACCGCGAGAACGAAGGCGACCTGGTGCTCGCCGCCGAGCATGTCACGCCCGAGGCGATCAATTTTATGATCCGCCACGCGCGCGGCCTCGTCTGCCTGACCTTGTCGGAAGAGATCTGCGACCGCCTCGAACTGCCGATGATGACGACCCGCAACGGCACGTCGTTCGGCACCAACTTCACCGTCTCGATCGAGGCGGCGGAAGGCGTCACGACCGGCATCTCGGCGGCCGACCGGGCCCGCACCATCCAGGTGGCGGTGGCGAAGGATGCGAAGCCGGAAGACCTCGTCCAGCCGGGCCACATCTTCCCGCTGCGCGCCGTCAAGGGCGGCGTGCTGATGCGCGCCGGGCACACGGAAGCCGGCTGCGACCTCACGGAAATGGCGGGCCTGACCCCGGCGTCGGTCATCTGCGAGATCATCAAGGAAGACGGCACGATGGCGCGCCTGCCGGACCTGCTGGAATTCGCGCAGGAGCACAACCTCAAGATCGGCACGATCGCCGACCTGATCCATTACCGCAGCCAGAACGAGACCCTCGTCGAGCGCGTGGCGGCGCGTCCGCTGGCCACCGTGCACGGCGGGTTCGAGCTGGTCGCCTTCCGCGACAAGCCGAGCGGTTCGGCGCACCTGGCGCTCGTCCACGGCACCCCGCAGGAAGACCGCGAGACGCTCGTACGCGTGCACCAGCCGGTGTCGATCCTCGACCTGCTGGACAGCGCGTCCACGTCGCACTCGTGGAATCTCGCGGCCGCGATGCAGGCCGTGCAGCAGGCGGAGGCGGGCGTCATCGTCCTGCTCGACTGCGCCGAGACGGCCGACGAACTGTTCGCCCAGTTCCAGGACAAGCCGTCGCGCCCGGTCGGCCGCGCGGCCAACCTGGACCTGCGCACGTACGGTATCGGCGCGCAGATCCTGCGTCAGCTCGGCGTGCGCAAGATGAAGCTGCTGGCCAATCCGCGCAAGATGCCGTCGATGGCCGGCTTCGACCTGGAAGTCACCGGCTACCTGGCCAAGCCTGGCTGCGACGTGCCCGCATAACGCGGTACCATTGAACCATTAATCAACGAAAGAACAAGAGGCATAGCCATGACGGTAGGAACTTTTGAAAGCAATCTGGCAGGTGAAGGCCTGCGCATCGGTATCGTGCAGGCACGTTTCAATGCCGATGTCGGCCATGGCCTGTTGTCGGCATGCCTGGCAGAACTGAAGCACCTGGGCGTGGCCGACGAGGACATCCTGCACGTGACCGTCCCGGGCGCGCTGGAAATCCCGCTGGCCCTGCAAAAGATGGCCGAGACGCAGCAGTTCGACGCCCTGATCGCGCTGGGCGCCGTCATCCGCGGCGAAACCTACCACTTCGAGCTCGTGTCGAACGAGTCGGGCGCCGGCATCACCCGCATTGGCCTGGATTACGGCATGCCGATCGCCAATGCCGTGCTGACGACGGAGACCGACGAACAGGCGGAAGTCCGCATGGCCGAGAAGGGCACCGATGCGGCACGCGTCGCGGTCGAGATGGCCAACCTGCTGCTGGGCCTGGAAGAGCTGCAGGCCGAAGAAGAGTAAGACGAGTACAAACCATGACTGACAAGACCACGCACGCCAATCCCAACAAGAACCGCACGCCGCGCCACCGCGCGCGCGAGTTCGCATTGCAGGGGCTGTATCAATGGCTGCTGAACAATGAACCGGCCTCCACGGTCGTCACCAATATCCGCAGCGCGCACGGCTTCGACAAGGCCGACGGCGAATACTTCACGGAACTGCTGAACGGCGCGATCGCCCAGTCGGTCGAACTGCGCGACGTGATCGCCCCGACCGTCGACCGTCCGATCGCGGAACTGTCGCCGATCGAGCACGCCGTGCTGCTGCTCGGCGCGTACGAGCTGAAGAACCAGATCGAGATCCCGTACCGCGTCGTGATCAACGAAGCCGTCGAATTGACCAAGTCGTTCGGCGGTATCGATGGCCACAAGTACGTGAACGGCGTGCTCGACCGCCTGGCCGGCAAGCTGCGGCCGGACGAAGTCGGCGCGGACGCGAAGCGCTGACCGATTCCTCCCCGCCGGTCAGGCGCGCCAGGGTTTCATGATCTCGGCCGCGATCGCTCCCAGCGGCACGACCCGATCGACCGCGCCGCGCTTGACCGCCTCCTTCGGCATGCCGTAGACGACGCAGCTGGCCTCGTCCTGCGCCAGCGTCGCCGAACCCGCCTTCTTCATCTCCAGCAAGCCGGCGGCGCCGTCGCCGCCCATGCCCGTCATGACCACGCCGAGGGCGTTCGCGCCCGCGCCGTGCGCCACCGAGCGGAACAGCACGTCCACCGAAGGACGGTGGCGGTTCACGAGCGGGCCGTCCACCACCTCGACCACGTACTGGGCACCGCTGCGGCGCACCAGCATGTGTTTGCCGCCCGGCGCGATCAACGCGTGGCCCGGCAGCACGCGCATGCCGGTGGCGGCTTCGGCCACGTGGATCCGGCAGATGCCGTCCAGGCGCGCCGCGAACGCCGCGGTGAATTTTTCCGGCATGTGCTGCACGATCACGATGCCGGGTGCGGTCGGGGGCAGGGCCGACAAGACCTGTTCCAGGGCCTGGGTACCGCCCGTGGACGTGCCCAGCGCCACCAGGCGGTCGGTCGTCTGGAGCGCGGCCGGCGCGGCCTTGGACACGGGCGGCAATGGCGCGCGCGCCGCCAGGTGCCGCACGTTCGCGCGCGCGGCGGCCCTGACTTGCGCCACCAGGTCGAGCGCATCGTCGGCGAGGAATTGCTTGAGGCCGAGCTTCGGCTTGGCGATGGTGGCAACGGCGCCGGCCGCAAGGGCGTCCATGGTCGTGCGGGCTCCGCGTTCGGTCAGCGTGGAACAGATCACGACCGGCGTCGGTCGCTCCGCCATGATCTTGCGCAGGAACGTGAGCCCGTCCATCTGCGGCATTTCGATGTCGAGCAGGATCACGTCCGGCCAGTCGCCGCGCATTTTCTCCATCGCCAGCAACGGGTGGGCGGCGACGGTGACCGCGCCGATGGCCGGGTCGGCCGCCAGCATCTCGCGGGCGACCTGGCGCACGACGGCGGAGTCGTCCACGACGAGCACCTTGATGAGGCGGGCCGGCATCAGGCGCCCCCGGGTTTGCGGAAAATGGAGGGGGCGACCGGCCGCAGGTCGCCGGCGATGTCGTGCAGGCTTTCGGAGTGACCGATGAGCAGCAGGCCGCCCGGCTTCAGGACGGATGCGATACGCCTGACGACCTCGCGCTTGGTCTCCTTGCTGAAATAGATCATGACGTTGCGCAGGAAGACGACGTCGAACGGGCCGATCCGGGGCAGCGCAACGTTCAGGTTGACTTGCGCAAACTGGACGCGCGCGCGCAAGTCGCGCGCGACCAGCATCGTGCCGTCCTGCTTCCCCATGCCTTTCAGGCAGTAGCGGTGCAGCAGGGGCGGCGGCACCAGGCGGGCCCGCTCGGCCGGATAGTGGCCGCGTTGCGCCTGCGCCAGCACGCGGGTGCTGATGTCCGAGCCCAGCACCGACCAGGGCACGCGCTCGCCGAGCGTGTCCGCCAGGGTCATGGCGATGCTGTACACCTCCTCGCCGCTGGAGCAGGCGGCGCTCCAGACCTGGAATCCGGTGCCGCGCGCCTGCGCATCCCGGGCTTCGTCGCGCAGCAGGTCGAAGTGGCGCGCTTCGCGGAAAAAATACGTCTCGTTGGTGGTCAGGAGGTCGACCGCCACCTGGGTCTCGCCGGCGGGCGCGCCGCTGCCGAGCAGGCGGAAGTATTCGCCATACGTGGCCACGCCGCAATGGTGCAGGCGCTTAGCCAGGCGGCCCGCGACGAGGGCCTTCTTGGCCGGCGAAATGGTGATGCCGGCCGAGTCGAAGATGAAACCCTGGAACTGCCTGAACTCGGCGTCGGTGATGAGCGGGCGCGTCATCGGGGGAAGCGCGGCGCCGCCGCCGGTATGGCGCCGCGGATGGTCATTCAAGGGCGTCGGCGGCCATGAGGCCGGCGATTTCGTGGATCGAGAAGACTTTGCCGATGTCGAGCAGGATCACGAACTTGTTGTCGATCTTGCCCATGCCTTCGATAAAGTCGTTGCGGATCTTCGCACCGAACGTGGGCGGCGGCTCGATGTCGGCGCGGTCGATGTCGAGCACGGCACTGACCGCGTCGACGACGACCCCCACCACGTGCCGTTCGTCGCCGTCCTCGAGTTCCACGATCACGATGCAGGTGCGCTTGGTGACGGCGGACGGCGGCCGCCCGAAGCGGGCCGCCAGGTCCATCACGGTCACCACCGAGCCGCGCAGGTTGATCACGCCGCGGATGCAGTCGGACATCATCGGCACTTCGGTCACGCCGGCGTACTCGATGATCTCCTTCACGTTCAGGATGCCGATCGCGAACGTCTCATTGCCCTGGGTGAACGTCAGGTATTGCGTCGACGGCGCCGCCGAAAGGTCTGCTGTCATGGCCTGTCCTCAGTACTTGGCGAAGTCCGATTCGTCGATGTCGCCGGCCATGGCCATGTGCTGGGCCGCCGGCTTGACCGCGATGCGCTGCGCCGTCGCGCGCCTGGCCGCGGGCTTGCGCGCGGCCGTGACGGGACCGTGCCCGTCGCGCTGCAGGCGGAAGAATGCCATGGTCTGCTGCAGCAGCTCGGCCTGGCTGGACAACTCCTCGGCGGTGGCGGCCAGTTCTTCCGAGCTCGACGCGTTCTGCTGGGTCGCCGTCGACAGCTGGCTCACGGCGGCGTTGATCTGGCCCACGCCGGACGACTGTTCTTCGGACGCCGCGGCGATCTCCTGCACGAGGTCCGACGTCTTGCGGATGCTGGGGACCATCTCGTCGAGCAGCTTGCCGGCGCGCTCGGCCAGTTCCACGCTGGACGTGGCCACGGTGCTGATTTCCTGGGCCGCCACCTGGCTGCGTTCGGCGAGCTTGCGCACTTCGGCCGCCACGACCGCGAATCCCTTGCCGTGTTCGCCCGCGCGCGCCGCTTCGATGGCCGCGTTCAGTGCCAGCAGGTTGGTCTGGTAGGCGATGTCGTCGATGATGCCGATCTTTTGCGCGATCTGGTTCATGGCGCTGACGGTCGCCTTGACGGCGTCGCCGCCCTCGGCCGCTTCCCTGGCCGCCTTGCCCGCCATGCCGTCGGTGACGCGCGCGTTCTCCGTGTTCTGGGAAATCGAGGCGGTCATCTGCTCGATCGAGGCGCTGGTCTCTTCCACGCCGGCGGCCTGTTCGCTGGACGACTGCGACAGCGACTGCGCGGTGGCGTTGACTTCTTCCGAGGCCGAACCGAGCGCGTCGGCCGCGCTGTTGACTTCGCCGACGATGTGGGCCAGGCGCTCGACCATCTGCTTGACGGCGGCCATCATGCTCGTCGTATCGCCTTTCTTGACGTCGACGTCGAGCGCCAGGTTGCCGTTGGCGACGTCGGCCAGCACGGCCGCCGCGTACGACGGTTCGCCGCCCAGCGTCTTGAGCAGGTTGCGCGTGATCAGGAAGGCCACGGCCAGCGCGACCAGCGCCGCGCCGGCGGACAGCGTGATGATCAGCTGGCGCGACGACCTGTAGTTCTCCGCCGAGGCGGTAGCCGCGTCCTTCATCAGCGTCGTCTGGAATTTGCCGAGCTCGCGCACGGCCGCCAGCTGCGCGGTGTTGGCGGAAAGAAATTCATGATTGAGGTAGTCGACGGCTTTGGCGTGGTCGGTCTTCATCAACTGGAACAACGTTTCGTAGCGCGTGGACACGATCTTGCGCTTTTCGATCGCGTCGTTGTACAGCTCGCGGCCCTTGTCCGTGCTGATGAACTTGTCGAGGCGTTCGTAGATCCCGGCGTTGGCGGTGCGCAGGTTCACGACGCGTTGCCGGTATTCTTCCGCCTCGGCCTCCGTGCTCGCGAGGAGGGCGCTGCGCAATTGACGTCCGGCGTCGAGTGCATTCTGGCTGATTTCATTGGTCATCTGGACCTTCGGATAGATGCTTTCCGTCATCTTTCGCGTTTGATCGTTCATGGCCGCCATGTTCTGCAGGCTCTGCATCGATTGGGCGATCAAAAGGGCCAGCACGATGCCGAAACCGAGCGCTAGCCGGGTTGCAACTTTCATATTGCCAAACATAGTTTTTCTCCAATAAAGGTTGGATGTCGCGTGTTATGTGTGTGCCGTGTCGAGTGCCTGGCCGGGGCGTGGAACGTGACTGTCCGCCAGCCGGATCAAGGCCGGCACGTCCAGGATCAATGCGATGTCGCCGCTGCCCAGGATGCTCGAGCCGCTGACGCATTGCAGGTGCTGGAACACCTTGCCGAGCGGCTTGATGACGGTTTGCGCTTCGCCCAGCAGGCCGTCGACGACGAGGCCCGCGCGCTGCCCCGCGTACCGGACCACGACCAGGCTGCGGCGCGCGCCGGCCCGGCCCGGGATCTGGAACAGTTCGTCCAGGCGAATGAACGGCAGGATCTTGCCGCGCAAGTCGGTGTAGTCGTGCCCGGCCGCGGGAAGGAATTCCACGCATTCCTCGACCATGTCCAGCGGCAGCACGAACACCGAGCGTCCCACTGCGACCTGGAAGCCGTCGATGATGGCGAGCGTGAGCGGCAGGCGCACGGTCACCGTCGTGCCGACGCCTTCGGCGCTGTCGATGGCGATGCTGCCGCGCAGGGCGATGATGTTGCGCTTCACGACATCCATGCCCACGCCCCGGCCGGACAGGTTGGTGACCTGCTCGGCGGTGGAAAACCCGGGTTCGAAGATGAGCGCATAGATCTCGTCGTCCGTCAGGACCTTGGCGGCCTCGACGATGCCGCGTTCGACGGCCTTGGCCAGGATCCTGTCGCGCTTGAGGCCGCCGCCGTCGTCGCTCACCTCGATCACGATCGTGCCCGAATCGTGGTAAGCGTTGAGCCTGATCGTGCCCGCGCCGGGCTTGCCCCGTTCGGCGCGCAGCGCCGCGGGTTCGATGCCGTGGTCGATGGCGTTGCGCACCAGGTGGGTCAGCGGGTCGGCGATCTTCTCGACCACGGTCTTGTCGAGTTCCGTGTCCTCGCCGCTGATCGCCAGGTCGATTTGCTTGCCGAGGTCGCGCGCGACGTCGTGCACCACGCGCTGGAAGCGCTTGAAGGTGGCGCCGATCTTCACCATGCGCAACTGCAGGGCGCTGTCGCGCACGTCCTCGACGAGGGCGTCCAGGTTGGAGACGCATTCCTGCAGCTCGGTGTTGCCGGTGCGCCGCCCGATCACGCCGGCACTGGCGGTGGCGACGATCAGCTCGCCCACGAGGTTGATCAGGTGGTCGAGCTTGGCGGCATCGACCCGGACCGACGCCTGTTCGTTGGCGCGGCCGTCGCGCTGGCGGCGCTCCGGCGTACCGGGCTCGGCAACTGCCGGCAGGCGCGGCGCGGCCGCCGGCGCCGGCGTGCCCGCAGCGGGCGGGGCGCCGAGCGCGAACAGTTCGCCCAGCAGGGAGGCCTGGTCCGGATACGTCTCGACCAGGCGCGCACGGTCGGCCGCGTCGCCGTCCGGGGCGATGATGTGGACCCGGCAGTCGTCGCGCACGAAGTCGAACGCGCCTTCGATGGCCGCGCGCTCCGCGGCGCTCTCGAACACGATCTCCAGGTCCAGGTAGCAGGCTTCCGGATCGAGCCCGTCGAGCGCGGGCAGGGCGTCGTCGATCACGGCGACCCGTACGAGCCTGCCCATGGTCTCCAGGTAGCGCAGGAACGACATCGGGTCCATGCCGTTGCGCAGGACGTCGGGCCCGAAGCGCAGCGAGATGTGCCAGTAGCCGCCGGCCGCACCCGCTTCGGCGGGGGCGGGTGGCGCGGCCGCGGCGGCGTCGCCGTGGGGCGCCGGCAGGTAGCGGTTGAGGCTTTGCGTCAGCGGCTCGCCGAGCGCGGCGAGTGCCTCGTCCGCATCGGTGCGCCCGCCGTCGACGGCGTCGATCTGCATCCGGATGTGGTCGCCGCACGCCAGCATGAGGGAGGTGAGTTCGGCGTCGAAGACGATCCGTCCGTCGCGCGCACGGTCCAGGACGCCTTCGACCACGTGGGTGAAGGCGACGATGTGGTCGAGGCCGAACAGGCCCGCCGAACCCTTGATCGTATGGGCAGCCCGGAACACGGCGTTGATGCCGTCGGACGACATGCTGCCTTCGCCGTCGCCGTCGCCGCCGGTGAGCAGCGCCGTCTCCATCTCGTCGAGGAGTTCGCGGCTTTCGATGGTGAATACGCGCAGGGCTTGTCGCATGGGCATGCTGGCGTTCCTTTCAGTCCGTGGCCGCGGCGCCGAACGCGTCCGCCAGGCCATACAGGGAGAAGACCGCCTGCGCCGCGGGGCCGCAGGCCGCCAGCCGGATTGCCGCGCCATGCGCGGCCAGGGTGCGCCGCGCCGCGAGCAGGATCTGGATGCCGGCGCTGTCGATGTCGGTCACGCCGGACAGGTCGAGCGCCCAGTCGCCGCCGGGTGCCGCGAGCGGCAGCAAGGCTTGCTGCAGGTCGGCCGCATGGTAGATCGTCAGTTCGCCGGACAGGCGCAACGACGTCGCGCCGCCGGGCAGGGGTTGGTGTTCCAGCTGCATGGCCGGCTCAGGGCAGGATCAGCTTCTGGACGGCGGCCAGCAGCGTGTCCGGCTTGAACGGCTTGACCATCCACGCCCTGGCGCCGGCGGCCTGGCCTTCGCGCTTCTTGTCGTCGCCCGACTCCGTCGTCAGCATCAGGACCGGCGTGAAGCGGTGGGCCGGCGATGCCTTGACGGCCTTGAGGAAGGCGATGCCATCCATCTCCGGCATGTTGACGTCGCTGATGATGAGGTGGACCTTGGCGCCCGCCAGCTTGCCCAGTGCGTCCTGCCCGTTGCTGCCTTCGATTACCGTATAGCCGGCGCCGCGCAGCGTCAGGCCGACGACCTGGCGCACCGACGCCGAATCGTCCACGATCATGATGGTTTTTCCCATGTAGTCTCCAGTTGTCTTTGTTGTGTCTGAGTTATCGATACCGCGCCAGGGCACAATTAAAAGAAGGTGATGGCGTCGGCGGTCCCGGCACGGCGGTCCCGTCCCGGCTGGTGGTTCTCGTGTTCTTCGGCCATCGTGTAGGTCGTGCTCAATGCCGCGAGCCAGGTGCCGGCTTCAGGCGCCGGGTCGCCGTCCGCGGCGGTGGCGCCAAGGCGCCGCATGTCGGCCTCCACCACCTCGAGAATCTGGCGGATCCGGTCCTGGAATTGGAGGGCGACAATCAATTGTTCGACCTCGCCCCGGATCAGGTTGCCCTGTTCGCGCAGGCGCTCGGCCGCGCCGGCGACGGTGCGCATCTCGTCCAGCACGTGTTCGACGGCCTCGCGCGACGCGCCGATGGCCTTGCGGTCGCTGTCGTCGGCGTCCGCCGCGACCCCCAGCGTCGCCGCCATGGTGGCGCCCATCTGCGCCATGCCGGCGGTGATGCGCTTGCCGATGTCGGCCGACACGTTCGACAACTGGCGGACCTCGTTGGCGATGACGCCGAAACCGCGGCCGCTCTCGCCGGCGCGTGCCGCTTCGATCGCCGCGTTAATCGCCAGCAGGTTCGTCTGCGCCGCGATGCGTCCCACTTCGTCGGCCAGCCCCTTCAATTCGTCGGTGGCCGTGGCAAGTTCGCGCACGTGGTCGAGCAGTTCGGCCTTGCTGTCGACCATTTGTTGAAGCCATGCCAGCACGGGACCCAGCGTCTGTTCGCACGTCACCAGCAACTGGGCCGTCGCCTGGTGATCCCCGGCGGCGTCGGCGCGCGAAAAACCGGCCTGTTCGAAATGGGCCAGCAGCGCCGAAAATCCGTTCAACAGTTGCTCGATTGCCGTTTCGGACTGGTCCTTGACGGACTCGATGTGGCGAGCCCATACGGGCGTGACTTCCGCCAGGAGGGTGCCGAGCGGTTCGGCCGCGGGCAGGGCGGCTTCGTCCGGCCGCGTCGCCGCGCGCATCCGCACGGCTTGCCAGGCGGCCGCGCAGGCCAGCACGGCGAAGGAGGCGAGCCGCAGGTAGACGGGCGGGTCGAACAAAGGAACGCTTGCCAGCGCAACGATGAGGATTGCGCATGGCCATCGGGTGAGCAAGGCGGTCCATCCTTCGGTCGCCTCTTCCCTATGTAGTCGAAACATACTGCGGACTCCAGGTTATGCGCGCAGTCCTTGACGACAGCGCGGTCATCATCGTTGGCATGATGAGCGGGTGTAGGACTATTCCTACAGTCAATACGAATTATATTATGACTTGTTTATTACGGTTAGGAAATATTTGTTACAAAGCAAAATTATTGATGCTGCGGAGGAAGGTGGGGAAGGGAATTAGAATGGCCAAAAAATGAAAGCCACCGCGGCTTGCGCCGACGGTGGCTTTCGACCAGGAAAGGAGTGTTTGGTGTGGACTCAGAGTCCGGCGACGGTCTCGCCGGTCTGGTTGCTGCCGTGGGCCGCCTCGGCGGACACGGTGTCCGGCTTGACCGGTACGGGCGCCGATTTCTGGACCAGCGTCGTGCTCGGGGCCGGGGCTGCGGCCGGCGGGAAATAGATCGGGACGTTCTTGCCGCTTGCGACCTGTTTCAGGCGCTTGTATTCGGTCAGGACCTTGGAGCCGTAGCCGGAATCGTCGTCCGCCGCGCCTGCGCCGACGTAGCTCTTGAGGGCGCCTTCGACGGAGCCGGTGCGTTTCACGTAATCCTTCAGGATCAGCGCGCCGACACGGATGTTGGCCACCGGATTCAGGGCGGCCTGCGAGCCGCCGACTTCCTCGAACTTGTCGCTGTGGACCTTGGACATCACCTGCATCAGGCCCTGCGCGCCCATCGGGCTTTCCGCGAACGGATTCAGGCCCGATTCGATGGCCATCACGGCCAAAATCAGCAGGGGATCCAGCTTGATCTCGTGCGCCGTGCTGTACGCGGTCGTGACGAGCATGTTGGCGGCGTCGCCGGCCACGCGATAGCGGCGCGACAGCCAGTCCGTCACGTACTTCTGCTGCCGGGTGGGGCGGTTCGCCGCCTTGTCGTCGCTATTGGCGATCTCGACGGCATCCGCGCCGCGTGCCGCGACGAACTGGACCGCGGGATTGGCGGTGGCAACCTGCGCCGGCATGGCGTGTTGCGGGCTCAGGAAATCCGACACCCGTTTCGCAAAATCGGGGCGGCTGTACAGCAGGGCAATCATTGCTACTGCGGAAAGACCGAAAACGGTCAAGGTATGTTGTGCGGTGGTCAAGACACCGCGTGCCGCTTTGATCACGGAAGACCACGTGACTGGCTGGCTGGCCATCTGTTGGACGAGCCTTGCGCTCGTGCCGATGAAGCGATGGATCATCGTCTCTCCTTTGTCGCGGAAAAAGCCATCCCGTCGCCGCGCAGGGGCGCAGCGTTCGAGGGAACTTATGCCGTGCATCAGAAAACCGTCCGTCGCCGCGCATAGCGGTCGAGGAACGCCGTCATTGCTTGCTTCAGCTGGGCAGCGCTGCAGTGGAGGCGCCCAGTGGCTAACAACTGTCTCGGGGTTGGTTGGGCAGACGCCCAGTGAAAACACTCCTACAATGTCGCTGGGGCCCCGACCCCGTGAAAGAATGAGACCGGCTAGAATCACGTCCTGGACGGGCCTGCCTCACTTGATACGGCGGATTGTAGAAGCTGGTTTATATCAAGTCAATACTAGCACTCAAGCGTTCTATTACTTTTAGATCTAAAGAATGCGCAAGCGCTCATCAATTCCTTGGCAAATCAACTACTTGCCGGCGATTGTTAGCACACCTCAAAAGATGTAAAAAAGAATTAAAAATTCAATGAACTATTCTGATCTGCGGGATTTTATTGCTAAGTTGCAAGAAATGGATGACTTCAAGCGCGTATCCGCGCCTATTTCACCGAATCTTGAAATGACGGAGGTGTGCGACCGGACTTTGCGTGCCGGCGGACCTGCGCTGCTGTTCGACAACCCGGTCGATGCGGCCGGCAAACGCTATCCGATCCCCGTGCTGGCCAACCTGTTCGGCACGCCGCGCCGCGTGGCGCTGGGCATGGGCGCGGACGACGTGGGCGAGCTGCGCAAGATCGGCCACGTGCTGGCGCGCCTGAAGGAGCCCGAGCCGCCCAAGGGCTTCCGCGACATCATGGACCTCGGTTCGCTCGTCAAGGCCGTGTGGGACATGGCGCCGAAGGAAGTGAAGGGCGCCCCTTGCCAGGAAATCGTCTGGGAAGGCGCCGACGTCGACCTGGCCCGCCTGCCGATCCAGCATTGCTGGCCGGGCGACGTCGCGCCCCTGATTACCTGGGGTCTCGTGATCACGAAGGGGCCGAACAAGAAGCGCCAGAACCTGGGCATCTACCGCCAGCAGGTGCTGGGGCCGAACAAGGTCATCATGCGCTGGCTCGCGCACCGGGGCGGCGCGCTCGACTTCCGCGAGCACTGCATCGCCAATCCCGGCAAGCCGTATCCGGTGGCGGTGGCGCTGGGCGCCGACCCGGCCACGATCCTGGGCGCGGTGACGCCGGTGCCGGACACGCTGTCCGAATACCAGTTCGCCGGCCTGCTGCGCGGCCAGCGGACCGTCCTGACGAAGGCGATCGGCAGCGAGCTGCGCGTGCCCGCATCGGCCGAGATCGTGCTCGAGGGTCATATCTATCCAGATGAAAGCCACCCGTCCGGGTTCGAGCATGCACTGGAAGGGCCGTACGGCGACCACACCGGCTATTACAATGAGCAGGACTGGTTCCCCGTGTTCACGATCGACCGCATCACGATGCGGCGCGACCCGATCTACCACTCGACCTACACGGGCAAGCCGCCCGACGAGCCGGCCGTGCTGGGCGTCGCGCTGAACGAAGTGTTCGTCCCGCTGCTGCAAAAACAGTTCACCGAGATCACCGATTTCTACCTGCCGCCGGAAGGCTGCAGCTACCGCATGGCCGTCGTGCAGATGAAGAAGCAGTATGCCGGCCACGCGAAGCGCGTGATGTTCGGGGTATGGAGCTTCCTGCGCCAGTTCATGTATACGAAGTTCATCGTCGTCGTGGACGAGGACGTCGACGTGCGCGACTGGAAGGAGGTGATCTGGGCCATCACGACCCGCGTGGACCCGACCCGCGACACGGTCATGGTCGACAACACGCCGATCGACTACCTCGACTTCGCGTCGCCGATCAGCGGACTGGGCAGCAAGATGGGTATCGACGCCACCAATAAATGGCCGGGCGAGACGAACCGGGAATGGGGCACGCCCATCGTCATGACGCCGGAAGTGAAGGCGCGCGTGGACGGGATCTGGCAGCAGCTGGGGTTGTGACGTCCGATTGATGCAGGTGGATGCGCGTGCATACTATGCATACTATATAGGTATGCGCGGCGCATCCAGGAGGGTGGTTTGCCGCCATCCCCTTAACCGGTTATAATGCGAGCTGGCGGGCCCCTGCGCATTGTGGCATGGTTTACCTGGTCAGGTCGGGAACGAAGCAGCCAAAGCCGTTCACCGCAAGTGCCGCAGATCAGGCTCGCCTACTAATTCACTCATCGATCTCCGCTTCCAGCGGGCGCATCGACACCTCCACCAGCGGGTTTTCCTTCAGCATGTCCTCGTCGAGCTTGAGCCTGACATGGTGCTTCGCGTCGCTGGCGTAGCGCTTGTCGCCGGCGGCGGTCCTGATGGTCAGCTGGGCCGGCTTGTCGAACTTGAAGATCACCGACTTCATCGTGGGCACGAACAGGCTCAGCGCGCCGGCCACCTTGCCGATCGCGGCATTGGTCTGGGGAATGGCGCCCATCACCGTCGCGTAGCGCCACTGCGTCGTCTCGGGCAGCACGGCGCCCAGGTCGAAGCCCATGCGCATCTTTTCGCCCTTGGGCAGGCTCGTCCAGATCTGCGCGTCATGCGCCATCCACTGCTGGTTCAGCGCCATGCGCGCGCGGCCGCCGGCATCGAGCGGCAGCGGCGTCCGGCTGGCGCCGTCCACGACGACGAGGCCCGCATCCAGCGGCGAGATCGCCTTGTTCACGGGCACCAGCTTGGCGTACAGGATGACCTTGTCGCGCTCGGCCTGGGGCAGGGCGTCGAACTTGTCGAGCTTGATGACGTCGACCAGCTTGCGGTACGGGAGCCATTCGCGTTCGGCGGCATGGCCCGGCAGCGCGAGCAGCAGGGAAGCGATGACCAGCAGTGGTGTTTTCATTTTTTCCTGATTGAAAGAAAAATATCAGTGTAGGTGAATTCCCGACGAGCGTCTAATGTTGCCGCGCCCGGCCCGGTCTACGGTAAAATCGCGGTATGTCCTATCAAGTCCTCGCCCGCAAATACCGTCCCCGGAACTTCGAAACGCTGGTTGGCCAGGAGCACGTCGTCCGTGCGCTGACCCATGCCTTGCATACCGGACGGCTGCACCACGCCTACCTGTTCACCGGCACGCGCGGGGTGGGCAAGACCACGCTGTCGCGCATCCTGGCCAAGTCGCTCAACTGTGTCGGGCCGGATGGGAACGGGTCGATTACGGCCGAGCCGTGCGGCCAGTGCGAACCGTGCCGCGCGATCGACGCCGGCCGCTTCGTCGACTACGTCGAGATGGACGCCGCGTCGAACCGCGGCGTCGACGAGATGGCCCAGCTGCTGGAGCAGGCGGTCTACGCGCCGAGCAATGCGCGCTTCAAGGTCTACATGATCGACGAGGTGCACATGCTCACGAACCACGCCTTCAACTCGATGCTGAAGACGCTGGAAGAGCCGCCCGAGCACGTGAAATTCATCCTCGCGACGACGGACCCGCAAAAGATTCCCGTGACCGTGCTGTCGCGCTGCCTGCAGTTCAACCTGAAGCAGATGCCGCCCGGCCACATCGTGGGCCACCTGGAAAACATCCTCGGCCAGGAGGGCGTCACGTTCGAGCAGCCCGCGCTGCGCCTGCTCGCACAGGGCGCGCACGGTTCGATGCGCGACGCGCTGTCGCTGACCGACCAGGCCATCGCCTACGCGGCCGGCGCCGTCACGCTCGACGCCGTGCAGGGCATGCTGGGCGCGCTCGACCAGTCCTACCTGGTGCGCCTGCTCGATGCGCTCGCAAACCAGGACGGCGCCGACCTGATGGCCGTCGCCGACGAGATGGCCAGCCGCAGCCTGTCGTACAACGGCGCGCTGCAGGACCTCGGCACCTTGCTGCACCGGATCGCGCTCGCGCAGACCGTACCGGCCGCGCTGCCGGATGACTTGCCGGAACTGGCCGACATCCAGCGCCTGGCGACGCAATTCGATCCGCAGGAAGTGCAGCTGTATTACCAGATCGCCGTGATCGGCCGCAACGAGATCGGCCTCGCGCCGGACGAGTACGCGGGCTTCACGATGACCCTGCTGCGCATGCTGGCGTTCCGCCCGGGACAGGGCGGAGCCGAGCAGGCTGCGGCGCCCGCACCGGCCGCGCTGGCGCGTACGATGCCGCAGGCGGCGCCGGCGCGTCCGGCCGCTGCCGCGGCTTCCGCTGGGCCGGCCGCCGCCGCGCGTCCGGCCGGTCCG
>CBIHRX010000053.1:0-26929 GCA_966212555.1 uncultured Massilia sp.
CCTCCGTGGGCGTGTGGGAGACTTTCCTCGCGCTGGCCGCGATCTACTTCGTCTTCATGCTGGGCGGCGCGCTGTCGTACCGCGTGCCGGCCATCGGCTGGAAACCGGAGGGCTGGAACCCGCCGGCCGCGAAAGGGTCTAATGCGATGATCACCCATGGCCACGTGCACGTGAGCCGCGTGTGGTCGGTCCCGCAGTTCTGGCTCGTGTGGCTGGTGCTGTTCCTGAACGTCTCGGCCGGCATCGGCATCCTGGCGATGGCGTCGCCCCTGTTGCAGGAAGTGTTCGGCGGCCGGCTGATCGGCGTCACGGCATCGTTCAACGACCTGGACGCCGCGCAGAAGGCGCAGATCGCGACCATCGCGGCCGGCTTCACGGGCCTGCTGTCGCTCTTTAACATCGGCGGCCGTTTCGCCTGGGCCTCGTGCTCGGACTACATCGGCCGCAAGGCCACGTATTTCGTCTTCCTCGTGCTCGGCTTCGTGCTGTACGCGGCGATCCCCGCGCTGGCGCACGGCGGCCACCTGGCCCTGTTCGTCATCTTCTTCTGCATCATCCTGTCGATGTACGGCGGCGGTTTCTCGACCGTGCCCGCCTACCTGGCCGACCTGTTCGGCACGCAGATGGTGGGCGCGATCCACGGCCGCCTGCTGACCGCGTGGGCCGCGGCCGGCGTCGTCGGCACGAGCCTCATCAACTACATCCGCGAATACCAGATCGCGCATGGCGTGCCCAAGGCGCAGGCCTACGACACCGTGATGTACGTGCTGGCGGGCCTGCTGGTGCTGGGCTTCCTGTGCAATCTGCTGGTGCGTCCGGTGGCCGCGCGCTACTTCATGAGCGAGCAGGAACTGGCGGAAGAACGCCGCCTGGCGCACGAGCGCGACGGCGCCGCTGCGCGGCCTTCCGCCGGCGTGGCCGGGATCGCGGGCGGCGCGGCCGTGGCGGCGCCCGTCGCGGGTGCCAACCCGCTGGTCGCGGCGCTGGCGTGGGCCGTCGTGGGCATACCGTTGCTGATCGGCGTTTGGATTACACTACAAAAGGCCATCGTGTTGTTCAAGTGAGGTGCTTTGCATGAGTCACCCCGTGATCCCCATTGCCCCGCAAGGGCCGAGCCGCCAGCGCAAGCGCGAAGCGCCGAAGGGCCGCCGAGTCGACCCGCAGGCGCTCGCCGACGTGCAGGCGGCGCTGGGTGACGCGCCGCGCAGGCGCGACCTGCTGATCGAGCACCTGCACAAGATCCAGGACCGCTACGGGGCCCTGTCCGCCGCGCACCTCGCCGCGCTGGCACAGGAGCTCAAGCTGGCGCAGTCCGAGGTCTACGAGGTGGCGACCTTCTACCACCACTTCGACGTGCTGCGCGACGGCGAGGACGCACCGCCGGCGCTGACCGTGCGCGTGTGCGCCGGCCTGTCGTGCGAGCTGGCCGGCGCGCGCGACCTGCTGGACCGTTTGCCCGCCATCCTCGGCACCGGCGTGCGTGTGCTGGCCGCGCCGTGCATCGGCCGCTGCGACCAGGCGCCCGCGGCGCTCGTGGGCCAGCGGTCCGTCGCCGGCGCGAGTGCCGAGTCGGTGCTGGCCGCCGTCAGCGCGCGAGCCACCACGGACCGGCACACGGGCCACATCGATTACGACGCCTACCGCGAGGCCGGCGGCTACCGCCTGCTGCGCGCCTGCGCGGAAGGGCGCTTCGATCCGGAAAGCGCGATCGTGACGATGATGGCGTCCGGCCTGCGCGGCCTGGGCGGCGCCGGCTTCCCGGCCGGGCGCAAGTGGCGCATCGTCAGGAACGAGCCGGGCCCGCGCCTCATGGCCGTCAACATCGACGAAGGCGAGCCGGGCACGTTCAAGGACCGCCATTATCTTGAACGCGACCCGCACCGCTTCCTGGAAGGCGCGCTCGTCGCCGCGTGGGCCGTCGGCATCGATACGATCTATGTGTACCTGCGCGACGAATACCACGGCCTGCGCGCCATGCTGGAGCAGGAACTCGACCGGCTGCGCGCCGATCCGCCCGTGGCGGACATGCCGGAGATCGTCCTGCGCCGCGGCGCCGGCGCGTACATCTGCGGCGAGGAATCCGCGATGATCGAATCGATCGAGGGCAAGCGCGGCATGCCGCGCCTGCGCCCGCCCTACGTCGCGCAGGTCGGCCTGTTCGGGCGGCCCACGCTGGAACACAACATGGAAACGCTGTACTGGGTGCGCGACATCGTCGAGCGCGGCGCGGAATGGTTCACGAACCGGGGCCGCCACGGGCGGCACGGGCTGCGCTCGTTTTCCGTGTCGGGCCGCGTGCGCGAGCCGGGCGTGAAACTGGCACCGGCCGGCATCACGATGCGGGAACTCCTCGACGAACACTGCGGCGGCATGCAGGACGGGCACACGTTCTATGCCTACCTGCCGGGCGGCGCATCGGGCGGCATCCTGCCGGCCTCGATGGCCGACGTCCCGCTCGATTTCGACACGCTGCAGCGCTACGGCTGCTTCATCGGCTCGGCCGCCGTCGTCGTGCTGTCCGACCGGGACACCGCCCGCGCCGCTGCGCTGAACACCTTGCGCTTCTTCCGCGACGAATCGTGCGGCCAGTGCACGCCGTGCCGCGCCGGCACCGCCAAGGCCGTCGCGCTGATGGAGCGGGAGACGTGGGACACGGCCTTGCTGGCCGAGCTGTCGCAGGTGATGCGCGACGCGTCGATCTGCGGCCTGGGCCAGGCGGCGCCGAATCCGTTCGACTGCGTCGTCAAGTATTTTCCGCACGAGCTGGAGGAGTCATGAGTGTGACGTTCGAGATCGACGGCCGCACCGTCGAAGCGCAACCGTTCGAGACCCTGTTCGAGACCGCGGCCCGCGCCGGCATCGACCTGCCGCACCTGTGCCACAAGGACGGGCTGGAGCCGGCCGGTAACTGCCGCGCCTGCGTCGTCGAAGTCGATGGCGAGCGCACGCTGGCGCCGTCGTGCTGCCGTTATCCGGCGCCCGGCATGAAGGTGCGCACGGACAGCGACCGCGCCGTCGCGGCCCGCAAGATGGTGCTGGAACTGCTGCTGTCCGACCTGCCGGACACAACGCGCACGCGCGAGGACGAGGTCGCGCAGTGGGCGGACAGGCTGGGCGTGGGCACGCCGCGCTTTCCCGCCACGCGCGCGGTGCCGCCGGCGGACGCGAGCCATGCCGCGATCGAAGTGAACCTCGACGCCTGCATCCAGTGCACGCGCTGCGTGCGCGCGTGCCGCGACGAACAGGTCAACGACGTGATCGGCCTCGCCGGCCGCGGAGAAAATGCGCGCATCGTGTTCGACCAGGGCGACCCGATGGGCGCATCGACCTGCGTGGCCTGCGGCGAATGCGTGCAGGCCTGCCCGACCGGGGCGCTGGCGCCCGCGCGCGGTGCCGCGCTGGCCGTGCCGGACAAAAAAGTCGATTCCGTCTGCCCGTATTGCGGCGTGGGCTGCCAGCTGACGTACCACGTGAAGGACAACCGCATCGTGCGCGTGGAGGGCCGCGACGGTCCCGCGAACCACGGCCGCCTGTGCGTGAAGGGCCGCTACGGCTACGACTACGCGCACCATCCGCAGCGGCTCACCAGGCCGCTGATCCGGAGAGAGGGCATCCCGAAGAACGGCGAATTCACGATGGACCCGGACCGTGTGCTGGACGTGTTCCGCGAAGCGACGTGGGAAGAGGCGCTGGAGGCGGCCGGCGGCGGCCTCGCGCGCATCCGCGACGCGCACGGCGGGCGCGCGCTGGCCGGCTTCGGCTCGGCCAAGGGCAGCAACGAGGAAGCGTATTTATTCCAGAAGCTCGTGCGCACGGGCTTCGGCAGCAACAACGTCGACCATTGCACGCGGCTGTGCCACGCGTCGTCCGTCGCCGCGCTGCTGGAAGGGATCGGCTCGGGCGCCGTGTCGAACCCCGTGATGGACGTGACGCGCGCCGAGGTCGTGGTCGTCATCGGCGCCAACCCGACCGTCAACCACCCGGTTGCCGCCACGTGGATGAAGAACGCGGCGCGCACGGGCGTGAAACTCATCGTGATGGACCCGCGCCGCTCCGACCTCGCGCGCCACGCGCACCGCTTCCTGCAATTCAAGCCGGACACGGACGTGGCGCTCCTCAACGCGATGATGCACACGATCGTGCAAGAGGGCCTCGTCGACCCGGCGTTCATCGCCGACCGCACGAGCGGCTACGACGCGCTGGCCGCGAACGTGGCCCACTACAGCCCGGAAGCGATGGCGCCCATCTGCGGCATCGATGCGGAGACGATCCGCTACGTGGCGCGGCTGTACGCGACGTCGAAGGGATCGATGATCCTGTGGGGCATGGGCGTGTCGCAGCACGTGCACGGCACGGACAATGCGCGCTGCCTGATCGCGCTGGCGCTGATGACGGGCCAGATCGGCCGTCCCGGCACGGGCCTGCATCCGCTGCGCGGCCAGAACAACGTGCAGGGCGCGTCGGACGCGGGCCTCATCCCGATGATGTATCCGGATTACCGGCGCGTCGACGATGCGCAGGCGCAGGCGAAGTTCGAGGCCGCGTGGGGACTCAAGCTGGACGGCAAGCCCGGCCTGACGGTCGTCGAGATCATGGACGACATCCTCGCCGGCGGCATCAAGGGAATGTACATCATGGGCGAGAACCCGGCCATGTCGGACCCGGATGCCAATCACGCGCGGGAAGCGCTGGCCGCACTGGAACACCTCGTCGTGCAAGACATCTTCCTGACGGAGACGGCGTACCTGGCCGACGTGATCCTGCCCGCGTCCGCGTTCGCCGAAAAGACGGGCAGCTTCACGAACACGGACCGCGTCGTGCAGCTGGGCCGCCAGGCGCTGGACCCGCCGGGCGACGCGCGCCAGGACCTGTGGATCGTCCAGCAGATGGCGCGCCGCCTCGGCCTGCAATGGGATTACGCCGGCCCCGCCGCCGTGTTCGACGAGATGCGCAAGCTCATGCCCAGCATCGCCGGCATCACGTGGCACCGCCTCGAGCGCGACGGTGCCGTCACGTACCCGTGCCGCGCGCCGGGCGATCCGGGCGAGCCCGTCGTCTTCACGCGCGAGTTTCCCCGCGAAGGCGGCCGCGCGCGCTTCGTCCCCGCCGACATTATTCCGGCCGACGAGCGGCCCGACACCGAGTACCCCGTCGTGCTGATCACGGGCCGCCAGCTCGAGCACTGGCACACGGGCAGCATGACGCGCCGCGCCGGCGTACTGGACGCGCTGGAGCCGGACCCCGTCGCGCTCGTGCATCCGCTCGACCTGGAAGCGCTGGGAGGGCGGCCGGGCGACGTGATCACGATCGCGTCGCGCCGCGGCGAGGTGGCGCTGTATGCGCGGGCCGACGACGGCACGCCGCGGGGCGCCGTGTTCGTCCCGTTCTGTTACTACGAGGCCGCGATCAACCGGCTGACGAATGCCGCGCTGGACCCGTACGGCAAGATCCCGGAATTCAAGTATTGCGCCGTGCGCGTGCGGCTGGGCGGCGAGGTCGCGCACCAGGGTTCCTACGGTGGCGGCCAGATTTTGGGGGACGTGGCAGAATTGCACGCATGACATCATACTATCGTCCCCAGCTGTCGCAGGCCAGCGCCGGCCTCACGCATCCCGTGACGGCCATCGACGAGCGCGGGCGCCGCGAGACACTGCACATCCCGGCCGAGCGCCCGCTGACGGTCTACGTGGACAAGCGCGAGCTCGTCACCTTGATGACCCTCGGCGCGGCGCCGGAAGCGCTGACGCTGGGCTACCTGCGCAACCAGCGCCTCGTGCGGTCGCTGGAAGACATCGTGTCGGTGCAGGTCGACTGGTCCGTGGATGCGGTGGCCGTCGTCACGCGCGGCGGCATCCAGGACGTCGAGGCGCGCACGGCGAAGAAGGTCGTCACGACGGGCTGCGGCCAGGGCTCCGTGTTCGGCGGGCTGATGGACGAGGTCGACCGCATCGTGTTGCCGCCGGACGCGCGCCTGCGCCAGTCCGTCGTGCACCGCATCGTCGAGACGGTGCGCACCCAGCAATCCGTGTACAAGCAGGCGGGTTCCGTGCACGGCTGCGCGCTGTTCACGAGCGGCGGCGAGCTGCTGTGGTTCATCGAGGACGTCGGCCGCCACAACGCCGTCGACGCCATCGCGGGCCTGATGTGGCTGGAGGGCATGGAGGGCGCCGACAAGGTCTTTTATACGACGGGACGGCTGACGTCCGAAATGGTCATCAAGGGCGCGCAGATGGGCATCCCGTTCCTGCTGTCGCGCTCCGGCACGACGCAGATGGGCCATGCGGTGGCGGAGCAGGTCGGCATGTCGCTGCTCGCGCGCTGCAGCGGCCATCACTTCCTGCTGCTGTCCGGCGAGGAGCGCCTCGTGTTCGAGCCGGACTGGCTCGCCGCGCTGGAGACGGCGCGCACGTTGCGATCGGCATGAATGCAATAGCGGACGCGGTCGCACGGGCATTCGTGCTGCTGTTCACGGGCGATCCGGACTTGTGGCGTATCGTCTGGGTGTCGCTCAAGACGAGCATCGTCGGCCTGCTGCTGGCCACGCCGCCCGCGATCCTGATCGGCTACGTCGTCGCCATGCGCAAATTCCGCGGGCGGCGCATCGTCATCTGGCTCGCGCAGGCGGCGCTGTCGCTGCCGACCGTCCTGATCGGCCTCCTGTTGTACCTGCTGTTGTCGCGCCACGGGCCGCTGGGCGGCCTGCAATGGCTGTTCTCGCAGCCCGGCATCGTGTTCGGCCAGTGCGTCGTCGCGCTGCCCGTGCTGCTCGCGTTCACCCTGGCGGCCGTGCAGGGGCTCGATCCGCGCTATGCCGAGACCGCGATCGCGCTGGGCGCGTCGCCCATGCAGGTGATGGTGCGCGTGCTGTACGAGGCGAGATTCGGCGTGATGGCGGCCGTCCTGTCCGGCTTCGGCCGCGTGATCTCGGAAGTGGGCTGCGCGCTGATGGTGGGCGGGAACATCGAAGGCGAGACGCGCACGATCACGACCGCGATCGCGCTGGAGACGAGCAAGGGCGAGTTCGCGCAGGGCATCGCGCTCGGCATCGTGCTCGTCGCCATCGCGCTCATGATGAACGGGGCGCTGATGCTGCTGCAGGGCGACGCCCACACGGTCCGGGAGCGTGCATGAGCATCAGCATCCACTCGCAGATCTCGGCGGCCGTCTACGAGAACGAGAACGAGTCATGGCGCGTGCCGCAGCGCGACGAGCGCCGCAAGGCCCTGCTGGGCGTGCGCGGCCTGCGCAAGCGCCACGGCGAGAGACTCCTGTTCGACATCGACCGGCTCGAGATCGCCACGCACAGCGCCTACGTACTGACGGGGATGAACGGCGCGGGTAAAAGTACCTTGCTGCGGGTGCTGGGCGGCCTGGAGCGGGCCGAGATCGACAGCCTGCGCTTTGCCGGCGAGGACGTCCTGCGCGTGCACCCGTACCCGCGCGCGCTGCGCCGGGCCATCGTCTACGTGCACCAGCATCCGATCCTGTTTTCGACGAGCGTCGCCGACAACATCGGCTACGGCCTCGTCGTGCGCGGCGAAAAGCCCGAGGCCGTGCGGCCCGTCGTGGAGGAGGCGATGGCCTGGGCCGGCGTGGCGCACCTGCGCGACACGGACCCGACCCGGCTGTCCGGCGGCGAAAAGCAGCGCGTGGCGCTGGCGCGCGCGAAGGTGCTGGCGCCGCGCCTGCTGCTGCTGGACGAGCCGACGGCGAACCTGGACGGCGCCGCGCGCGAACAGGTGATCGCCCTGATCCCGACCATGATCGAAGCGGGCAGCAGCGTCATCATCGCCTGCCACGACCGCGACCTGATCAACCTGCCCGGCGTGCAGCGGCTGAAGCTGCGCGACGGGCGTCTCGAACACCGCTGATTCCACCAAGGAGCATCCATGCAACGCCGTTCCATCCTCGGCTTCATCGCCTGCCTGGCCGTCGCCACGCCGTTCGCGCAGGCGCAATCGGACAAGGTGCTGCGGTTGTCAACGACGACCAGCACCGAGAACTCGGGCCTGCTGGGCTACCTGCTGCCCGCGTTCGAAGCGAAGACGGGCATCAAGGTCAACGTCATCTCCGTCGGCACCGGCAAGGCGCTGGAGCTGGGCAAGAACGGCGACGTCGACGTGACGCTCGTGCACGCGCGCGCGCTGGAAGACAAATTCGTGGCCGAGGGCTGGGGCGTCGACCGCCGCGACGTCATGTACAACGATTTCATCGTTGCCGGGCCGACCGCGGATCCGGTCGGCGTGAAGGGCAGCCGCGACGTCATCGCGGCCTTCAGGAAGATCGCGGCGGCCAACGTGAAATTCATCTCGCGCGGCGACAATTCCGGCACGGACGTGATGGAGAAGGGGTACTGGCAGCAGGCGGGCACCAAGCCGGCCGGGAGCAACTACGTCAACGCCGGCCTGGGCATGGGCGAGGTGCTGAACATGGCGGCGGAGATGGGCGCGTACACGCTGACGGACCGCGCGACCTACGGTGCGTACAAGGCCAAGACGGGGCTGGCGATCGTCGTCGAGGGCGACAAGCGCATGTTCAATCCGTACGGGATCATTGCCGTCAATCCGGAGAAGCACAAGGGGATCAACTACAAGGGTGCGAAGGCGCTGATCGAGTGGATCACGTCGGCGGAGGGGCAGCATAGAATCGCGTCGTTCAAGCCGGCCGGCGAGCAGTTGTTCTTCCCGTCGGCGAGATAACAACCTATGCTTTGCGGCGGGTATCGATGGCGATCCAGTTGGTCTCCCAATGCTGCCCACCGTCCGCCGAGTATGCCTGCTCGAAGCGCCACTGGCCGGCGCCCATCGGCACGATCAGGAACCGCACCAGCACCGAGCGTCCGTTCACCGTGTCCTTGCCGTAAAAGGTGCCCTGGCCATCCTTGAAGGAACCCTGCATCGGGTCGGTCATCAACCCGTTGGCCAGGTTGGCGAAATGCAGGGTCCACTGGCCGTTCGCGGGCTGGTACAGGCGCAGCGACACGCCCGCGATCCGGCCGGCGCCGCCGCGCACATCCAGTTCGACGAGGTTGGCCCGCCCGTCCGCAATTGCCTTGACGACCGACGTGCCCGCGTACTCGACCCAGTCGGTCTTGCCGCTGAGCGGTTCGCGCAAGCGTTGCAAACGCGTGTCCCAGGTGCCGATTTCCCAGTCGAAATCGTGCTGGCCGTCATGCGGCCCGGCCGCGCCTGCTTGCGAGCACGCCAGGACTGCAGACATCAGGAGCGCAATGGCTATGGGTTTCATGGTCGGTCCCGACCTGGTGTCACACGATATGCAGGTTCACGCCAACGCGTGCATCACCGCATCGACCGGAATCGCCTTGACCCAGTCCCTGCGCTGATCCGCCGTGATGACGGTCGAGTTGGCCTTGTCGACCGGCGCCCATTCCGGCGTCTTCTGGCGCATCAGTGCGACGACCGGCACGCCGACGGCGTTCGCCAGGTGCATCACGGCCGTTTCCACCGACACGATCAGGTCGCACTGCGCCAGCATCGCGGGCAGCTGGAAGAAGTTTTCGTTGGCGCTGAACAGTTCCGTGCGGTCGAGCTGGCGGCGCGCCAGCATGGCCTTCACGTTGTCCACTTCCTGCGGCACCGCGTTGACGATGAAGCAGGCGTCGCGCCATTCCGGCTGGGCGCGCATCGTCGTGATCAGTTCGGCCACACGCTCGACGGGCCAGCAGCGCTTGCGCGTCTTGGCGAACGGATTGATGAACACGAGCTTGCCCTGGCGGCCGTCGAAGCCCCACTCGTGCAGGCGTGCCTTCGCGCCCTCGATGAATTGTTCGGGGATGTGCACGAACGGAATGCGCCCGGCCGGCGGAATGTCCACGCCGGCCAGCTGGCGGAACCACTCGGCATGCACGTCGCTGATGTGCGGCGCGCTCGTGCGGTCGGCCACGTCCGGGTCGAGGCTGGCGTCCAGCTTGCGGTAGCTGAGCCAGTGCAACAGGCCCGCGAGGCCGTGCGGCTTTTTCAGGCCGAAGACGAAGCCGTCCGGGCTGATCTCGCGCGCGAGGTCGGCGTAGAAGTGGGGACGCAGCGTGCCCAGCGAGACGACGATCGGATAGTGTTCCTTCTGCGCTTCCTGGATGGAAGCCTGGAACAGCGCCGGCGAATAGTTCTGCTTGTACACCTTCTCGATGAAATCGCAGGCGTCGAGCCAGTCGTACAAGACGTTCTTTTTCAGGTGCGGCCACTGCGACGCGTCGCCCGTCCGGCGCACCTCGTCCACCCACAGGTGAAGTTTCAGGTGCGGGTAGGCGCGCGCGAACGCCTGGAAGCAGTTCTGCAAATAGGTATAGTCGCCCAACGCCAGGTGGGCGATGAACAGGATCTTGTCCGATTTCTTCAGCAGATCGGAAGGAATGAGAGGTACGTTCATTGTCTCTTACGGGTCGCCTGCCAGTTGTTGTCCGACGCCGCCAGCGGTAAATCAGGGTCTGCGATCAGCAGCGCTAACCGGTCGGCTGGCTGCGCATCTGCGTGGTGGGGATGCACACTACCGCCAACTCTCGAAATCTTCAACAAATTGTCTCGAATTGTAGTCCAAACCGAGACACTGCGTTGCCCCTGACCATATTTTTAGACGCATTGTCCTGTGCGAGCAACATGAACTGAACAGGATGACAAATCCTTGTCGGCCAAACGGCGAAACTGGTGCAAAAATTTCACATCAGGATCACGTCGTATTGTTCCTGGTGATAACCCCGCTCGACCTGCAGCGAGATCTTCTTGCCGATGAAGTCGCCGAGCATGGCCAGGTGCTGCGACTCTTCCTCGAGGAACAGGTCGATCACTTCCTGCGACGCGACGATGCGGAATTCGCGCGGGTTGAACTGCTTGGCCTCGCGCAGCAGTTCGCGCAGGATTTCGTAGCAGATCGTCCGGCTGGTTTTCACTTGTCCCTTGCCGCTGCAGGCGGGGCAGGGCTCGCACAGGATGTGGGCCAGCGATTCGCGCGTGCGCTTCCTCGTCATTTCGACGAGGCCCAGCGCCGAGAACCCGCTCACGGACACCTTGGTGCGGTCGCGCGACAGCGTCTTCTTGAGCTCCGCGAGCACGGCGTTGCGGTGCTCGTTGTTCTCCATGTCGATGAAGTCGAGGATGATGATGCCGCCCAGGTTGCGCAGCCGCAGTTGGCGGGCGATGGCGTGCGCCGCCTCCAGGTTCGTCTTGAAGATGGTGTCGGCGAAGTTGCGCCCGCCGACGAAGCCGCCCGTGTTGACGTCGATGGTCGTCATCGCCTCGGTCTGGTCGACGATCAGGTAGCCGCCGGATTTCAGGTCCACGCGCCGGCCCAGCGCGCGCAGGATCTCTTCCTCGACGCCGTACAGGTCGAACAGCGGGCGCTCGCCCGTGTAGTGCTGCAGGCGCGACAGCACGCTGGGCGTGTACACCTGGGCGAATTCGACCAGTTTCAGATAGTTCTCGCGCGAGTCGACGAGGATCGCGGCCGTCTCGTCGTGCACGAAGTCGCGCAGCACGCGTTGGGCCAGGCTCAGGTCCTGGTACAGCAGGCTCGTCGCGGGACGCGTGCGCGCGCCCTTCGTGATCGCGCCCCACGTCTTGCGCAGGTAGTCGATGTCGGCGGCGAGGTCGGCGTCGGACGCGTCCTCGGCCTGCGTGCGCACGATGTAGCCGCCATTTTCGTCCGGCGGCAACAGGCCCGCGAGGCGCGCGCGCAGGGCTTCGCGCTCGGATTCCTTCTCGATCTTTTGCGAGATGCCGATGTGCTTGTCCTGCGGCAGGTAGACGAGCATGCGGCCCGCGATCGAGATCTGCGTGGACAGGCGCGCGCCCTTGGTGCCGATCGGATCCTTGATCACCTGCACGGTCAGCACCTGGCCGTCGAACAGGATTTTCTCGATGGGGGTCGGCGCGCTGTTGCTGCTGCCGTTGGCGCCGTCGTGCGGGCGGGCTTCCCAGATGTCGGCCACGTGCAGGAAGGCGGCGCGTTCGAGGCCGATGTCGATGAAGGCCGACTGCATGCCCGGCAGCACGCGCACAACCTTGCCGAGATAGACGTTGCCCGCGAGACCGCGGGTCAGCGTACGCTCGATGTGCAGCTCTTGTACGGCACCCTGAACCACCAGCGCGACGCGCGTTTCCTGGGGGGTGATGTTGATCAGGATGTCTTCAGTCATGAGGCCGGGTTCTAATTGTTGTCTCGGATCACATCATACACGTAGGGTGGGCACTCCGTGCCCACGCGTAAGGCCAACAAACCGCATACGTCACGCGTGGGCGGAGGGCCGCCCACCCTACAGCGCGCTGACGCCCGCTTTCTGCAATAACTGCGCGGTCTCGAATACGGGCAAGCCCATGATGCCGGAATGACTGCCTTCGATATGCTCGATGAACAGGGCGGCGAGGCCCTGGATGCCATAGGCGCCGGCCTTGTCGTAGGGCTCCGGCGTCGCGCAATACGCCCGGATCGCTTCCGGCGCGAGCTGCGCGAAGCGCACGTTCGACACCTGCGTCACCTGCTCGAACACGTCCGTGTAGTGCAGGGCGACCGACGTCAGCACCTGGTGCGTGCGGCCCGACAGGCGTTCCAGCATCGCATAGGCTTCCCTCGGATCGGCCGGCTTGCCGAGGATCTCGCCGTCGATGGTGACGGTCGTGTCGGCCGACAGTACGGGGCGCAGCGGCATGCGGCGCATGTGCAGCACGTTCCATGCGAACGCGCCTTTTTCGCGCGCCACCCGGGCCACGTAGTCCTGCGCGGGCTCGCCCGCGAACATGTCTTCGCTGACGTCGATGCCGCGGGCCGGATCGGAACGGAGGCTGAGGATGTCGAAATCGATGCCGACCTGGCGCAGCAGTTCGCGCCGGCGCGGGCTCTTGGAGGCGAGGTAGATTTTCTTGTCGGGCTGTTTCATCGGCTCATACCCGATGGTAGGGGTGATTCTGGGTGATGGACCAGGCACGATATAACTGTTCTGCCAGCATCACGCGCACGATACCGTGCGGCAGCGTCATGCTGGAGATGCGGATCAGACCGTCCGCCCGCGCCTTGAGTTCCGGGTCGAGGCCGTCGGCCCCGCCGATCAGGAAGGCGACATCGCGCCCATCCTGCTGCCAGGCCTGCAGCTGCTGCGACAGGCCCACGCTGGTGAGATCCTTGCCGCGCTCGTCGAGGGCGACGATGCGCACGCCTTTCGGCAGCACGGCCTCGATGCGCTCGCGTTCGAGCGCCATCGCGGTGGCCGCCGTCTTGCTGCCGGACCGTTCGACCGGTTTCACTTCCTTGAGCACGATGCGCAGCTCCGGTGGCATCCGCTTCACGTATTCCGCGAAGCCGGTCTCGATCCAGGCCGGCATCTTGTGGCCGACCGCGACGATGAACAACTGCATCGCAGTTATTCTTCGGTCTTCTTGATGCGGCGGATGACTTTCTTGGCCGGGGCGTCGCCTTCGGCCGCGGCGGTCTTGGTTGCGCGCTTCGGTGCTGCTGCCTTGGCGGCTTTTGCAGCCTTGGCTTCCGCGGCGGCGGCCTTCGACACGGCGACCTTCACGGTGCCGCCGGTCGGGATTTTTTTCGCGGCGGGCTTGCGGGCCGGTTTCGCTTCGCCGTCGGCGGCGGCCGACTTGCGGGCGGCCGGCTTGCGCTCGCGCACCGGCTTGGCTTCTTCCTGCTCCTGGTTGGCGGCGAGGTGCTTCGACTTGCCCTTCGGCGCGGCCGCGTCCTGGCCTTCGGCCGTCGACTTGCGCTTGGCGGCGCCCAGTTTCACGGGCTTCTCGCCCCAGATCTCTTCCAGGCGGTAGTACTGGCGGATGGCCGGCTGCATGATGTGCACGATCATGTCGCCCAGGTCGACGAGGACCCATTCGCCCGTGTCTTCGCCTTCCAGACCGACCACGTCGCCGCCTGCTTCCTTGACCTTGTCGCGCACCGAGGCGGCCAGCGCCTTGGTCTGGCGATTCGACGTGCCCGACACGACCGCGATGCGGTCGAACAGGCTGGTCAGGTGCGTCGTGTCGAACAGAACGATGTCCTGGCCCTTGACGTCTTCGAGGGCGTCGACGACGAGCGTTTGCAGTTTCTTGATATCCATTAGTTTTTGTACAAGTTATGTTGTTGAATATAGTCTAGCACTTGCGGCGCAACGAGCGCGCTTATGTCAGCCCTGGGTTCGGCGTGCAGGGCAGTGCGCACCTGCGTGGCCGAAATGTCGATGGCCAGCGTGTGCGCCAGGCAGACCTTGCCCGCCGGACTGGCGCGCACGTCGTCGAACGACGCGCGCCGCCGCGCCAGTTCCGCTGCCACGGCGGGCGGCAGCGCGGCATCGTCGAGCCGGTAGCCGGGGCGGGCGGCGACGCCGAAATTGGCCAGCGCGAACAGGTCGCGCCAGTCGCGCCAGGTGTCCAGTTTCTGCAACTGGTCCGCGCCCATCACGAACACGATCGACGTGTCCGGCCCGAGTGCGGCGCGCAGGTCGCGCAGGGTTTCGACCGTGTACGTGGCGCCATGGCGGTCGATCTCGCGGGTATCGATCGTCACGGGCGCGGTACTCCCTGCAAACGCCAGCTTCAGCATGGCCACGCGGTCGGTATCGCCCGCTTCCAGGCCACTCTTCTTTTGCCACGGCTGGCCGGCGGGCAGCACGCGCAGCTCGTCCGGATGGAGCAGGCGCGCGAACAACTCGGCCAGCGCGACGTGGCCGTGGTGCACCGGGTCGAAGCTGCCGCCCAGCAAGGCAACGCAGCGAATCACGGGGCGAGCCAATCCCGGTGCGGCAGGAAGTCGGTGTACAGCTTCTCTTCCGGGCTGCCCGGTTCCGGATGCCAGTCGTAGCGCCATTTGACGATCGGCGGCATCGACATCAGGATCGCTTCCGTCCGGCCGCCCGACTGCAGGCCGAACAGCGTGCCGCGGTCCCACACGAGGTTGAACTCGACGTAGCGGCCGCGCCGGTATGCCTGGAAGTCGCGCTCGCGTTCGCCGTACGGCTGGTCCTTGCGGGCTTTCAAAATCGGCAGGTAGGCGTCGAGGAAACCGTTGCCGACGCTTTGCACCATGGCGTACGACTGCTCGAACCCGAGTTCGTTGAAGTCGTCGAAGAAGATGCCGCCGACGCCGCGCGCTTCCTTGCGGTGTTTGATATAGAAATACTCGTCGCACCAGCGCTTGAAACGCGGATGCAGGTCGTCGCCGAACGGCGCCAGCGCGTCGTGGCAGGCCTGGTGGAAGTGGCGCGCGTCGTCCGCGTTGCCGTAATACGGCGTCAGGTCCATGCCGCCGCCGAACCACCAGACGGGATCCTTGCCCTCGGCCGTCGCTTCGAAAAAGCGCACGTTCATATGCACCGTGGGTGCGTACGGATTGTGCGGGTGCAGCACGAGCGACACGCCCATCGCTTCCCACGCACGGCCCGCCAGCTCCGGACGCGCGGCCATCGCCGACGGCGGCAGGCTGGCGCCGCGCACGTGCGAAAAATTCACGCCGCCGCGCTCGATCACATTTCCGCCTTCGACGAGGCGCGATATGCCGCCGCCGCCTTCAGGCCGTTCCCACGTGTCGCGCAAAAAGGACTTGCCGTCGACGTCTTCCAGCGCTTGCACGATGCGCGCCTGCAGGTCGAGCAGCCAGGCCTTGACGGCGGCCGGATTAATTGTAGCCATGTGGAAATGTGAGAGGAAAAAAGCGAACGGGGATTGTACACTGATGAACTGGATAGTGACAGACAGCCGCCCACACCCTTTTCCAACACGCTTCCGGCGCAAATAAAACTACTGCGCAAATCTCTTCAATTTTCTGCATTTTTACAGCTTTCTTAGTTACGAATGCAAGAAACGCGTACGTATTGCTAATAGTCTACGTCGAAAGAAACCGATTTCACGCCAGCCGCATAGGCCGGCGTCGAACGGAACAAAACATAACGACGGAGACACTCATGGAACACACGATCCCCCCGCGGCCACGACCTTAGGCCCGCACCCGGGCGGCCTCGCCAGCCCGTCATTTCCCGTTTCCCATCTTCATCGCGACGGCGTCCACGGCCGTGCCGATGAGGATGGTGCAATGCAGCATGCGACCGGCAACCCCGGTTCCACACTTTCTTGGAGTTCAAGCATGAAGAAGCAAACTCTTGCCCTTGCCTGCGTCGTAGCCGGCATGGTGGCAGCCTGCGGCGGCGACAGCCCGTCCTCGCAATCGCCTTCCTTTGCCGCCATGGTCGGCAGCGCGTCCGGCGGCGGCGCCGACGTCGCGACGACCGGCAACCGCTGGCAGAGCGTCAAGTACGGCGGCAGCGGCTACGTGACCGGCCTGATCTTCCACCCGACGAGCCCGAACGTGCTGTATGCGCGCACGGACATGGGCGGCGTCTACCGCCGCGATACGGCCACGTCGGGCTGGACCCCGATCACGGACGGCTTCGGCGTCCGCGAAGAATTCTATAACGGGGCCGAAAGCGTGGCCCTGGATCCGACCGACGACAAGCGCGTGTACCTCGTCACCGGCATGTACGATTGGCAGGGCACCAATGCCCGCCTGTACATCTCCACAGACCGCGGCGACAGCTGGACGCACGTCGACCTGCCGTTCCGCGCCGGCTCCAACGATCCGGGCCGCGCCATCGGCGAACGCCTGATGGTCGACCCGAACCAGCCGTCGGTCCTGTACTACGGTTCGCGCACGTCGGGCCTGTGGAAGAGCTCGGATTACGGCCAGACCTGGAACCAGGTGACGTCGCTGACGTCGTTCCAGTACCCCGGTGACCAGATCGGCTCGCTGCCGGGCCGCACCTCGGGCGGCATCGAGGGCGTGCTGTTCGATACGTCGACGACGGGCTCGGGCACGGCCACGCAGACCATCTACACGGCGGTGGCCCCGGATTACGCCGCCGCTGCGGGCCTGAACGCCAACCTGTACAAGTCGACGGACGGTGGTGCGACCTGGGCGGCCGTCACCACCCCGGTGACCGGCTTCTACATCCCGCACATGGTCCGCGCCAAGGACGGCGTCATCTACGTGGCATTCACCAAGGACATGGGCCCGGGCGCCGGCGGTCCGGCCCGCCTGTACAAGTTCGACGGCACGAACTGGACGCTGCTGAAGAGCTACGATACGGAGCAATGGGTGAACTTCGGCATGGGCGGCCTCTCGGTCTCCGGTTCCGGCCCGACCACCCGCATCGCGCTGGGCGTGTCGAACTCGTGGGGTAACTGGCAGGGCCAGCCGGTCGTGCAGGTGTCCGACGACGCCGGCCTGACCTGGCGCGAGATCGCGTCGATGACCCCGCACACCCCGTCCGACGTGGACTTCGCCGGCTGGGTGGACGACGTCGAAATCGATCCGAACAACCCCGACCACATCCTGCACGTGTTCGGCGGCGGCATCTGGGAAACGAAGACCGCGTCGGCCAACACGCCCACCTGGAACTTGGACGTGACCGGCCTCGAGGAAACCGCCACGATCAGCCTGATGACGCCGCCCAAGGGCGCCAGCTACGCGCTGCTGCGCAGCTCCGGCGACATCGGCATGCACGTGCAGACCGAGCTGTTGAAAAAGCCGACGCGCGGCCCGATCGGCTGGTTCAGCAACGGTAACGCCGCCGACACGGCCTGGTCGAATCCGTCCTACATCGCGGCGGTCGGCACCGGCGGCTGGGTCCAGAACAACCCCCGCGGCGCCTACTCGACCGACTCCGGCGTGACCTGGACGGCATTCGCCAGCAAGCACCCGGACGCGATGGCCAACCAGGGCGGCGAGGAAACCATCGCCGTGACGGCGCCGGGCAAGGCCGTCTGGGCACCGTCGGGCGCGCGTCCGGCCTACACGACCGACAACGGCGCGACCTGGACGTACACGAACCTGCCGGCCCTGTCGGCCGTGGGCATCGGCCGCGGCTACCGCGTCGTCGCCGACCGCAAGAACCCGAACAAGGTCTATGCCTTCAACTCGGGCGGCGCCTGGTGGAACCAGTGGTCGGACACGTCCCACTTCTGGTACTCGAACGACGGCGGCCACACCTTCACCGAAAGCGCGACGTTCGTGGGCGCGGGCGCGCGGGTGGCGGCTTTCTATCAGTCGTCGATCGCGGTCAATCCGAATGCCGAAGGCGACGTCTGGGTGGTCGACGGTTTCAGCATCCTGCACTCCACCGACTCGGGCGCGACCTGGACGAAGCTGGACGTGACGGCGCCGGACTGGGGCACCAACGAGACGTGGAGTTTCCCGCAGGTGTACGGTGCGACCTCCATCGCGCTGGGCAAGGCGCCGGCCGGTGCGACGTACTCGTCGTCGATCTACATCGTCGGCATCATCAACAACGTGTGGGGCGTGTACCGCTCGGATGACGGTGCCAAGACCTGGCGCCGGATCAACGACGACAAGCACCAGTACGCCGGCATCAGCAACCTGGCGGCCGACCAGACCGTGCCGGGACGCGTGTATGCCGCCGGCGCGGGCCGCGGCGTCGTGTTCAGCTATTGATGACAACGCCGGCGCCCCATGGCGCCGGCAATATCGACCCATTCGGAGACATTCATGAAATTCAAATCCATTCTCGCCGCCGTCGCCCTCATGGCGGCAGGCAGCGCCGGCGCCACCGTCCTGAACTTCGACGGCCTGACCGAGATGATGTACGGCGACGGCTTTCCCCTGGCCGGCAGCATGACCTACGACGGCCTGAACCTGACCTATGTGGAGTCGGGCTTCCAGGTGACCCTGAACGCGCCCGAGGCGGATGCGGGCGCGGCACACATCGGCGACGGCACGTACGAATCGTCGACCTACAACTGGCACGACGGCTTCGAGAACGGCTGGAATTCGTTCATCACGCTGACCCGCGTCGGCGGCGGCAAGTTCAACCTGAACAGCTTCGACTATGTCATGGACTGGAGCGACGTGTCGGCCGACGGCGTGTCGGTCGGTTCGATCCAGGACATCGGCACGTGGAGCACGGCCCTGACCAACATCACGGAATTGCGTATCGGTTCGGGGGCGTTCAACCAGATCGACAACGTCAGCGTGGAAGCGGCTGCGCCCAGTGGTGCGGTGCCGCTGCCGGGGACGCTGGCGCTGATGCTGGGTGGTCTCGCCGCGGGCAGCCTGGCGCGTCGACGCAAGTGATCGTCGTTCCCGCGCAAGCGGGAACCCATGCTGAGCTTCCGAAATCGATCCTTCAAGCACGCTGCGGTGCTTCAAGGTTACTGAATCCGGTTGCTTGGTATGGATTCCCGCTTGCGCGGGAATGACGGGTCATATGGAGTTTTGCGGCATCTCAGTAATACAAAGAGTCCTTCGCCCGACCATGCCACTTTCGGCATCGAGGACTCACGATGGACAAATCAAGCTACGTCTATCTCCTGGCCAGCGGCTTGAACGGAACACTCTACGTTGGCGTGACGAGCGACCTCGTAAAACGTGTCTGGCAGCACCGCGAAGGCCTGGCTGAAGGATTCACGAAGCGATATGGCGTCAAGATACTGGTCTGGTACGAGGTTCACGCCGATATCGTGGAAGCCATCCGGCGCGAAAAGCAGATCAAGAAGTGGGATAGATCGTGGAAGGTCGAGCTGATTCAGAAAGCGAATCCCCGATGGCGTGATCTATATGCTGACATTGTGGGTTAGGGATCGGGCGAAAAAAACGGAGGCTGCGTGCCTCCGTTCTTCATTGTTACGACGCGCTACACCATCACGCCTGCTTGATCCCGCGCCAACCGATGTCGCGCCGATACTGCGCCCCATTGAAGTGGATCTTCTCGACGGTCTCGTAAGCCTGCTTCTGCGCCATCTTGACGCTGTCGCCCAGGCCGACGACGCACAGCACGCGCCCGCCCGACGTCTGCAGGGTGCCGCCCACGATCTGGGTGCCGGCGTGGAAGGTCACGCATTCCGGCGTTTCGGCCGGGATGCCGTCGATGACGTCGCCCTTGGCCGGCGTCTCCGGATAACCGGCCGCCGCCATCACGACGCCCACCGCGGTGCGGCGGTCCCATTCCAGTTCCACCTTGTCCAGCGTGCCGTTGCAGGCGTGTTCCAGCACCGTCACGAAGTCGCTCTTCAGGCGCGTCATGATCGGCTGCGTTTCCGGGTCGCCCATGCGGCAGTTGAATTCGATGACCTTCGGCACGCCGGCCGCGTCGATCATCAGGCCCGCGTACAGGAAGCCGCTGTACGGGATGCCGTCCTTGGCCATGCCCTGGATGGTCGGGTTGATGATCTCGCGCATCACGCGCGCGTGGATCGACGGCGTGACGACCGGTGCCGGCGAGTACGCGCCCATGCCGCCCGTGTTCGGCCCCTGGTCGTGGTCTTTCAGGCGCTTGTGGTCTTGCGACGTGGCCAGCGCGACGACGTTCTTGCCGTCGCACATGACGATGAAGCTGGCTTCCTCGCCGGCCAGGAATTCCTCGATGACGATGCGCGCGCCCGCGTCGCCGAAGCGGTTGCCCGACAACATGTCGTCGGCCGCCTGGTGCGCTTCTTCGAGGGTCATCGCGACGACGACACCCTTGCCGGCGGCGAGGCCGTCGGCCTTGATGACGATCGGCGCGCCCTGGGCGTCGATGTAGGCGTGGGCCTGGGCGACGTCGGTGAACGTCTGGTATTGCGCCGTCGGGATGCCGTGGCGGTGCATGAAGGCCTTGGCGAAGTCCTTCGAGCTTTCCAGCTGCGCCGCTTCCTTGGTCGGCCCGAAGACCTTCAGGCCGCGTGCGCGGAACAGGTTGACGATGCCGGCCGCCAGCGGCTGTTCCGGCCCGACCAGCGTCAGGTTGACGTTTTCCGCGACGACGAAGTCGGCCAGCGCGGCCGGGTCGGTGATGTCGATGTTGACCAGGCGATCGTCGCGCGCGGTACCGCCATTGCCCGGTGCGACGTAGACCATCTGGATGCGATCGGATTGGGCCAGTTTCCAGGCCAGGGCATGTTCACGGCCGCCAGAGCCGACTACCAGGATTTTCATGGATGCTTGATTACTCTTCAATGACTGCGTTCGTATAGACTTCCTGCACGTCGTCCAGGTTTTCCAGGGCGTCGAGCAGTTTCTGCATCTTGAGCGCGTCTTCGCCGGTGAACACCGTCTCGGTGTCCGGCTTCATGATGACTTCGGCGGAATCGGCCTTGAAGCCGGCCTTTTCCAGCGCTTCCTTGACGCCGGCGAAGGCGTTCGGGTCGCACAGCACTTCGAAGCCGCCTTCGTCGTCCGCGATCACGTCGTCGGCACCGGATTCCAGCGCGGCTTCCATCAGCTTGTCTTCTTCGACGCCCGGCGCGAACAGGAACTGGCCAACGTGCTTGAACATGAACGAGACGGAGCCTTCGGTGCCCATGTTGCCACCGAACTTGCTGAACGCGTGGCGGACTTCGGCCACGGTGCGCACGCGGTTGTCGGTCATGCAGTCGACGATGATCGCCGCGCCGCCGATGCCATAGCCTTCGTAGCGGATCTCTTCGTAGTTGACGCCTTCCAGGCCGCCCGAACCACGCTGCACGGCGCGGTTGACGTTATCCTTCGGCATATTGGCGTCGGCCGCTTTCTCGATGGCGAGGCGCAGGCGCGGATTGGTGTTGGCGTCGCCGCCGCCCATGCGGGCAGCCACGGTGATTTCCTTGATCAGTCGGGTCCAGATCTTGCCGCGCTTGGCGTCAGTCGCGGCTTTCTTGTGCTTGATGTTGGCCCATTTGCTGTGTCCAGCCATGTCGAGTCTTCCTTAGACAGGGAACCTCGGCAAACTGCGATCTTCGAGGTCCCGGGTATTGATAATCCTCGACATTTTATCATAGCGCACCCGTCTAAATACTGTCAGGGAAACAACAACGCCGTGCCCAGCCCGACCAGGCCGAGCCCCGTCGCGCACGCCACCACGTGTCCGACGGGCAGCAGTTTTTCGGCCAAAATCAGGGCGATGAGGCCGGCGATGACGGGCAGGTTCAATACGCCGGCCGGCAGCACGAGCGCGAGCAGCAGCCAGCAGCAGCCCGTGCAATACCGCGCATCCGTGACGCCCATGCGGAACGCGCCCCACATCCCGCGGCGCCAGTGCGTGAGGACGAACGCCAGCGGCGCGCGGCAGTTGTCCAGGCAGGCGTGCTTGGCGGGCGTCCACTGGTAGACCCCGGCCGCGACGAGGGCGAGGGCGCCGACCGTCGGGTGCGCGATGGCCATCGTCTCGTCGAGCCCGCCCGCGTCGTGCAACTGCCAGTCGGCCAGCGTGGCGGCGAAGGCGCAGCAGGTCCAGACGAACAGGTAGCCCAGCATGAACAGGAACGTGGAGGCATAGACCCAGCGCTCGCGCACGAGCCGCTTCACGCGCGCGTACAGCAGCACGGACGGCGCGGCCGCCGGCAGCATCATCGCGGCGATGACGACGGTCCACAGCGCGAGCAGGCGCCCGAGATCGTCCGCGTGATACGGCCCGACCCTCACGTCGCCGCCGGTGCCCGAGCCCAGCGGCGACAGGCGGCCGACCCGAAAGAGTAGAAAAGCCCAGCACAGCGCCGCGAGCAGCACGAGCAGGGTGAGGACGACGGTGCGGTCGACACCGGGGCGGCCGACGCCGCTGGCGCGGCTCATCGGGCGCACGCTCCGGCCGGGTACGTTGTTGCGCGATGTGTCATGGACATCTCCCGAAAAAGTTGAGCTGTGATGCAGGTTGAGCGGTGACGGCCTTTGGACCGCACCCGGCCGGCCGCGTTCGGAGGCGTCCTCAGCCAGCTATGCGGATTCCCCGTACAATCGTCGGATGAGTAAAACTGCAGCCGACATACCCGTTGTACCAACCACACGTCCGGTCGTACTGGGCGGCCTGGCGATCGCCATCGGCGGCGCCGTTCTGTTTTCCACGAAGGCGATCGTCGCCAAACTGCTGTACCGCTACCACATCGACGCCGTCACATTGATCGCGTTCAGGATGCTGTTCTCGCTTCCGGTGTTTGCGGCCGTCGCGGTGTGGAAAATGCGGACGGAACCGCCCCTTTCCGTGCGCGACCGCTGGCGTCTCGCCGGACTGGGCCTGATCGGCTACTACCTGTCGAGCTACCTGGATTTCCTCGGCCTGCAATACATCTCGGTGGGACTGGAGCGGCTGATCCTGTTCCTCACGCCGACGTTCGTCCTCCTGATCACGGCGCTGGGCCTGAAGCGCCGCATCGGCCGCGCGGAATGGCTTGCGCTCGCGCTGTCGTACTGCGGCATCGTGCTCGTGTTCGCGCACGATTTAAAAGGCGGGGCGGGCAGCACCGTCACGGGTTCGCTGCTGGTGCTCGGTTCGGCGGCGTGCTACGCGGCCTACCTGCTGGGGACGGGCGAGATGGTGCGCCGCATCGGCTCGCTGCGGCTCGTCGCGTACGCGATGTGCGTGTCGAGCGCCGCGTGCATCGCGCAGTTCTTCATCCTGCGGCCCGCGAGCATGCTGGTGCAGCCGCTTCCGGTTTACGGGCTCTCGCTCGTGAATGGGATATTCTGTACCATCTTCCCTGTCTTCATGACGATGGCGGCGGTCCAGCGCATCGGTGCGACGACGGCATCCCAGGCCGGCATGATCGGTCCGGTGTCGACGCTGTTCCTGGGCTGGGCCCTGCTGGGAGAACCGATCACGACCGTGCAACTGGCCGGAACGGGCCTGGTGCTGGGCGGGATCTGGATGCTGTCGAAGAAAAAAACACCCTGACAAACCGAAACGGAACGCAACATGAAACCTCGCATCGCCCTGATCGCCCACGACAAGAAAAAAGACGACATGATCGCGCTCGCCGCCGAGTACGCAGACTTCCTGCGCGGCTGCACGCTGTCGGCCACCGGCACCACGGGCGGCCGCCTGATCGACGAGGTGGGCCTGGAGGTGACGCGCATGCATTCCGGTCCCGTCGGCGGCGACCTGCAGATCGGCGCCCAGCTGGTCAACGGCGAGATCGACTGCGTGATCTTCCTGCGCGACCCGATGACCCCGCAGCCGCACGAACCGGACATCAACGCGCTGGTCCGCGCCTGCGACGTGCACAACATCCCGTGCGCGACGAACGTGGCGAGCGCCCACCTCGTGCTGTCGCAGCTGCAGTCGAAGGCCGACTGATTCCCGGGAGCGCGGTCATGACGACGGCAAAGGCGATCCGCTTCGCGCGCACCGGCGGACCCGAGGTGCTGGAATACGTCGACGTCGAGGTCGGCGATCCCGGCCCCGGCGAGGCGCGCGTGCGCAACCACGCGATCGGCGTGAACTTCATCGACACGTATTTCCGCTCGGGCCTGTACCCGCTCGACCTGCCGAACGGCCTCGGCCAGGAAGCGGCGGGCGTCGTCGAGGCGGTGGGCGCGGGCGTCACGCACGTCAAGCCGGGCGACCGCGTGGCCTACGCGGCGCGTCCGAACGGGGCCTACAGCCAGCTGCGCGTGATGCCGGCCGACGTGCTGGTGCACCTGCCGGACGCCATCTCCTTCGAGACGGGCGCCGCGATGATGCTGCAGGGCCTGACCGTGCAATACCTCCTCAAGCAGACGTATGCCGTGCAGCCGGGCGAGACGATCCTGTTCCACGCGGCGGCCGGCGGCGTCGGCCTTATCGCATGTCAATGGGCGCGTGCGCTGGGCGTGAACCTCATCGGCACGGTGGGGTCAAACGAGAAAGCGGCGCTGGCGCGGCAGCGTGGCGCCGCGCATGTCATCAACTATCGTGACGAGGATGTCGTGCAGCGCGTACTGGAAATCACGAACGGAGCAAAGGTGCCGGTCGTCTACGATTCGGTCGGCAAGGACATGTTCACGCGCTCGCTGGACTGCCTGCGGCCGCGCGGGCTGATGGTCAGCTTCGGTAATTCGTCGGGGCCGGTGCCGCCGTTCTCGCTGAACGAGCTGTCGGCGCGCGGCTCGCTGTACATTACGCGGCCGACCCTGCAGTCGTATGCGGCCACGCGGGCGCAGCGCGACGCGATGGCGGCCGACCTGTTCGACGTGGTGGCGAGCGGCCAGGTGAGCATCGACATCCACCAGCGTTTCCCCCTCGCCGACGCGGCCCAGGCCCACATCGCCCTCGAAGGGCGCCGCACGACGGGCAAGACGATTTTGCTGCCATGAGAGAATTCAGCGACGACAACGAAGGGCCGGTCGATCCGCAACCGGCGACGGAACCGCATTTCGGGCGATTGCTCGTGGTGCTGATGCTGGCGGTGCTGCTGATTATCGGGATTACGTTCCTGTCGGAAGCGTATCTCGGTTGATGCTTGGTGGGCTCGGGGAGCCCACCCTACGTGATGCGCCCCCTCGTAGGGTGGGCACCCTGTGCCCACCATGCGCCGCGAGAACTTAGCCGTTCTGCCGCGGCTCCTGCTTCATTTCGATCACGCGCGACCCGCCATTCGGCCCCGGGAACCCTTCGAACGCGCTCTGCACGAGGGCCGGCATCACGGCCGGCGTCGACATCTGCCGGCTCACGTTGCGCACCGTGACGTCGAACAGGCGCTTGCCGTCCGCCGCGGACGCGATCGACAGCTGCAGCTGGCGGTGGTAGCGGTGTTCTTCCTGCACGTCATAGGCCGGCATCGGGCCCCAGAACGGGTCGTAGAACGGGCTGTACCAGCCGCCCCAGTAGCGCCGGCGCCAGCCCATGTAGGCGAAGCGGGGCGAGTACGCGTAGGTCGGCGCGAAGGTCGGATAGATGACCTGCGTGGGCACGTCGATGGTCGAGAAGCGCATCGACACCTTCAGCGCGGGCGCCCCCTGCGCCTCGTGGAAACCGAGGCGTGCGAGCTGGGCGCGCACGAGGTTTTCGTAGCTTTGCAGCTCGAGCGTGTTCTCCTGCGGCGGCGGCGTCTCGAACGCGTAGCTCTTGTCGGGCAGCTGGGCGGGCCATTGGTTGAAGGTGGTGACGTCACTGCGGATCGTCGTCGCGCAGCCGCCCAGCAACAGGCTCAGCGATGCGACCGCCGTGATCATGGTACGTTTCATGATGCGCTCCATCTATTCGTATTCCCCGTATGTCGGGTTTCCATTCCTGTAATCGGTCTTGTTCAGGAGACCATATTATTCCTGATGCGTGATGTTCGTCGATACATTTACGCGCGGTTACTACCTGTACATGGCGATACATTCGAAAGGTACGGATCGCAGTGTAAAGCTGTTGGTAAAATAAGCATCCCACCAACGGCTTTGCGGACTCCTGACCATGCGCACCGATACGCCCCAGACCATCTACCGGAAGGATTACACTGCCCCCAGCTACCTGGTCGATACCGTTGAACTCGGCTTCGACCTCGACCCCGCCCGCACCATCGTCGCCAACCGGATGACGGTGCGCCGCAATCCCGCCAGCGCGCAGCGCGAAATCGAGCTGTACGGCGAAGACATCGAGCTGGTGGCCCTGCGCCTGAACGGCCGTACGCTGGGCGAGGGGGACTATGTCGTCGAAGGCAACCTGCTGCGCATCCCCAACGCGCCGGAAGAAGCGGCCTTGGAAATCGAGACCATTTGCGTTCCGGAGAGCAATACTACCCTCAGCGGCCTGTACACGTCCAATGGCAGCTTCTATACGCAGTGCGAAGCCGAAGGTTTTCGCCGGATCACGTATTTTCCGGACCGCCCCGACGTCATGGCCCGCTTCACCGTCATGCTGCGCGCCGACAAGGACAAGTATCCGGTGCTGCTGTCGAACGGTAACCTGATCGAGGAAGGCGACCTTCCCGACGGCCGCCGCTACGCGCTGTGGGAAGACCCGTTCAAGAAGCCGTCTTACCTGTTCGCCCTCGTCGCCGCGCGCCTCGTGTGCCAGGAAGAAAACTTCGAACTGGCCGACGGCCGCACGGCGCTGCTGCAGGTCTGGGTGGAAGAGGGCAACCTCGACAAGACCGACTACGCGATGCAGTCGCTGAAGCACAGTATCCGCTGGGACGAAGAGCGCTGGAACCTGGAGCTCGACCTCGACCGCTTCATGATCGTCGCCGTGGGCGACTTCAACATGGGCGCGATGGAAAACAAGGGC
>CBIHRX010000054.1:0-26912 GCA_966212555.1 uncultured Massilia sp.
ACAGGTACAGATGCTTGCGGCCGCTGCGCTCGGAGGCCCAGATGAACGCCTTCTGCCGGCCGAGGAAGCGCAGGTCGTCGTGGATGCTGACCCAGGTCTTCGACGTTTCGCTCAGGAGAGGACGCTGGGCCAGCGTCGCCGCGTCGACGGCGACGAGGTCCAGGCGCTTCTGGTCGCGCGACTGGCGCTGGTAGACGAGCGTCCTGCCGTCCGCGCTCCAGTCGGCGCGCACGAGGTAGATGTCCTTCTCGGGGCCGAGGTCGACCTTCTTCTGCGCGCCCGTCGCCGGGTTCACGATCATCAGGTCGATCTCGACGTTCTTCGCGCCCGCGGCGGGGTAGCGCTGGTCGATGACTTCCGTGCGGTCGGCAAAGATCTCGAAGCGGCGCGCGACGGGCACCTGCGCCTCGTCGTAGCGGCGGTACGCGATGGCGGAATCGTCCGGCGCCCAATAGTAGCCCGTGTGCTGGTCCATCTCTTCCTGCGCGACGAATTCCGCTTCGCCATTGTGCACGGTGCCCTTGCCGTCCGTCGTCAGCTGGCGCTCCTGGCCCGTCGCCAGGTCGATGACGAACAGGTTCTGGTCGCGCACATACGAGACGTAGCGGCCTTTCGGCGAAATCTTCGGGTCGCCGACATTGCCCGACGCGACCTTGCGCGCGGCCTCCGGCTTGTTGACGTCGACGAGGTACAAATCGCCCGCGATCGGCACGAGCAGCTGTTTGCCGTCCGGCGACCAGCTATAGCTCAGGATGCCGGACAGGCTGGCCGTGCGGGCGCGCTCGCGCCGCGCCTTCTCTTCCAGGGACAGGGTTTCGTTCGGGACCAGCTGCTTGGAGTCGACCAGGCGGTGCGTGGTCTTGTCCTTCATGTTGAATTCCCACAGGTCGAGCTGGAACTGGTTGTCGGCGCGTCCGCGCAGGAAGGTCACGCGTTCGCCGTCGGGCGAGACGCGCAGGCTGCGGACGCCTGGGCCGGCCAACGCCGGGTCGGCGTGGATACGGTCCAGCGTCAGCCGTTCCGCCGATGCGGGAACGGCCGACAATGCGGCTAAAAGGCAGAGAAGAAGGCGCATGGAGGGTTTGGGTAAGATTTTAGAAATTTATGATGTGCAACGGCGGAACGATACCAGAGTCGTCTGCGAAAAGCTGTAAAGATGGGAGGCGGGGAAAGGTCAATGATGGATGGATCGTAATGTTTGCCTTCGCTGCAATGCACTATGATCGTTTTCGTCGGCACCCCAATGCCGGCAATAGGATGAAACTCTCTCCTAGGGTTACGCCGATGGATTCCCCGTCCATCGGCTTTTTTTTGCGTTCAGGCCGCGTCGCGGATGCGCAGTTTCGATAGCTGGTTCAGCGACCACGCCAGCAGCACGGCGGCCACGGTGAGCCCGAGCACGAGGCCGATCCAGAAGCCGGTCGCGGCCATCGGCTTGCCCGGCGACCACGGGAACCATTCCGGCGCCAGCCCGAGGATCCAGCCCACGGGCAGCGCCACGCCCCAGAACGCGATCATCTGGATCACCATCGGCGAACGCGTCACCTTGTAGCCGCGGATGGCCGAGGCGGCCGCCACCTGCGTGGAATCGGACAGCTGGAACAGCGCGGCGAACAGCAGCAGCATCACGCACGTGGCCTGCACGGCCGCGTCGGACGTGTACATCGCGGCGATCTGCCAGCGGAACAGGGCGATGCCGATGGCGGACAGCAGGCCGAACGCGATGCACATGCCCGTACCCACCCACGCGACGAAGCGTGCGCGCACCGGATTGCCTTCGCCCATCGCCTGGCCCACACGGGTCAGCGCGCCGATGCCGAAGCTCAGCGGCACCATGAACACGAGCGACACGAAATTCAGCGCGATCTGGTGCGCCGACACCTCGACCACGCCGAAGCGCGCCACGAGCAGGCTGATGACGCCGAACGCGCTGACCTCGGCGAAGTGCGTGACGCCGATCGGCAGGCCCAGGCGCAACATGCTGCCGATCTCTTTCCAGTTCGGACCTTCCCAGTGCGTGAACGGGTACGTCTGGCGGTAGGCGCTGGACAATCTGATCCACACGATCATGGCGCCCAGCATCAGCCACATGCCGCTCGCGGTCGACACGGCACAGCCCAGCGCGCCCAGTTTCGGCAGGCCGAATTCGCCGAAGATGAACAGCCAGTTCATCCCGATGTTATACAGCAGGCCGCAGATCGCGATGATCATGATCGGCTTGGTCTGGTTGATGCTCGTCGTGTAGCCGTACAGCGCTCGGTAGCAGGCGAACGCGGGCATGCCGAGGCTGATGATGTGCAGGAACCCCGACGCGCGGTCGGCGACGGCCTGGTCCAGGCCGATGTGGTCGAACACGAGCGTGCACAGGTTGGCCGCGAGACAGCCGGCGACGCCGACGCCGAGGCCCATCCACAGCGATTCGCGCACCGAGTGCGAGATGCGGTCGAAGCGGGCGGCGCCCATCTCGTGCGACACGACCGAGTTCACGGCCATCATGATGCCCATGACGGTCACGAGGATGATCGACCACACGGACGTGCCGAGCGACACGGCGGCGAGCTCGGCCGCGCTGACGTGACCCGTCATGGCGACGTCCGCGACGCCCATCCCGACGGTCGCGAGCTGGCCCACGAGCATGGGCCACGACAGCCGCCACAGCGTGGCGACCTCGGTGCGGACGGGATGCGCCGCAAGGGCGCCGGTGTGGGTCAGATTCGACGTCATGATCGGCTTGCTGGGGAAACCGATCATTTTACTGAGGATTTGATAAGGCTGTGTGACGGGACGGGGCGTGCCTTCAACCCGTCGTTCCCGCGAAAGCGGGAACCCATGCTGAGCTACAGAATTCAACGCAGCAGGCGCTACGTGGTGCACATCAATGCCGATTTCGGAAACCCAGTATGGATTCCCGCCTGCGCGGGAATGACGACATTCAGCGCTGCGCCAGCGTCGTCCCCGGCACCGATTTCAGGTAGGCATACAGCGCCCGCAGGTCCGTGTCGTTCATCTGACGGAACGACCCGAACGGCATCACGGCGCTGATCGCGCTGCCGTCCGGCCGGTGGCCCGTCCGCAGCATGGCCATGAACGCGTCCGGCGTGGGGTAGCGGTTCATCGCGCTGCCCTTGCCGGGCGCCAGCCGCGCGGCGGGCGGCCACGACGGCGGCGCGCCGGGAATGCGGCCGCCGGCCAGGTCCGCGCCGTGGCAGCCCGTGCAGGTGGCGGCGACATAGGCGCCATACGCTGGCGTGACGGCGGCCGGCACGGCCTGCGGCGGCGCCAGCGCGTGGTCGATCTTTTCGGACGCGTCCTTGATGACGCCGAACGCATACAACGCCTTCACGGGCACCGGCACGTCGATGACGGCCTTCACGCCGGGCACGGGCCGCATCTGCTCGAGCCAGGCGACGAGGGCGGCCATGTCTTCGTCGCTGAGGCGGCTGTAGTCCTCGCTGGGCATGATCATGACGGGATTGCCGTTCGGCTTGACGCCGTGGCGCACGGTGCGCACCCAGTCGATCACGCGATAGCGCGCGGTGGTGCCGTTCGGACCCGCCGTGATGTTGGGGGCGACGACGAGCATGCCGCCGTCGCTCACGACCGTCCTGCCGGCGCCGTCCGCGCCATGGCATTCGGCGCAGCCGCGCGTGTTGTACAGGTAGCGGCCATGGTCGACGCGGGCGACGTCGGGCACGATGTCGAGGGGACGCACATCCAGCGCGATGCTGCGTGTCATCTTGCGTTCCCCCAGCATGTTGCCGACGCCGGCCGTCGCAACGCCCAGCAGGGCGAGTGCCGCCAATGCGATGCTCGTGCGCTTGACCCATTTGCTCACCATGACTCCCTCCTTGTTGGACGAACGGCAGCACAAGGAATCTAGCACTGCCGTTCATGGCCGGGTACTGGTTGAAATGCTAATCAGGGACAGGCAAGCACGATCCGTCATGCGTCAAGCATGCGTCATCGATTTACCTCGTCGTTAAGTTGGTGAGCCAATGCAGGTTGACGTCCTTGCTCCAGTGCGCGTCCAGGCTGTTCTGGCAGCCGAAGCAGTCGCCGGACGCGCGGATTTAAAATTTACATTTGTGACAATGTGATAGAAGAGAAACAATCAGCTCCGCTTAAAATAGGTCACTCAAGAGTAACTAGCGAGTTCTGAAATGTGTTCTCTTATCACAGTGAATTTATCGTAGGTGTCTGTTTTTATTGCAACCTTTAGCGCTGGTTACAGGATTTCAGGTTTCGAATATTTTGGATTTTCTCTTGATGACCCTTATTAAATACATTTTTCCGCTTTTGATTTCTGCTTGTGCAATCGATCCAGCTGCGACTAACGATTACACTGGGCTCGGCGACAGTCAAGTTGCGACACAACTGAAACACTCGCTATTTTTGGGTGAAGTGGCTGTAGATCGTACGATTAGTGATCTGGCCAACTCTCCACAGATTATGAACCGCGCCGACCGTCGTAAAGCCTTGGGCGAATTAGGATTCATCTGTTCACCCGAAGCCGATACCCCGTGTTCGTACGATGGAAGTGCAAAATCGATCATCGTAAGCGCTGATCGCAAGGACACGAAGAGATTTATAACGAGAGTGCATATTCAAGCACTGTTAGGCGACCGTGTTGTCGAGATAAAGAGCCGTGTTTCAAGAGTTGACTTTTAAGGAGGGTGCGATTTCAAAATAATCGAAGCGAGTTATTCGATATTGTTGACAGGATTACATCAGTATTTCATTCTTCAAGACGATTCCGGTAAAGAGATAGCGCAATTGAATGGATTCGTGGTGGGGGCTGGTATTCCGAATACCACTGGATTCACGGGTACACTTCAGGTTCGATCTGATTACGGTTCTGATTCGAGTGCTGCCAGCACGAAGATGGTTGTATTTTCCGGGAGTCAGCAGGATGCAATAAAGCTATGGAATGCCGCAGTGCAATGCGGCGTTGCAATTAACGCCCAAAACTATTCGTATAGCTGGAGCGATTCTTTTGGTGGACATATAGCAACTCGGCATTCTCTACCTTGGCGAAATGCATGGGGGTTGCAGATCTCGACCTTGGTGGCGCTACACCGGGTCTGCACGACATTATTCTTGACGCAAATACAATCGCTTACATAAGGTCCCAAGCCGGGCTCCCAGCCGCAAGTGGATCCAGCGGAACGGGTGGGGCTGCGGGAGGCGGCGGCAGCACTGGTGGTGGACACTGGCAATATCCTGTTGCGCCACATGCAACGCCCGCTAACCCTTATGACGTTGCGTATGCAGCCCATGACGAGGTAGTGAGCTTAACGGGCATATCTCACTTCGTCGTATGACCGTCTAGAGCTTGTAGCAATAACATCTTCAAAGCGAAATACTGGGCGTGAGTTCGTTAGTCAGGCTCCTGAGCTGCGAAAATCTCGATTCGACTTGAGTGCGACGTTCTTGTGACGCCGCGGCAAGAAGAGTCGTAGTTGAAAAGCAAACATCCCGCCACAACTTACGGGACATTCAACTATCCAACCGATCCAGGAGCAAGCTCGTGGAATACAAGGACTATTACCAGACGCTTGGTGTCGAGAAGACCGCGACCCAGGACGACATCAAGAAGGCTTACCGCAAGCTGGTGCGGCAGTACCACCCCGACGTCAGCAAGCACAAGGACGCGGACACGAAGACCAAGGAAATCAACGAGGCCTACGACGTGCTGGGCGACGCCGAGAAGCGTGCCGCCTACGACGAACTGGGCCGCGGACACCGTCCCGGCCAGGGCTTCCAGCCGCCGCCGGACTGGGGCACGCAGTTCGATTTCGGCGGTGCCGGTGGAGACGATTTCTTCAACGACCTGTTCGCCCACGTGGGCCGGCGTTCCCGCGCGGGCGGACACGCGGGCGGCGGCGGCTTCCGGATGCCCGGCGAGGACATCCACGCGACGATCGCCATCGACCTGCGCGACGCCTACCAGGGCGCCACGCGCACGATCAGCCTGCGCGTCCCGCAGCACGATGCGCAGGGCCGCGCGACCATGCAGGACAAGACCCTCAGCGTGAACATCCCCAAAGGCGTCACGCCGGGCCAGCAGCTGCGCATGCGCGGACAGGGTCAGCCGGGCTTCGGCGGCGGGCCGGCCGGCGACCTGTACCTGGAAATCCAGCTGAACCCCGACCCGCGCTATCGCGTCGAAGGAACACACGTGTACCAGGACGTGCCGGTGGCGCCGTGGGAAGCGGCGCTGGGCGCGAGCATCTCGGTGGCCACGCCGTCGGGCACGGTCGAGGTGACGGTGCCGCCGGGGTCGCAGAGCGGACGCAAGCTGCGCCTGAAGGGCCGCGGTCTTCCGGCGAAGACGCCGGGGGACCTGTACTTGCTGCTGAACGTGGTGTTGCCGCCCGCCACCAGCGACCGTGCGCGCGAGCTGTACGAGGCGATGGCGCGCGACCTTGCCTTCAATCCACGCGAACGCATAGGAGCCTGAACGATGCATGACGATATTCTCACCGGCGTGCTGCTGGACGACACGGCGCTGACCCTCGACGAACTGGCCCGCGCCTGCAACGTGGAGCCCGACTGGGTCGTGCGCCACGTGCAGGCGGGCGTGCTGGGCGGCGAAGCCAGCGTGCAGGTGACGAGCTGGCGTTTCCGCAGCGGCGACCTGGCCCGGGCCAGGCGGCTGCTGCGCGTCGAACGCGACTTCGACGCCAACGAGGACCTCGCCGCGCTCGTGGTCGACATGGCCGACGAGATCCGCCGCCTGCGCGCGCGCATGCGCGTGCTCGGCATCGACTGAGGGCCGGCCGGCGCCTCCGGGTGCCGGTCTTTTGGCGGGCGCGGCGGCACACGGATCGGATTAACATCCCCGTGCTATCTTGCCGCCTATGCTCAAACTACCGACCAACGCCACCGCCCCGTTCTGCCCATCCGAGGTCTCCGGCACCATCAACGTGCCGGAGAACGATCCGCTGTGGACAAAGATTCTGCGCTATGCCGGCCCCGGCCTGCTGGTGTCGGTCGGTTACATGGACCCGGGCAACTGGGCGACCGCGATCCAGGGCGGCTCGCAGTTCGGCTACGACCTGCTGTTCGTCGTCGTGCTGTCCAGCCTGGCGGCCATCGTGCTGCAATGCCTGAGCATGCGGCTCGGCATCGTCACGGGCAAGGATCTCGCCGTACATTGCCGTGAACAATATTCGCCGGTGCACGCGAAAGGGCTGTGGGTATTCGCCGAGCTGTCGATCGTCGCCTGCGACCTGGCCGAAGTGCTCGGCTGCGCGCTCGCGTTCCATCTGCTGCTGGGCGTGTCGCTGCCCGTCGGCGTGGCGCTGACGGCCCTCGACACCATCTTCGTGCTGGGCCTGAAAGGGAAGGGCTTCCGGCAACTGGAAGCCATCGTGCTGGGCCTGATCGCGACGATCGGCATCTGCCTGTTTGCCGAACTGTTCCTCGTCGACCCGGACCCGCGCGCCGTCCTGGCGGGCCTCGTGCCGTCGCTGGAAAAGCTGGGCCAGCGCGACGCGCTGTACCTCGCGATCGGCATCCTGGGCGCGACCGTCATGCCGCACAACCTGTACCTGCACTCGTCCGTCGTGCAGACGCGCATCCTGCGCCACGACCTCAACCAGGACGGCGCCCACCTGGCCGAAGCGATCAGGCTGTCGCGCATCGACACGGTCGTCTCGCTGTTCCTGGCGCTGTTCATCAACGGCGCGATCCTCGTGCTGGCCGCGGCCGCGTTTTACAAGCCGGGCGGCGGCAACGTGATGGACATCGACCAGGCCTATTACCTGCTGGCGCCCGTCGCGGGCACGGCGGCCGCGGCGATCCTGTTCGGACTGGCGCTGCTGGCGTCCGGCCAGAGCTCGACGTTCACCGGCACCATCGCCGGCCAGGTCATCATGGAAGGCTTTTTGAAACTCAGGATTCCCTGCTGGCAGCGGCGCCTGATCACGCGCGGCCTGGCGCTGGGGCCGGCGATGGTCGGCGTGCTCACCCTGGGCGACCACGCGATCGGCAAGATGCTCGTCGGCAGCCAGGTCGTACTGAGCCTGCAGCTGCCGTTCGCGATGTACCCGCTGATCCGCCTGACGGGCCGGCGCGACCTGATGGGGCTGTTCGTCAACAAGTGGTGGACCACGGCGTTGTCGTGGTTCCTGTTCGTCGTGATTTCTTCCGCCAACGTGTGGATGGTCTGGCAGGCGCTGTTTGCTTGAATGCATGCGCGCGCCGTTTCGGATTGGGCAAATCTACAATGCGCTTCCTGCTTTGCGTGTTTTGAACGCTGACACGGAGGACACATGCAACAAGGAACGAGCCAGGCCCTGCAGGGCAAACGCGTCGCCATCCTCATGACCGATGGCGTGGAGCAAGTCGAATACACGGGGCCGCGCGGCTTTTTGGAAGAGCAGGGCGCCCAGGTGACGCTCGTATCGCCGAAACCCACGGGCGACGAGATCCAGGGTTTCAACCACCTGACCCCGGCCGACAAGTTCAAGGTCGAACTGGACGTGCGCGACGCGCGCCCGGCCGACTTCGACGCGCTGGTGCTGCCGGGCGGCGTCGCCAACCCGGACCAGCTGCGCCTGTCGATGGAAGCCATTTCTTTCATCCGCGAATTCGGCCGCGAGAACAAGCCCATCGCCGCCATCTGCCACGGCCCGTGGACGCTGATCGACGCCGACCTCGTCACCGGCAGGCACGTCACCAGCTGGCCCACCTTGCAGCTCGACCTGCGGAACGCCGGCGCCGAGTGGACGGATGAACCCGTCGTCGTCGACGGCAAGCTCGTCACGAGCCGCAAGCCGGACGACATCCCGGCCTTCAACCAGGCGCTGTTGAGCGAACTGCGCCACTGATCCAAACGGAGTTCATATGGAACAAGTTGCCAGCAAGCCTTTGCAGGGCAAGCGCGTCGCCATGCTCATGACGGATGGCGTGGAACAGATCGAATACACGAGCCCGCGTTCGTTCCTGGAAGCGCAGGGCGCCACCGTCGTGTTGCTGTCGCCAAAGTCCGCCGGCGACGAAGTGCAGGGTTTCAACCACATGCAGCCGGCCGACCGCTTCAAGGTCGAGATGAACGTGGCCGACGCGAAACCGGCCGACTTCGACGGGCTCGTGCTGCCGGGTGGCGTCGCCAATCCGGATCAACTGCGCATGAGCAAGGAGGCGATCGCCTTCATCCGCGACTTCGATGCCGAGGACAAGATGGTCGCGGCCATCTGCCACGGTGCGTGGACCTTGATCGACGCGGGCATCGCCACCGGCAAGCATCTCACCAGCTGGCCCAGCCTGAAGCGCGACCTCACGAACGCGGGGGGCGAGTGGTCCGACGAGGAAGTCGTGCTCGACGCGCGTCTGGTCACGAGCCGCAAGCCGGACGATTTGCCTGCATTCAATGACATGTTGCTGAAGGGATTGCTCGTGGCGCCGGGGACGGATCCGGGGCCGACGTCGTAATTAGAGTATCCAATAAAGTGGAGAATTGATCCAAGATAGTTGACGCCTTGTCTTTCATATTGGAGAATGTCTCCATTATGAAAGATGATTCTTCCGTTAACGAACGCATCGCCCAGCAGGTGCGTCTTCTGCGCAGCGAGCGCGGCCTGTCGCTGGATGCCTTGTCGACGCAGTGCGGCGTCAGCCGTTCAATGCTGTCGCTGATCGAGCGGGGCGAGACGAGCCCGACGGCCGTCGTGCTCGACAAGCTCGCGGCCGGCCTTGGCGTACCGCTCGCCTCCCTGTTCGACGATCCGGCGCGCAAGGCCGAGCCCGTCTCGCGCCATGCCGGCCAGGTCACGTGGCAAGACCCGCATTCCGGCTATCTGCGCCGCAACGTCTCGCCGGAAGGGTTCCAATCGCCGACGCGTATCGTCGACGTGACGTTTCCGCCGCGTACGCGCGTGACGTACGAGGCCGGCCCCCGCACGCCCGCGGTGCTGCAACAGATCTGGATCCTCGAAGGCCGCATGCAGATCACGTACGGCAGCGAATCCTGGCTGCTGGAGACGGGCGACTGCCTCGCCATTCCCCTCGACGCACCGAATTCCTTCCACAACCCCGGGGACGTGCCGGCGCGCTATGCCGTCGTCCTCACCACGCTTGCCAGGAGCTGATCATGAGTTGCCGCGTTCGCCGTATTCATTCGCCGACCGATGCCGACATCGAAGGCTTGGCCGCCGTCCTGTTCGACTGTGTCGAGGGCGGGGCGTCCGTCGGGTTCATGCAGCCGTACACGCTGGGCCAGGCGCTCGCGTGGTGGCGCGGGCTGGCGGCTGATGTCTCTGCCGGCAAGCGCGCGTTGCTCGTTGCCGAAGATGAGCATGGGATGGTCGGAACCGTTCACCTCGTGCTGGCGATGCCGGACAACCAACCGCACAGGGCCGACCTGTGCAAGATGCTCGTGATGCGGCGGGCGCGCAAGCAGGGCGTCGGCGCGGCGCTGATGGATGCGGCGGAGCGGGAGGCACGGTCGCTCGGCAAGACGCTGCTGGTGCTCGATACCGCCAGCGCCGAGGCGGAGCGCCTGTATGCGCGCATGGGGTGGGCGCGGTTGGGCGTCATTCCCGGCTACGCGTTGCTGCCGGATGGCGGGCTGTGCGCTACGACATTTTTCTATCGCGAGCTCGTCTGAGCCGAACAGGCGTCCACCATGTCCGTTTGAGACACCTCATGCCGCCGGGTTTCCCCCGGCGTAGTTTCAACCCGGTCGCATCCTCAACACAGGAGTCGAACGATGAAACGGCTGACATGGTGGTCCATCCCAGTGCTGTTGCTGCTCGCGTTGCGAGCCTCGTCGCACACCGGCGACGATCAGGCACTGACCCGCATCGACCGCAACATCCTGAACGATGTCCGGCATGCCGTCGTGCAGGGACGGCAGATCTTCCGCTTCGATACCTTCGGCGACGAAGCCTTCTGGGGCGACACGATCAAGCTGCACCAGGCGATCCAGGGTGCGCGTTTCGGCGGCGTCGGTCCGGGTGTGAGCCCGAAAGCCGCGCTGGCGGTCGGGTTGAAAGTCGATGTCGATGCGCTTCCTCGCGCCGTCGTCGATGGCCTGAAAGCCGGCAAGATCGACCTGAACGATCCCGCGAACACCCTTGCGTTGCTGAAGGCAAACGCCGTCGTCGGCGTGACCGGACGTTTCGATGCAAACGGCAGGCTGCGCACCATGGGCGTGCAGTGCGCGCTGTGCCATTCGACGGTGGACAATTCGCTGGCACAGGGAATCGGCCACCGGCTCGACGGCTGGGCCAACCGCGACCTGAACGTGGGCGCGATCATCAATCTCGCGCCCGACCTCAGTGCCGTCGCGAACCTGCTGGGTACGACGGAAGCGGACGTCCGTACCGTGCTCGCGGCATGGGGACCGGGGAAATTCGATGCCGAGCTGCTCCTCGACGGGAAAGGTTTTCGTCCGGACGGGAAGTCGGCCGCAACCTTGATCCCGCCGGCGTTCGGCCTGGCCGGGGTCAACCTGCACACATGGACGGGCTGGGGATCGGTACCGCACTGGAACGCGTTCGTCGCCAACCTGGAGATGCACGGCCGCGGTACCTTCTACGATCCACGGCTCAATGACCCGGCCCAGTTCCCCGTCGCGGCACGCAACAATTTCGGCAACGTCCGCAACGACCCGGACCTGATCAGCCCGAAATTGCCGGCGCTGCACATCTACCAGCTCGCCATCGTCGCGCCGGCGCCGCCCGCGGGCAGCTACGACGGCAAGGCGGCGTCGGTCGGCAAGCGCCTGTTCGAGGGCAAGGCACGGTGCGCCGGCTGTCACGTCGCGCCCACGTTCACGGAGCCGGGCTGGAATCTGCATACGGCCCAGGAGATTGGGATCGACGATTTCCAGGCCAACCGGGCGCCCGACAAGCGGTACCGGACGGCGCCCCTCAAGGGCCTGTGGACACATACCAAAGGCGGCTTTTACCACGACGGGCGGTTTGCGACGCTGCTTGATGTGGTGAACCACTATGATGGTCACTTTGGGCTGGGGTTGTCCGATGACGAGAAAGCGGCGTTGGTGGAGTATTTGAAATCGATTTGAGCGCCGGGAAAATTTTTTTAGCCAGGCGAATCGGAGAGCCCTTGCGCTTGCAAGCGCAAGGTCGCTCGCGGGCTCGTCGCTGCGCGACTCGAATTCCCCGCTCGCCCCTCGTCCGTGCCGGACGCGGATTCAATTCCCGGTTGGCGCTTGAGGTGCGAAAAAAAGCCCGGCTCGCTTGCGCGAGTCGGGCTTTTTTCTGAATACTGGTGGAGGCGGCGGGAATTGAACCCGCGTCCGCAAGCACTCTACAGACAGTTCTACATACTTAGCACTGTCTTTTAATTTAACCTGGTTGACGGGGACGTGCACCCTGCAACCAAGCGAGTTACCTAAAGTTTCGGAAGCAACCAGGTAACCCGGTTGAGTCCTAGCCTCTGTAAATGACTCTACTTGCCTTGCGGCACACCCCAGAGGCGAGGTGGTGTAGAGCTAGCAGCGATTAGGCTGCGAGTGCGTACGAGTTATCGTTTGCAGTTATTGATTTCTGGATGTATTTACGAGGTAACCAGTCCTCGGTATGCCCTGTTCTGCTTTGCAACCCACGTCGAAACCAGGTCGCCCCCAGAAAGGAATGCTCATTGTACCGCAATCGGCCAGTGAGCGGAGAGCCTTGCAGCGCCCTCACACCCGATATGGGTGCGAGGTGCGGAGAATCAAGGCCCGGGTGATCAACGACCCTGGTTCTGGTTGGCGATCTGGTTGCCCAGCATGCCGCCGCCGATGATGCCGGCCACCGTTGCCAGTTTGCGGCCGTTGCCGCTGCCGACCTGGTTGCCCAGCAGGCCGCCGACGACGGCGCCGGTGCCGATGGCGACGTAGTTCGGCTGTGCCGGTTGCGGGGCAGGGCGCGGCGCCGGTTCACGGTACGTATCGTTCTGGGCGTAGCTCGTGTGGTGCGTGGTGTGGCGCGGTGCCGGTTTTGCCGGGACTTCCTTGATGATCGTTTCCTTGATCACCGTCGGAGCCGGAGCCGGTTGGGCGCTCGCGACGGCCGGCTGGGCATAGGCGCCCTGGACCGGCTGCAGGCCTTGCGGGGCCGTTGCATCTGCAGCCATCGGCAGGGCCGGTGCGGCGGTCGGGGCGGCGGCGTAGGCCGGGTTCACCTGGGTCGGGGCAGCCTCGGGAGCGCTGTGCGAGCTCGGCAGGAGGCCGGTGATCGCGGCGGCGCCAGCCAGGCTGACGACGATGACGGACACTGCGGCAGCTGCCATCAGCGGGTGGATACGGGAGGTGGTGGTCTTGATCGTTTCCATTTGTCTGCTCCTGAGACGTTGTTGTCGTGTGGTTGTAGATTACCCAGTGGCATCGTGGAGAGATAGACGATTCCCTGTATCAATCGTAAAGATATGTAAATGACGAGCTGATCGCCCCACGACGCGATCTAACGAGACCAGGGCACTGAGCGTATATCTGCAACTAACCGACAACGGCCGCGAGGCGGCGAACAACCATGCCACCACGAGCGGCGGCATGGGCAGGATGCGACAAAAGGAGATCAGGCGGTCGTTACTGCAGCACCGGCCAGCTCGCGCAACATGTGCAGAAGCTGGTGCGGCGTGTCCAGCAGATAGTCGGCGCCCCACGTCGCCGGATCGATGGACCCGCAATAGCCCCAGTTGCAGGCCACGGTGACCATGCCGGCCGCGCGGCCCGCCTCGATGTCGCGCTGGTCGTCGCCCACGTACCAGCAGTGGGTCGGGTCGAGGTCCAGGCGGCGCGCCGCTTCCAGCAGCGGGGCGGGGTGGGGTTTCGAGTGCGGCGTCGTGTCGCCCGAGATCACGCAGCCCGCATGCGCCAGGCCGATTTGCGGGACGAGCGGGTCCGTGAAGCGGGCCGGCTTGTTGGTGACGATGCCCCAGGCCATGCCGGCTGCAGCAAGGCCGTCCAGCAGGTCGGGGATGCCGTCGAACAGCGTGCTGTGCACGGCCATGTTGGACTGGTAGCGCTCGAACCATTCCAGGCGCAGTTCTTCGTAGCCCGCGTCCCCCGGCGCCAGGCCGAAGGCGGCGCCGATCATGCCGCGGGCGCCGGCCGACGCGGTCGGGCGGAGGATGGCGTAAGGCGTCGGTTCCAGGCCGCGCTCCGTGCGCATCCAGTTGACGGCCGCCGCGAGGTCGGGCGCGGTGTCGGCCAGGGTGCCGTCGAGGTCGAACAGGACGGCGCGCGGCGCGGGCAGGGAAGAAGAAAAGGTCATGTGTCGATACTTAAAGCGGTTTGCTGCAGGCGACCATGTAGTTGACGTCGGTGTCCTGGTTCAGCGAGTAGATCTTGGTCAGCGGGTTGTAGGTCAAGCCTTTCAGCCCGTCGACGATGAGGCCGGCGTCGCGCACGAAGTTCGACAACTCGGCCGGCGTGATGAATTTGGCATAGTCGTGGGTGCCGCGCGGCAGCATGCGTAGCACGTATTCCGCGCCGACGACGGCGAACAGATACGACTTGACGTTGCGGTTCAGCGTGGAGAAGAACACGCGGCCGCCCGGTTTGACGAGCGCCGCCGCGGCGCGCACGATGGCGGCCGGGTCCGGGACGTGCTCGAGCATCTCCATGCAGGTGACGACGTCGAACTGGCCCGGCTCTTCCGCCGCCATGTCTTCCGCCGCGATCAATTTGTAGCGGACTTCCACGCCCGATTCCAGGCTGTGCAGGTCGGCGACTTTCAATGCCTTTTTCGACAGGTCGATGCCCGTGACCTTGGCGCCCTTGCGCGCCATCGATTCCGACAGGATGCCGCCGCCGCAGCCGATGTCGATGACGTTTTTACCAGCCAGCGAGACGCGCGCGTTGATCCATTCCAGGCGCAACGGGTTGATGTCGTGCAACGGACGGAATTCGGACGTCGGGTCCCACCAGCGGTGGGCCAGTTCACTGAACTTCTGGATCTCTAAGGGATCGGCGTTGGTCGTCGTAGTCATAGGACGGAATGATAGCGGAAATGGGTAGCGGGTACGGATGGGATCGTGAAAAAAACCAGGGCATAAAAAAACCCCGCCGCAGCGGGGTTGTTCAGGCATGCGCCGGATTACTGCTTGTTGCTGCGGGTACCGACGACTTCGATTTCCACGCGGCGGTTCTTCGCACGGCCGGCGGCGGTCTTGTTGTCGGCGACCGGCTGTTTCTCGCCCTTACCTTCCGTGTAGACGCGGTTCGATTCCACGCCCTTGCTCTGCAGATAGGCCTTGACGGCTTCGGCGCGGCGCACGGACAGCTTCTGGTTGTACTCGTCGGTGCCGACCGAGTCGGTGTGGCCGACGGCGATGATGACTTCCAGGTTGATGTCTTTCAGCTTGCCGACCAGGTCGTCCAGCGACGCTTTGCCGGCCGGCTTCAGGACGGCCTTGTCGAAGTCGAAGAAGGCGTCAGCCGAGTAGCTCACTTTTTCCGAGGTCGGGACCGGAGCCGGTGCCGGGGCCGGAGCCGGGGCAGGTGCCGGAGCGGCCGGGGCCGGCGGCGGCGGCGGAGCGACGCACTTGCCGTTTTCCAGGCGCTCGGGTTCCACGCACAGCGGTGCGTCGCAGCCCGGGACCGCGTCGGCCGGGGTCCAGTAGCCGGTGCGCCAGCACAGGCCGAAAGGATTGCGGGCGATGACACCACGGGCATCCTGCACGTAAGCGCTGTACGGCGTCGGCGCCTTGATATCGGTGGTCAGCGGCGCATACGGAGGCGCGCTTTGCGCGGATGCGCTGCCCGCCATCGCGGCCGTAGCTGCGAATACGAGGGTTGCCAATTTATTCATATTTTTTCTTCCTTTCGGTAAAATCTTCTAGCAGCGAAACTGCCTCAGGGCAATAAGACGTGAGCATAATATTAACACTCGAGACAGCACGTCAGTTCCGCATTGTGAAACAAGCAATTAACGTCTCGGCCATTTTGCCACATACGCCACATCCGCACGACCGGCCGGCGACCAATTGCCGTGCATGCTATTTGTCGCGTTGTTTCTGCGCAACAAGGTGTCGGGAGTCGTGCGCAAGCTTGACGAATGTTTATGACAGGCATGTGTCAAAGGGTTAATTGTGCCCGTTTGTCATCGCTGTTGCCCGCCGTTGAAATACGTTATGGATAGGGCTGCCGTGGTAAAATCATGGGCTTGGAATATCACTTATCAGCCTGAAGGCGCCGACCCGCACAATGGATCAATTCGCAAAAGAAACAGTTCCAATTTCCCTGGAAGAAGAGATGCGCAAGAGCTACCTCGATTACGCCATGAGCGTGATCGTGGGCCGTGCTCTGCCGGACGTGCGCGACGGCTTGAAGCCCGTGCACCGCCGCGTGCTCTACGCGATGCACGAGATGAACAACGTGTGGAACCGTCCGTACCTGAAGTGTGCGCGCGTGGTCGGCGACACGATGGGTAAGTACCACCCGCACGGCGACGCGTCGATCTACGACACCCTGGTCCGCATGGCCCAGGATTTCTCGCTGCGCTATACGCTCGTGGACGGGCAGGGCAACTTCGGTTCGATCGACGGCGACTCCGCCGCGGCGATGCGTTATACCGAGTGCCGCCTGGACAAGATCTCGAACGAACTCCTGGCCGACATCGACAAGGACACCGTCGACTTCCAGCCGAACTATGACGGCAAGGAAAAAGAGCCGACTGTCCTGCCGACGAAGATCCCGAACCTGCTGATCAACGGCTCGTCCGGTATCGCGGTCGGCATGGCGACGAACATCCCGCCGCACAACCTGTCCGAAGTGATCAACGGCGCGATGCACGTCCTGAGGAATCCGGACTGCACGATCGACGAACTGATCGAGCTGATCCCGGCGCCGGACTTCCCGACGGCCGGCATCATCTACGGCGTCTCGGGCGTGCGCGACGGCTATCGCACGGGCCGCGGCCGCGTCGTGATGCGCGCCAAGACCCACTTCGAGGAATACGGCAAGGACGGCGGCCGCATCGCGATCATCGTCGACGAGCTGCCATACCAGGTCAACAAGAAATCGCTGCTGGAGCGCATCGCCGAAAACGTGCGCGACAAGAAGCTGGAAGGCATTTCCGACATCCGCGACGAGTCCGATAAATCGGGCATGCGCGTCGTCATCGAGCTGAAGCGCGGTGAAGTGCCGGAAGTCGTGCTGAACAACCTGTACAAGCAGACCCAGCTGCAGGACACGTTCGGCATGAACATGGTGGCCCTCGTCAACGGCCAGCCGAAGCTGCTGAACCTGAAGCAGATGCTGGAGTGCTTCCTGTCGCACCGCCGCGAAGTGGTCACGCGCCGCACCGTGTTCGAGCTGCGCAAGGCACGCGAACGCGGCCACATGCTGGAAGGCCTCGCGGTCGCGCTGGCGAACATCGACGACTTCATCGCGATCATCAAGGCCGCGCCGACGCCGCCGGTCGCGAAGACGGAACTGATGGCGCGCGCGTGGGATTCGTCCCTCGTGCGCGAAATGCTGATGCGTACCGAGACCGGCGCCGCCGGCGGCATCGAGGCGTTCCGTCCGGAGCACCTGCCGAAGCACTACGGCATGCAGCAGGACGGCCTGTATAAACTGTCGGACGAGCAGGCCCAGGAAATCCTGCAGATGCGCCTGCAGCGCCTGACCGGCCTGGAGCAGGACAAGATCGTCAACGAGTACAAGGAAGTGATGGCGCACATCGCCGACCTGCTCGACATCCTGGCCCGCCCGGAGCGCGTCACGAGCATCATCGTCGACGAGATGGCGCAGATCAAATCCGACTACGCGGAAAACGGCAAGGACACCCGCCGTTCCGCCATCGAGCACAATGCGTCCGACCTCGAAACGGAAGACCTGATCACGCCGCAGGACATGGTCGTCACCTTGTCGCACACCGGCTACATGAAATCGCAGCCGATTTCCGAGTACCGCGCGCAGAAGCGCGGCGGCCGCGGCAAGCAGGCGATGGCGACGAAGGACGAGGACTGGATCGACCAGCTGTTCATCGCCAACACGCACGACTACATGCTGTGCTTCAGCAACCGCGGCCGGATGTACTGGCTGAAGGTGTGGGAAGTGCCGCAGGGCTCGCGCAACTCGCGCGGCAAGCCGATCGTGAACATGTTCCCGCTGCAGGACGGCGAGAAGATCACGGTGATCCTGCCGCTGTCGGGCGAAAACTCGACGTTCCCGGAAGACCATTACGTGTTCATGTCGACGAGCCTCGGCACCGTCAAGAAGACCCCGCTGCGCGATTTCAGTAACCCGCGCAAGGCCGGCATCATCGCGGTCGACCTGGACGAGGGCGACTTCCTGATCGGCGCCGCGCTCACCGACGGCAAGCACGACGTGATGCTGTTCTCGGACGCCGGCAAGGCCGTGCGCTTCGACGAGAACGACGTGCGCCCGATGGGCCGTACCGCGCGCGGCGTGCGCGGCATGAACCTGGAAGAGGGGCAGAACGTGATCGCGCTGCTGGTCGCCGAGAACGAGCAGCAGTCCGTGCTGACCGCGACGGAAAACGGCTTCGGCAAGCGCACCCCGATCACGGAGTACACGCGCCACGGCCGCGGCACGAAGGGCATGATCGCGATCCAGACGTCCGAGCGCAACGGCAAAGTCGTCGCCGCGACCTTGGTCGACGAGACGGACGAGATCATGCTGATCACGACCGGCGGCGTGCTGATCCGCACCCGCGTGGCCGAGATCCGCGAGATGGGCCGCGCCACCCAGGGCGTGACGCTGATCGCGGTGGAGGACGGCACCAGGCTGTCCGGCCTGCAGCGCGTGGTCGAGACCGACCTCGAGGAAACGGAACTGGAGCCGGCGCCGGAATAAGCCGGGCAGTTCCAGCGACAAAGCCGCCCTGACGCTTGCGTCTCGGCGGCTTTTTTATTAATCGGAACGCTCGAGTCACCGTCATTCCCGCGTTGGCGGGAATCCATACTGAGGCACAGAATTTGATATCTTGGAAGCATCGCGACGTAATGAGTAGGCCGACTCCGGAGCTTCAGCATGGGTTCCCGCTTTCGCGGGAATGACGGCGGTTGAGGATTTTTTGCAAGTTTCGTGCGAAAATCGAGGAACCCGCATTGTCATGCCGGGATTGCAAGCCCCCGCACCAGCCACCATCAAGGACATCCGTGAAGAAATCTCTCGTCGCCATCGCCTCCGCCCTCGTCGTCATTTGCTCGCCCGCCGCGTTTGCCGCGACGCCGGTACCGTCCGCCGACCCGGCCGTCGTCGCCGCCACCAAGCAGATGATGGCGTCGATGAAGATCCGCGACGTGATGCTGGCGTCGCTGAAGCAGGCGGACCAGCAGATGCCGGCCCAGATGGCCGCGTCGCTGAACGCGATGATCGACAGCGACGCGACCCTCTCCGCGGAGAAGAAGGCCGAGGCGCACAAGAAGCTCCAGGAAGCGCTGCCGAAGTTGACCGCGCAGACGCGCGCCATCTTTGCCGACCCGACCCTGGTCGACGACATGCTGGCCGAAATGGTGCCGCTGTATGCCGAGACCTATACGCTGGACGAGATCCGCCAGCTGTCCGCGTTCTACGCGTCGCCGCTGGGCCAGAAGATGCTGGCGAACATGCCCACGCTGATGACCCGCAGCATGGAGATCAGCCAGCGCGTGATGATGCCGCGCATCCAGAAGATGATGGCGCAGAACGCACAAAGCATCGTCGGCAAATAAGGAGCAGGCGATGACCCAGGTGTACAACTTCTCCGCCGGCCCCGCCGTCCTGCCCAAGGAAGTGCTGCGCCAGGCTGCCGACGAGATGCTCGACTGGCACGGCAGCGGCATGTCGGTGATGGAGATGAGCCATCGCGGCCCCGAATTCATCTCGATCGCGAAGCAGGCCGAAGCCGACCTGCGCGAGCTGCTGGCGATACCGGCGAACTACAAGGTCCTGTTCCTGCAGGGCGGTGGGCTCGGCCAGAACGCGATCATCCCGCTGAACATGGTGGGCCGCAAACCGCAGCCGGCCACCATCGATTTCGTCCACACGGGTTCGTGGTCGGGCAAGTCGCTCAAGGAAGCGAAGCGCTACGCCAACGTGAACGTGGCGGCGTCCGGCGAAGCGAGCCGCTTCACCACCGTGCCGCCGCAGGAATCGTGGAAGCTGAGCGACGACGCGGCCTACCTGCACATCTGCACGAACGAGACCATCGACGGCGTCGAGATCGATTACGTGCCGACCGTGCAGGGCAATACGCCGCTCGTCGTCGACATGTCGTCGCACATCCTGTCGCGCCGGATCGACGTGTCGAAATACGGCGTGATCTTCGCCGGCGCGCAAAAGAACATCGGCCCGGCGGGCCTGACGATCACGATCGTGCGCGAGGACCTGCTCGACAACGCGCTGCCGATCTGCCCGGGCGTGTTCAACTGGCGCGCGGTGGCGGAGGCGGAGTCGATGCTGAACACGCCGCCGACGTATGCGATCTATATCGCGGGCCTCGTGTTCGCGCATCTGAAGAAACAGGGCGGCGTGGCCGAGATGGAACGCCGCAACATCGAAAAAGCGCGCCTGCTGTACGCGGCGCTGGACGCCGACGACTTTTACCAGAATCGTGTGGCGCCCGAATATCGCTCGCGCATGAACGTACCGTTCTACCTGCGCGATGAGTCGTTGAACGAACAATTCCTGGCCGGCGCCAAAGCGCGCGGCCTGCTGCAACTGAAGGGCCACAAGTCCGTCGGCGGTATGCGGGCATCGATCTACAACGCGATGCCGATCGAGGGTGTGCAAGCCCTGGTCGATTATTTGAACGAGTTCGCGGGGCGCTGAGTCGCCGCCAAACCGTCGTTCCCGCGCAGGCGGGAACCCAAGGTCAGCATCCGGAGCCGCAAGCACGAGCATCCTGGCGCCGCGAAAAAATTGGGTCCCCCCCTGCGCGGGGACGACGAGTCCATGGTACGGGCCGACGCGAACCGCACCCAATGAGCAGACAATGACAGACAAACTCAAACCCCTGCGCGAACAGATCGATGCGATCGACGCGCAAATCCTCGAACTCCTTTCACGCCGCGGCAGGGTCGCGCAGGAAGTCGGCCACGTGAAGGCCGAGACGAACGCCCCCGTGTTCCGCCCCGAGCGCGAAGCGCAGGTGCTGCGCGGCGTCGCCGAGCGCAATCCCGGCCCGCTGAAGAACCAGGACGTGCAGACCATCTTCCGCGAGATCATGTCGTCCTGCCGCGCGCTGGAAAAGCGCGTGACCGTCGCCTTCCTCGGCCCCACCGGCACGTTCAGCGAACAGGCCGTGTTCCAGCAGTTCGGCAGCGCCGTCGAAGGCCTGCCGTGCGTGTCGATCGACGAAGTGTTCCGCGCCACCGAGGCCGGCACCGCCGACTACGGCGTCGTCCCCGTCGAGAACTCGTCCGAGGGCGCCATCAACCGCACGCTCGACCTGATGCTCGCAACGACGACCATCATCAGCGGCGAGGTGTCGATCCCCGTGCACCACAGCCTCATGACGAAGACGGGCAGCATGGACGGCGTGAAGGTCGTGTGCGCCCATTCGCAAGCGCTGGCCCAGTGCCAGGTGTGGCTCAACCTGCACCATCCGGGCATCGAGCGCCGCGCCGTCGCGTCGAACGCGGAAGCGGCCGTGCTGGCGAGCCAGGATCCGACCATCGCCGCCATCGCGAGCGAAATGGCGGGCGAGCAGTACAAGCTGGGCGTCGTGCAGGCGCACATCCAGGACGACCCGCACAACCGCACGCGCTTCCTGATCATCGGCAGCCAGGCTACGGGCCCGTCCGGCAAGGACCGTACATCGATCGTGCTGGCCGTGCCGAACAAGGCCGGCGCCGTCTACAGCCTGCTCGCGCCGCTGGCGAAGCATGGCGTGTCGATGACGCGCTTCGAATCGCGTCCGGCCCGCATCGGCACGTGGGAGTACTACTTCTACGTCGACGTCGAAGGCCACATCGCCGATGCCGCGGTCGGCCGCGCGCTCGAAGAACTCAAGGACAACGCCGCCTTCTTCAAGGTATTGGGATCCTATCCCGTCGGCCTCTGAATCACACCACACCAGCCAAGAGAATCCCATGTCGCAATTCGGTCCCGATTACGTCCGTGCCATCGCCCCTTACCAGGCCGGCAAACCCATTTCCGAAGTCGCCCGCGAGTTCGGCCTCGATGAAGCCAATATCGTGAAACTGGCTTCCAACGAAAACCCGTTCGGCATCCCCGAGTCGGCCAAGGCCGCGATGGCCGCCGCCGCCGCGGAACTCGGCCGCTACCCGGACGCCAACGGCTTCGAGCTGAAGGCCGCGCTGGCCACGCGCTACGACGTGCCGGCCGACTGGATCACGCTCGGCAACGGCTCCAACGACATCCTCGAGATCGCCGCGCACGCGTTCGTGCAAAAGGGCCAGGCCGTCGTCTATGCGCAGTACTCGTTCGCCGTGTACGCGCTGGCCACGCAGGGCGTCGGTGCGCGCGGCATCGTCGTCCCGGCCAAGAACTACGGCCACGACCTCGACGCGATGGCCGCCGCCATCGATGCGCATGTGGAGGATGTGCGCCTCGTCTACATCGCCAACCCGAACAACCCGACCGGCACGTTCATCTCCGCGCCCGAGATCGAGGCGTTCCTCGCGAAGGTGCCGGCCTCCGTCGTCGTCGTGCTGGACGAGGCGTATAACGAATACCTGGAGCAGAAGGACCAGTTCGAATCGACGCAGTGGGTACGCAAATACCCGAACCTGATCGTCTCGCGCACGTTCTCGAAAGCCTATGGCCTCGCGGGCCTGCGCGTCGGTTTCGCCATCGCCCAGCCGGCCGTGACGGACCTGATGAACCGCATCCGCCAGCCGTTCAACGTGAATTCGCTCGCGCAGGCCGCCGCCATCGCGGCGCTGAACGACAAGGCATTCCTGCAGAAGGGTGCCGAGAACAACCGCGCCGGCTACAAGCAGCTGACGGCCGCGTTCGACGAGCTCAAACTGGAATACGTCCCGTCCTACGGCAACTTCGTGCTCGTGAAAGTGGGCGACGACGACGGTGCCGGCGCGCGCGTGAACCTCGCGCTGCTGAAGCAGGGCGTGATCGTGCGTCCGGTCGGCGCGTACGGCCTGCCGCAATGGCTGCGCATCTCGATCGGCCTGCCGGAAGAGAATGCCCGCTTCGTCGAAGCACTCAGGAAGGCACTGGGCTGATGTTTTCCAAAGTCGTCATCGTCGGCGTCGGCCTGATCGGCGGCTCGTTCGCGCTGGGACTGAAGGCGGCCGGCGCCGCGGGCCACATCGTCGGCCTGGGACGCTCCGCGCAGGCGCTGGCGCGTGCGCGCGAACTCGGGATCATCGACGCGGCCGCGACGTCGCCGCAAGAGGCACTGCGCGGCGCCGACCTCGTGCTGCTGGCGGCACCCGTCGCGCAGACCGGGCCGATTCTCGCATCGCTGCTGCCGTACCTGGAGCCGCAGACGATCGTCACGGACGCGGGCAGCACCAAGTCCGACGTCGTGGCGGCCGCGCGCGCCGCGCTGGGCGACAAGATTGCCCAGTTCGTGCCGGGCCACCCGATCGCCGGGCGCGAATCGAACGGTCCGGACGCGGCGATTCCCGACCTGTACCGCGGCAAGAAGACCGTACTGGCGCCGCTGCCGGAAAACGCGCCGGAAGCCATCGACAAAGTGGCCGCCGCGTGGCGCACGTGCGGCGCCATCATCCACATGCTCACGCCGCAGGAACACGACAAGGTGTTCGCCGCGGTCAGCCACCTGCCGCACCTCCTCGCGTACGCGCTCGTCGACGACATCGCGGGCAAGCCGCACGCGGACCTGCTGTTCCAGTACGCCGCCAGCGGCTTCCGCGACTTCACCCGCATCGCCGGGAGTTCTCCGGAAATGTGGCGCGACATCAGCCTCGCGAACCGTGACGCGCTGCTCGGCGAACTGGACGCCTATCTCGCTCAATTGACTCACCTTCGCGCGCGGCTCGCAGCCAGCGACGGACCCGCGCTGGAGGCGACCTACGCCAACGCCCAGCGCGCCCGCCGCGCGTGGATCGAAGCGATCGAAGCCGCGGAAAAACCGCCGGCGCCCGATCAGGAATCTGGAAAATGACACAAGCTAAAATCTATCCGCAGCACATCGACCTCGAACCCGTGATGCGCGTGCAGGGCACCGTGCGCCTGCCGGGCTCGAAGAGCATCTCCAACCGCACCTTGCTGCTCGCGGCGCTGTCCGAAGGCACGACCACCATCCACGACCTGCTCGCGTCGGACGACACGTCCGTCATGCTGGACGCCCTGAAAAAACTGGGCATCCGGTGGGAAGAAGTCGACGAGCGCACGCACGTCGTGCACGGCGCCGCCGGCACGCTGCCCGTCGGCCAGGCCGACCTGTTCATGGGGAATGCGGGCACCGCGATCCGTCCGCTGACGGCGGCGCTGGCCGTGATCGGCGGCGACTACACCCTGCACGGCGTCGAGCGCATGCACGAGCGTCCGATCGGCGACCTGGTCGACGCGCTGAACGCCGTCGGCGCGTCCATCGAATACACGGGCAATCCGGGCTATCCGCCGCTGCACATCCGCGCGGGCAAGGTGCAGCCGGACCGCATCGCCGTGCGCGGCAACGTATCCAGCCAGTTCCTGACGGCCCTCCTGATGGCCGCGCCGCTGATGGCGGTCGACAAGCCGGTCACGATCGAGGTGGTGGGCGAACTGATTTCGAAGCCGTACATCGAGATCACGCTGAACCTGATGCGCCGCTTCGGCGTGACGGTCGGCCAGGACGGCTGGGCGTCGTTCACCGTGCAGCCGGGCCAGAAGTACCAGAGCCCGGGCAGCATCCACGTCGAGGGCGATGCGTCGTCGGCGTCGTACTTCCTGGCCGCGGGCGCGATCGCCGGCGGTCCGGTGCGCGTGGAAGGCGTGGGCAAGGATTCGATACAGGGCGACGTGCGCTTCGCCGATGCGCTGGAACTGATGGGGGCCACGATCACGAAGGGCGACAACTGGATCGAGGCGACGTCGAACGGCGTGCTGAAGGCCATCGACGCCGACTTCAACCACATCCCGGACGCCGCGATGACGATCGCTGTCGCCGCGCTGTACGCGGACGGCACCAGCACCCTGCGCAACATCGCCAGCTGGCGCGTGAAGGAGACGGACCGCCTGGCCGCGATGGCGACGGAACTGCGCAAGGTCGGCGCGACCGTGGAAGAGGGCCCGGACTACATCCGGGTGACGCCGCCGGAGCTGCTGCAGCCGGCCACCATCGACACCTACGACGACCACCGGATGGCGATGTGCTTCTCGCTGGCGTCGCTGGACGGCGCGGCGCGCCGCGGCAACGCGATGCGCATCAACGATCCGAAGTGCGTGGCCAAGACGTTCCCGGATTATTTCGAAACGTTTTCCGGAATAGCGCAAGACACTTTATCCTGACGATTTGCTGGTTCATTTCGGTGGGCACGGGGTGCCCACCCTACGGCCGTAGGGTGGGCGGCCTCCGCCCACCATTTGTATGCGGCACATTGGTAAACAAATAACATGCCGAATTTGAACATTCCCGTCATCACGATTGACGGCCCGACCGCCTCGGGCAAGGGCACGGTGGCCCACAAGGTCGCCGACCGCCTGGGCTTCCACCTGCTGGATTCCGGCGCCCTGTACCGCCTGACCGCGCTGTCCGCGCTGCGCCGCGGCACCGACCTGCGCGACGAGCACGCGCTCGCCAAGGTCGCCGAACACCTGCCCGTCCGCTTCAACGGCGGCCACATCTACCTCGGCACGGAAGAAGTGGGCAACGCGATCCGCCAGGAAGAAGTGGGTAATACCGCGTCGAAGATCGCCGCGCTGCCGGCCGTGCGCCAGGCGTTGTATGGCCTGCAACTCAGCTTTCGCGAGACGCCCGGCCTCGTGGCCGATGGCCGCGACATGGGCACTGTGATCTTTCCTGGCGCACAGCTGAAGGTGTTCCTGACAGCAAGTGTTGAGGCACGTGCGCAACGCCGGTATAAGCAATTGATTGACAAAGGATTTTCTGCTAATATGGACGATCTGCTGGCGGATTTGCAGGCCCGTGATGCGCGCGATACGCAGCGCGCCGTGGCGCCGCTGGTGCCGGCGGAAGGGGCGCACATCCTCGATACCTCGCAGATGACGGCTGACGAAGCCGTCGAACAGGTGCTGGCCTGGTATGCGCATCCCTGATTTTGGTGCCCGGGATGTCCCGGGTGTGGTTCAACTTGACCCAGTTCAGATCGCATATTGCCGGTCTGCTGGCTAACATCTCAAAACTTATGGCTACTGCAGCAAATCAAGCAACCGGTATGGAAAGCTTCGCAGCACTCTTCGAAGAGTCGCTGGCCCGTCAGGACATGCGTTCGGGCGAAGTCATCTCCGCCGAAGTCGTGCGCCTGGATCACAACTTCGTGATCGTCAACGCCGGCCTGAAATCGGAAGCTTTCATCCCCATCGACGAATTCAAGAATGACCAGGGCGAACTGGAAGTCAAAGTTGGTGACTTCGTTTCCGTGGCCATCGAATCGCTGGAAAATGGTTTCGGCGATACCATCCTGTCGCGCGACAAGGCCAAGCGCCTGGCATCGTGGCTGGCTCTGGAAAAAGCAATGGAATCGGGCGAGATCGTCACCGGTACCGTGAACGGCAAAGTCAAGGGCGGCCTGACCGTCCTGACCAACGGCATCCGCGCATTCCTGCCGGGTTCGCTGGTCGACACCCGTCCGGTCAAGGACACGACCCCGTTCGAAGGCAAGACCCTGGAATTCAAGGTCATCAAGCTGGACCGCAAGCGTAACAACGTCGTGCTGTCGCGTCGCGCCGTCATCGAAGCATCGATGGGCGAAGAGCGTGCGAAGCTGATGGAAACGCTGAAGGAAGGCACCGTCGTCACCGGCGTCGTCAAGAACATCACCGACTACGGTGCGTTCGTCGACCTGGGCGGCATCGACGGCCTGCTGCACATCACCGACCTGGCATGGCGCCG